>DATAWP010000026.1:0-4290 GCA_036267155.1 Tepidisphaeraceae bacterium
CATCTGGATGAAACCTGGAGCATCCGGTACGGGCCGCATGTCGTGGGCCGATACAACGCGCAAGGATGGCCGTACGAGCGCGCATCGGATCGCCGGGGAAAGGCTATGGAAAAGCCGCTCCGTGGAAACCCCAAAGCAGGGTTCCCACTGCGCTTGGGAATCCCGCCCAAGACGCGGGATTCCCACTTTCCCACAGCCGCGACGGCGAAGGCTCATCGACCTTAAACCGGGCATATCGTGTGCTCCGAAAACCGGACATTTTAACTTGCTAACGACAGTGGCCGTGCTCGCTCCGTGCTGCCTGGAAAGGCTCCGCCGGCCTTGCCGGTAGCGGGGGAGCATCGCTATCGTCTGCGCTGGAAACGAAAAGGGCAGGGCGCTGAGCCCCGCCCTCCGCACCGCCGATTTCCTGCGGTACACCTAGAACGAGAACTTCGCCGAGAACTGGAACTCCCGCGGATTGAATGCGGTCCGTGGCTCGCCGAAAACCGGATTCGGATTGTTCGGAATTAGGGTCGGCAAAACTCCGGCTTCGATGAACGCGAGCCCCGTCGGGTCCGAATTCGCCGGCGTCACTGGAGCCTGAACAGCCGTGACTTGTTGCGCAGAGCAGGAGACAGCGCCGCTTTGAATAGCCCGGGTAATGCCGTCGTGGAAGTGGCGCGGGACGACGGGCGTGCTGCCGCAAAAGACGGGCGAGCCATAGACGGAAGTGATTTCATCGAGGTTGGCCCGATTCAGCATGTTGAAGGCGTCCACGGCCAGATCGAGCTTCAGTCGTTCGGTGATCTGGAAGTACCGGGAGAGACGGAGATCCCACGAGTACAGCGGATCGCCCACATAGGTGTTCCTGCCGATGATCGTGCTGCAGTCCATCACGCTGGCGCAGTTGCCAGTGTCGGTTACAGGAGGGCCGCCTACGCGGTCCGTGCTGAGGCCTGCAACGTCCCCGAAGGTGTTTTCACCCGCGAACAGCGTAAAGGGACGGCCCGACTCCAGCGTGATAATGCTGCTGAACTGGAAGTGCCGCAGGAAGTTGTCTTCGGGCGCCGTCGCCGTGAAGTTCGTAACAAAGTGGTGCCGAACGTCCTGGTTCGAGTTGCCGCGCTCCGAAGAGTAGTCAAATTGGTTCGGCGGCAGGTTGATGAACGTTGTGAAGTTCCCGTTGTCGATCACGTGCGAATACGTGTAGTTGGCCGTCAAGTTGAAGTACTTGCCGAGCCTTTCGATTCCCGTAACCGTGAAGCCGTTGTAGTTCGAGTTGGCGACGTTGTTGTTATAGTCCAGCAGGCCGCCGCTGACCGTCGGAGGAGAACCGACCCCGGCTGGTACCCCAAACTCCAACCCGGACGGATTAGCCAAAGTGGCGAAGAAGGGGCCCAGGCCGAACGGTCCAAGTGTCGGCGCCCCGCTGCACGGCGTGAGGCTGCCATTCGGATTAACCAGACCCTGTGCATCATAGGGATTGTCGGGCTTGGAGGTGCCGAGAGGGCAGGGGACGTTCAGGTTGTTCCCCCTGACGAGTTTGTGTGCTCCCACAAACAGGTAGGCTAGGTCCAGAGTGAAGCCGCCGCCGATCTGGCGGTCGATCTCGAGGCTGGCTTGTTCCGCATAGGGCAAGCGGCCATTCTTCTGTATACCGCCGGAGCCGACGCCGCAAGCGCCAGTCGGGGCTCCCGTGATCGGGTCGGCAGTGCAGGGGCCACTAAGGCTCACCGCGGAATAGGGAGCGCCGGCCAGTATGCCGTACGCAGTCAATGCGGCCGTATTCAGTGTCCCCGTACCGGCTGGGTTGTTGCAAGCGGAATTTGGCAATCCAAGAGCCACACAGGGGAGCGCCGGCGTGCCCGGATACCCAGGCTGCGCGGAAAGCTGCCAGCCCCCATTCGCCGCTACCTTATTGATCATCGGAACATTTACGCCCGGGACTCCGACGCAACTGGCAGGCGTCGCGCCGTTGGCGCAGAAGTATCCGGGAACTGTCTTCTGATTTCCGGTGGTGAAGAAAAACGTCATGTTGTTGCGGTCGAAAAATATGCCGAACCCGGCCCGGACTACCGTTTTGTCATCGGGCGACCAAGCAAGGCCGATTCTAGGCTGGAAGGCCCGATAGTCCGCGTCAATCACGTTGCCGAGTCCGGTTTCGACGTCCCACCGCAGGCCGTAATTCAACGTCAGCTTGGGCGTGAGGCGCCATTGATCCTGCGCAAAAATGCCCCAGTAGCCATGGTTCAACTTGTACGCGAAGTTGGAATACATGTTTGTCGGAAAGGCATTTGGCCAGCCGCTGCCAAATCCGGATCCGGTCGCGGGCGCGGGAACGTAGCCGTTATAAAACCCATTGGCGCAGACAGTCAGACCGGGGCAATTAGCCCTGGGCAGGGCGACGCCCCAGTATAGGAACGACACGCCATCCGCCTGGGATGGAAGAGGGCAGCCCGTCGAGGGAACCGCTCCGTAGGTGCCCGTATTAATGGCTTCCACAGTGTCGGCAAACGAGAACATGCAGGCAAGATTTGGGAATAGTATCCGCTCCGGTTCAAAGCCCGGATAGTTGTTTTGGTCCCATACGTAGTTGCCATCGAAGCCAAACTTCGCGATGTGGCTCCCCTTGACCCACGACACTGAATCCGCTCCCTCGACGCGGCTCTCGTAGATCGCATCGTAGGTGCCGAAGTTGTGACCGAACTCGAGGTCGTTGACGACGCTCAGGTCCGGCTCGCCCGTCTCCCCCGGAAAGTTGTAGTGGCGCCGGGCGTACTGCACGAGAGCCGTGTTCACCACGTTCGGACTCAGCACCGAACTCACCGTGCCAAAGAGGGATTGGTCGCGGACGAAGAGCCCCCGGCCGCCGCTCGGAGTCCCGATGCCGCCGCCATCTTCCGTGTCGCCGATCAATTCGCCGAGATCGCGCGCATCCTCCACGCTGTAGCGGATCGCAAGGCGGTTGTTGGTGCTGATCTGATGGTCGAGCCGCACGAAGCCGTAGTCGTTGTTTGCGGTCTTCAGCACGCCCTGGAGATACGACGCGGGCGCTGCCGTGCAACGCGCCGGGGCGAGATAGCAACCCTCGGGGGAAAGTCCCAGGTACGATTTGGCCAAATCCACGTTCCCGATGTTGTTGAAGAGGTCGGGCGCGAAAGTGGGAGATTCCGCGCGTCGCTTGCCCTCGTAATTCATGAAGAGGAACGTCTTGTCTTTTACGATGGGGCCGCCAATCGTACCTCCGAACTGATTTTGCCGGAGTTCGTGAGGCAGGGGCGCATGCTGCAGCGGTGAGCGCGCGTCGGCAGCGCTGTTCTGCAAATAATCGTACACCGATCCGTGTACGTCATTCGTGCCCGACTTGGTGACCACGTTCACGATCCCGCCGAGGGCCCGGCCGTACTCAGCGCCGAAGCTGTTGTTCACCACGCGGAATTCCTGCACGGCTTCCTGCGGCGGAGTCGCGCGCTGCACGCCGCTCAGCTCGTTGACAAAGTCGGCGCCGTCCACGGTGACCTCATTGCTGAACGAACGCATCCCGCCAAAGGAAATCTGCGTGGTTTCGAACTCGGTAAACGTGGTTCCAAGGCTGGTGCGGCTTGTGGCCACGCCCGGCGTCAGGAGGGCAAAATCCGTGAACAGACGGCCGCTGATCGGCAGCGATTGGATCTGCTGAGCGTTGACGACCTGGCTGATCTCAGTCTTCGTGGGCTCGATGGTCGGCACTTGGGTCGTGACCACAACCTTCTCGCCTTGGCCGGCAAGTTCTAACGCGACGTTGGCCGTCCCGCTCTCGCCCACGGTCAGCACGATGCCGGTTTGCGTGTAGGGGGAAAATCCGCTGAACGACGCCTTCAACTCATACGTACCCGGCGGCAGGTTGGCGATCGCATAGAATCCGTTGTCGTTCGACGCCGCCGAGTATGTCACGTTGGTTCCGACGTCGCGCAGCGTGATCGGCACCTTGGCCACCACGGCGCCGCTCGGGTCCGTTACCGTGCCCGTCAGCTGTGCGTTGGCTTGTGCGAAGAGAACGTGTGCGGAGCAAAGGCAAAACGCGGCAAGAACGAAGATACGCAGGCCCCAATTCCATCTCATCGGAACCTCCCTGGAAACGGACGGCTGGATTCGGCATACGTGGACGCACGCCGGTGCATAACGGCTCATCCCCATGAGCCCCTCCCACCAAGCTGCGTGTTGTTACTACGTTAACCTGTCAAGTGTCAACAAAAAATATAATCTTCTGCCGGCAATGTCGCCTGGGATGTCCTCGTGCCTATTGATTTGGGAATCGTTCGGTCGACA
>DATAWP010000027.1:0-20963 GCA_036267155.1 Tepidisphaeraceae bacterium
GGCTAAAACTGAACAGTGCCCGGTGGTTGCCGCGTCGAGCCGAACGGATGGGCAGTTTGCGTTGTTTGCAGTACAGCGATCTGTGGGACAGTTATTGGAATGCCCGTGCCGCTTAAGGACCACAAAGATCAGTCAGACCCCTTCTATTTGTGATTCGCACTGGCAACTGCTGCGGGACGTGGTATAATTTTGCGATCAACTCTGAGGGGGGCGTTAGTTACATAATGGGAGGCAGTCATGAATGAGGGACGTACTGGCATCGGGCAGGGGATGCAGGGGACACCGTCTAATTCACAACCGATTTCACAACCGAGCCGTGGAATTGCCACCGCACCGAGCGCGCCTGGATTAAGGCCGCCGTCGCCCGGGATCGGAATGCCGATGACGCCGGCCCGGCCCATGGTGGCGGAGGAGCCGTTGGCGCTGGTTGCCGATGACAAACCCCCCACTGCCGAAGCGCCCAAGAGCAAGATTCATGGAATCTCATCGGTCACCGGGCTGGCCGCGCACACCTACAAGCGCCCGACCAACATGAACAAGAACGGCGCCGTGCGCATGCGGACATTCCATTGCCGACTCAGCGAGCAAGGCGTGGAATATCTCGATCAGACGATCAACGACTGGCTGGAACAACATCCCGACGTCGAGGTGAAATTCACCACAAGCACCATCGGACTATGGGATGGAAAGCTGAAAGAGCCCACGCTGATTTTGAATGTGTGGTATTGACCCCTGCGATTGCGCGGTGAGAAACCTGACAACGCAAATGGGTCAAAGCATCAACTGAAATTGCACTTGCAACATAAGTTCGTTGCCGCGATGGCCGGTCAGCGGGTCGCGGATCGAGCTGGCTACTGGGGAACCGTTGGGGAGATAGGACGCGGCGCCGGTAAATCTGGCGCGGTGGCCGTAAAAGTAGTAGTTGCAGCCCAGGCTGATGTCGTGCACCGTCGAGTTGGCGCCGCCAGTGAAATCGCGCGGGTCGAACTGACAAGACATGAAGCGCTCCGGACTTGAACCAACGGTTTGGGCTTCCCCACGAACGGTGGGCAGTCCATATTGACGTGCGAATCCAGAACCGGGCTATAACCCACGCCCGTGACTTATGCACCTTTTCCATTTATTTTGATGCCAAACCGTGAAACATCGACGTATGTCTTCAAACAGCTTTCCGGCGTGAGTCGATTCGTAATCCACAATGAGGACATGCTTCTGTGTGACGTTAAGTACTACAGTGCCCGCTCGGTAACAAAGTGTCCTATAAAGTCGCTAAAGTTCCCAGGGCGTTGCGAGTGGCGTATACGTGGTGAGGCCTTCCTATGGCTTACGATGGATACCGTAGGGATTTTATTATTCCTTTCATTTTTTTCCTGGACGGCAAGCTTTTTAAACATATTTCTTTGGGTCCAAGCGATCGGCTGGTCCTTATTTGCGTTCTTATCCATTATCCCGCTGGGGCGCATTGTCATTTCAGACGAGCTCGGTAACGATGTTTTATACATTCCCCTCGGGTTGAGGCGGCGTCGGGTCAAACCTTTTATCGCTAAGCTTGAGACGACTCACAACGCACTTAAAGCCCCTGAACAAAATATCGCGGCCAATTCAAAGCGGTTGTGACGAAAGTCAAGCGTTTTGGAAGACGCATGGATCAGTCCTCCAAGGAACGATTAAAGGGGCGGAATGGGGCCTGTCTTGGTCCTCCGATTTCATCTGAGGATCATCACGCTATGCGTCAGTCGCTCGCCTGGTGAAATAGGCTGACTGCGATCGAAGACTAAACGGCGGTTTGCGGCTCGCACCATCAATTCGAAGCTCTCGCACCGCCGGAACCTGCTGGGAGAATTGAACGTGACGTGAACTGTTTACGAGTTTTCAAACATCGCGCACGGTGTTTTTCGCGGCCCACGACAGGATTGCTATGCTCTCAACTCGCGAGCTGAGTGGCGCAGGGCATCGGCGTTTGTTATTGCGTATCGACGAGACATCGCTGAAAGGCCTCGAAATCCTCGCGCGATCGGAAGGATGAACCTCTTCTGATCGCGATGGAGTTGAAATTCTGTCACTCGGAAGCAGGGGTGGGCTTGGCAGTTGGAGTGGGTTTGTGCAGGGGATAGAAGAATTGGTCGGTGAGGGAATCGGGGAGTTTATCTTCGGTGCCGTAGGCGGTGGGCCATTCCTTGGGGAGGTAATGGGTGCCGAAGATTCGGTCGAGCCAGGGGAGGGTGGAGGCGTAGTTGCGGTTAATGGGGCCGGAGAGAGTGTGGTGCCAGTGGTGGAAGGCGGGGGTGGAGACAATCCATTCGAGTGGGCCGAAGCGCCAGCGGAGGTTGGCATGGATGAAAAAGCCCCAGGTTGTGGTGATCAATGTGGCCAGGACAGGGACCAGAGTGCCGGAGGGGACTTTGGGGCCGCCCAAGCCCAGGAGGTAGATGGGGACCAGGGCGCAGAAACGCCCGAAGACCAGGTCCACCGGATGGGCACGGGTGTTGACCAAAAAATCGACTTCCTCGGCACTGTGATGGATGGAATGGAAACGCCAGAGAAAGGGAATTTCGTGGCTGAGGCGATGTCCCCAGTAGTAGCCGACTTCGGCGGCGATCAGGGCGACGATTGCTTTGAGCCAGAGCGGCCAGGATGCGGTGAATTCCAGGAAATGATTCGGAACGGCACGGTGGATGATCCAGGCCAGCGCACCGATTGGAGCGCCGAGGACGGCGATGGGCACAAGGCTACTGATGAAAAAGTAGCCCAGATCGGAGCCGATTCCTTTGCGGAGGATTTTTTTCGGACGGATGGCGAAGAGATGCTCAAGGGGAACGAAGATCACGACCAGAGTCGCCAGCCAAGCGCAGAGGCGGAGAATCGTAATCAGCATTGCGTGGAATTGAGCGGCCATGCTGGCGATCCTTGGATTTGGCCCTCATCCCCTCTCCCGGCGCGCTGGGAGAGGGGGAAAGATTGAGCGCACTTGTTTACGCGGCCGCGCCGGCTCGATTCGCACGCAGACGGCGGCCCACTCTGCCCATACCGATAACCGCGCCGACGCCAGCAAGCAACATGAGGGCGGACGGTTCGGGCACGCTCGACTCCATGTCTACGCCATCGAGAAAGATCTGCGGCGGATCTCCCCCGGTGCCGACCGCGATAAAGCTCAGTAATTCGGACGCGCTGCTGGCAGTGAACGACATCGTTTGCAGGTTCCAGGGGTATTGACCAGCCGACGCAAGGGTCATAAGAGTCGAATACTGCGTATCGCTTCCAAAGGTGACCTCCCATTGGTCTGTTGTGGCGCCTGTAGCCAGGTACTCCTGCCCGGCCGCCTGATAGAACGACAGATTGTAACTCTGCCCGACAGTCAGGCCAGAGATCGTCTGCGTGATCGGGCCCGACAAGGTGGGAGTGCTATCCGCCTGGACGAAATTGCCGCCCTGCGGGCTGGTGGCGGGAAAACCAGCATAGACGTACAGGCCGGGCGACGAGGGATCATCCGCCGTGCCGGGGGCGTCGATCGTATCGAAAAAGTAGCCGGTCCAGTCGGTGGGCAGAACAACGCTGAAATAGCCCTTCGGAGCAGTGCCGGTATAGAAGTCGAAGCCGCCGTTAGTCACCAGATTCGCCTGAGCCATGCCGCAGGTCAACAGGGCCAGGGCGATAGCGGGGATTACGATGGTTGATAGTTTTTTCGAAAGCATATTTTTCCCGTTCCAAATGTATAGGGACAGCAATTGTTACCGGGCCTCGCGGCGCGGCGTGGCCCGCGTTCTCCCGGAAGTAGCATTCAAGCGGTTCGCCGTTGCCGGCGAAGGAGGAAAAGACCCCCGGCCAGCAGCGGCAATCCAACGGGCTCGGGAACGTTGTTGTAGTAGAGAGAAAATGCGAGGTCTTCCGAAGGCGGTATCACACCCGTCGCGCCAAAGCCATCGACGGTGGGGTTGGTGCTGTAGAGCAGCGGGCTCATATTGGTTTCAATCAGATCCTTGGCGCCGACGGCATTCGGCAGGTACGTGACGTCTCCGGTGACGGCATCATCCATGTAGTGATACACCGGCTGCCCAATATCGTTGGGGCCGATGTTCAGGTCGCCCGGAGCAGCGGCGTATGGATCGGCAATCGTGTAATCACGGTTGTGCCATCCCCATTGCAGACCCTGCTGAGCCGGAGTGGTCAGCGCGACGATTTTCAGCCAGTAAGTCGTACCCGCCTGTTCAGGAAAGGGATTCGCCAACTCGGCGTTGTATTCGTAAAGCTGCCCGTCGGGGCCTCCGGCAACGGAAGGCTCGGGCGTCTCGGTGAACGTTCCCGCACCGGGGGTCAGCGCGCCAAGAGTGACGACTTCTGAACTCAACGATGTGCCGGGCTGGCTGAAACCTGACGCCGAGGTGGGCGGAACGTTTGATTCAAACGAGATAAGGAAGTGCTGAACCTGACCAGGCGCGGCGGTGCTGGGGAGATACGAACCCCACCACTGGACATCGACGATCGGGCTGGTGATGTTGTCTGAAAAATCGTCGGCCGCAAAGGTGCCGCTAAAGCTCCCCGCCGAGGGATTAAAGGAAGCGGTGCTGAGTTCGTCATGCCCCGGGAACTGGGAGTTTGGATTTGTCAGCAGGTCGCCGAGCGGCAACTGCTGGAACTTCAGCACTTCGCCCGGCAGCGGACCGGCCAAAGCGAACGATCCGATGCCGAGAGAGGTTAAAAGTCCAATTGTTGTAATTCCAATCGAGCGCGTTTGAAGAGTGTAGGTTGTCATGGGAATCTCCTATAAGTTTGGGATCTACGAGTGCAGGCGAACGACGTTGGCTCGCGCAGGTGTTTTGACCTTTCAAGCGGTTTTGCGCCTTCGCATTGCCAGCATGCCGATTCCCGAGGCCAGGATCAGGCCGGAGGATGCCGGTTCGGGCACGGCGGTGGCGGGGATGCGGAAGATGAGATATTCATCTTCGTTGAGACCCGGGGCGAAGGGAACATCGCCGCCGCCGGTGCCGGGGATTTCGTACCACATCCACTCGGAAGTGGGCGCGATTTGCGGGACGACGATGCCCGGGGAGCCGTTGATTGAGGTATAGACGCCGCCCTGGGCGTTATCGTAGGTGGCGTAATCGGTGGGGGTGACCCATCCGCCGGAAGGGTCGGTGGAGTTGTTGGCGGCGGCGATGGCGCTGGCCATGCCAGGGTCGCCGAAGTACACAGCCGGTGGCGGGGCGCTGGCTGGAAGTGACATGCCGGTGGCGGCTACCTGCCACTGTCCGGCTCCGATCGATCCGCTGCCGAGCAGAACATTGCCCGTCGTGTAGGAATCGATATCCGCCAAAAGTCCTTGCGCGTCGCTGGTGTCGCTCCACGCGGCGATGTAGATGTACGGATCGGCGGCACTCAACGTGACGTTGTAGGACTGGGCGACGCGGAGTTGGCTGCCCAGAGAATTATACTGATTGCCATAGAACGTCGTGGCCGCGGTTCCGTTGCCGGTATACAGGGCGTAATCGTTGTCGGCGTCGACGTTCACGGTATACGTTTGCGCGACCGCTGCGGCGGGAGAAAATGCCAGGAACGCGATCAGAATGTTTCTTGTTGGTTTCATGGTAGTAATTCCTTTTTTGTTCTCGATTCGAAGAACGGTCCGCCACAATTGCGGGCTGAGTCACTTCAAAGTCTTAGCCCGCATCCATTTTGATCTTCCGCGTAGACTCAATCGTTTCCACACCGGTTGAAGGGGGAGCGGGACCGATGAGGATTGACTCCAGCACCTGGCCCAGCCGCTGCTCGGCCTCGTTGGCACAGATATACAAAGCGCCCGCCTGGCGCAGCACGGATTCGTTCCGGGGGTCGTGCACTTCGGCGATGGCAATCACGATGGGGAGCCCGGCTCCCAAAAGGCGGCTAATCAGCTTCGCGGCCCGATCAATCGCGTCGTTTGCGCCAATCCACACCACCACGGCGCGGGCGTCCATTCGCAAAATCGAACGGAACTGAACCGCGAACGCACCGTCCGGCACAAATCGCCAGCAAAATCCCGGCGGCGCGGGCAGTGCATCGATTTCGCTCCAGAGCGGATCCTTGCACGGCTGCGCGTCGCCTACCAGCGTCATGACGTTTACTGATGTTTTGTCGGTCACGGTGAACTCCAGTTGAAAACGTCCAACGGCGACGTCTGAATCAATCACAGCCGATGCCAAAACAGCCGCTGCGCACTTTCGGATTTAAGCGGCTTTGCTGTGTGGACGCCTGGGCTGCGAAGCCGCACGAGCAAGCCGTTGGTAGCCGTCTGCTTCGTGCGAGTGGATTATTTTGAACAGTTCGTTGCGAATGCCGTTGGCGACCATTCGATCGCCGGTCAGTTCCGCCGCTCCCAGCAGGGTTTCCAATATGGCTTGTTGCTTGCTCATAAATTTCTCCTATCCAAAAAGGGGACGATCCGTCCTGTTCCGCCGGCACGCGCCGGCAAAACGTTGCGCTTCAAATTCGCCGGTCGCCCTGCGCGGATTCAACTGTGCGGATGAACCGCAACGGCCGGGCGCTTAGCTCATTGACGACCGGTTCAAAGTGCGTTCAACGAGAAACGAATAACTCCCTCAAGGCGAACGGCGCGCCCGCGGCCGGTGAAGCGATATTTTTCCCGCAATCGGTTTGCAGTTGCGGAGTTGCGATGGAATTTCGACACCGACGCCACGGGGTGAAAAACGGGCGATTTTGGAATGTTTTGTTCCAGGCATTCGTTTGATGCCGAGAGTGCGAAAGGAGTTACGCCCCGCTGGAGCGCGGCGTACCACGTGGCATGTTTCGTTCCAGCCGATGGGGTGGAGACGGCGCTTGGAGTAGCCGCGGGGGCAAGAGAATCAATGAAGAAGGGATTGCAGCCCATGCCGGCGAATCATGCGGCAGAGCCGATGACGCTCGACTTGCAGGGCCAGCGCCGTCCGGGATTGGTTGCCGCCGTTGGCGCGCAGGGCCGATGCGATCACTTGTCGCTCCGATTCTGCAAGGGAGACGATCGCCTTGGCGACGGTGGGGGCGGATTCAGCCGACTGGGTCGTCACCTCCGACGGCAGGTCTTCGACGGTCAGGGTCGCATTTTGAGTCAGGGCGCAGGCACGCTCCAGGACGTTCCGCAGTTCGCGGACATTGCCGGGCCAGTCATATTCGGTCAATTGCTTCATCGCGGCCGGTGAGATTTTGTGAGTCGGTTCGTCATAGATTCGGGCCATGTCGGCGAGAAATTGCTCGGCCAGGAGCGGAATGTCCTCCTTGCGATTCCGAAGCGGAGGGATTTCCAGAGCCACCACGTTGAGACGGAAATACAAATCGATTCGAAACGCGTCCTGCCGGACCATTTCCGCCAACGGACGATGCGTCGCCGCAATGATCCGCACATTGACGGGGATCGCGCGAAATGTTCCCAGCGGGACCACCGCGCGTTCCTGCAGGCATCGGAGCAATCGAGCCTGCGCTTCCGGCAAAAGCTCGCCGATTTCGTCGAGAAAAATGGTTCCCCCGTCCGCGGCACGGAAAAATCCCAGGGTGTTGCACGCGGCGCCGGTAAACGCGCCGCGAACATGGCCGAAGAGCTGGGATTCCAGCAGGGAGTCGCGGAGCGTTGAGCAATCGACGGGAACAAACGGCCCGGTCGCGCGGGGGCCGGCCAGATGAATCCGCCTCGCCAGCAATTCCTTGCCGGTGCCGCTTTCACCCCGAATGAGCGCCGTGCATTCCCGCCGTCCCACGGCGACGACCAGTTCGCGCAACCGCCTCATGGTCGGATGTTCTCCCACCATCGGAGTGTGCAGGGCTTTCTCCTTCGACTCCGCCATTGCGACCTTGGTCAATCGCTCGTTACATCAATTGCATTGAGATAAAAAACAAACCTCAAGCCGAAAACACCGGACATGGCGCCCCACGAGCACGCCGGCAAATGTAGCGAACTGATCTGGAAAATCTTAATCCAAAACCGAAGAATTGCCAGCCAAATGTCATCAATATGTGACGATATTGTAGGCGTTTTGCCCGCTGACCCATTGCGCTAAAGAGGCCGGACTTGCCCATTTCAACTGGTCCGGCGGCCATTGCTCAAGGCACCTGATCAGCCTTGCCGGCGGGTGACTCTGGTCAGCCGATTCCACCGCAGGCGAACTTGTCCAAAACGCCGAGTATCCATCGTTCCAAAAAGGGTGGCCGGCCGCGAACCAGGGGACAACGGGTCAGGAAATGATCTCTGTGTTCGGATGCGTTGGAGGCTTTGCCGCGGTTTGGTGTGACTGGCGAGGTGTCGTTGCGGACCGCTACGGGGACGGACGATGCGCACTGCACAGAAAACTGCACAGCGCCGGCAGTCAAAACGGATCAATCGGTGTCCAAGGTTGTCATGGAGTCTGTTGCGGTTCGATCACGAAATGCCTTGGTTTCTGCGGGGAAATGTCACTCGTCGTCCAAGAGTGCCGAAGATGCCGAAATGCGCCATGTAGGACTTGAACCTACAACCCGCTGATTAAGAGTCAGCTGCTCTGCCAATTGAGCTAATGGCGCTGGTGAATGCGGCGTAAACTAGCTGAGCGGGTCTCCTTGTCAAGACAATGGCGTCAGGACTATTGGGCGGACTTGGATTCGGTCGCCGGCTGATAGTTCAAGCGATCGGAAACGGCCTGCACCGTGCATAGCTGCTCGTCCAGTGGAAGGCTCAGTTCCTGCCGCAGCTTTGCCATGATCGCCATTGTTAACCGCGACTTGTCCTGGGGATCCCAGACCGGCTTTGCCTCGTGAAGCTCGATGACCGCCACAATGCGATCGGCGTACAAATCGGCCAGGAGGTGGGGACGTCCGCCCCAACCGGGCGACGTGGTCAGGAGCCGCTGGGCGGCCTCGGCCAGTTCGCGCGCTGAATCGGGCCGCAAATTCAGCGGAGAGATCGTTGGTGCTGCCTGGCCCGTCACGATCAACTGGGGGTTGAACAGGTCGGTGACGATCGGTGCGGAACGTTTGGCGGCGGCGGCGGCGGCATCCAGACCATGCGTCTGCGCGCTGGAGAGCAGCACGTAGGCGGCTTCCACCGCTTTGTCATACGCGGCGCTTATTTTCCAATCGCTGATGACCTGGTCTTTCACATCGGCCAGGGCCGGTGTGTGTGCGGGATCGTTGCCGCTGATGCGGAAGACGTAGACGTTATTATCCGCGTCTTGCAGCGTGTTAGACGGTTGCCATTGAGCGATTGCCAACGCGGCGAACTGGGAATTCTTCTCCTGATCGGTGAGCCAGGGCTGGAACAACTGCGTGGCATATCCAGGGAAGCCCACTTGCTGGTTGCAGATGGATTTGCCGATGCCTTCGATCTGGGAAAGCTGATCGGCGGTTTTGAGCTGCTCGACGTTTCCAAGGATGGGGTTCACGCCATACTGCGAACGGATAGAATCAGCGAGGTCTTCGATGAACTTGTAGGAAAGATACTCGGCAGCGGGCCCTTTTAGATCCTTGGCGGAGCCGCTGGCCATCGCGTCGCGGTATGAGCCAAAACCGGAATTCAATTTCTCGGTGATCTGCTTGAGGATCGTATCCTGCAGGGTCTGGGCTTCGCGGTTGTAGAGTTCATCGAGGACCAATTGCGCATGCAGAGCGAAATCGTCGTCGAGGTTGTCGAGCTTGCGCGGCGCTGGTTCAGACGGATTAGCCTGGGATGGATGGGTGCTTGGACCCAGAGGCTGGACCGGCTGAGTGGTCGGCGCAAGCGGCTGGCTGTCGTAGTCCTCGCGGTTGGCTTTGAATTCGCCGTAGGCGGCGATGTACCAGTCTTCCTTGCTCTTCGATGCGACGGCCGCATCATGCACATCCGAATGGCTCAGACCGATGTATTGAACCTGCACGCGATTGGGAACTCTATAACCGAATCCAAGCGGGTCGGACCGCTGGCCGAACTGGCTGGGGAATCTTCCAAGGTCGGCGACGATGCGGTCGCTGTACTGTTCGAATTGCTTGCGAATATCGGCCTCGGTGGGCGCGGCAATCTGGCTGAGAAAGCTGCTGGCCAGGATGGGAACGACTTTCACGGACAAATCCTGCTGGGTGCGGGCAAGAGTCAGTTGCTGATAGGGACGGGAGATTTTGATGACGTTGTCGTTCCGCTGAATCATGCGGTTGATCATGAGGCAGTCGTTCACCGCTTCTTCGAGGCGATCGCGGTCATCGGTGCCGGCGGCGGGAAGGGGCTGAACGTAGCTGTTCACGAACGTCTGCAATTCTTCCGAACTGACGACAATTCCCTGGCGGCGAGCTTCCTGGACCAGGAGAAAAAATAGCGGGGAAGTCTGATTGGAGTTCTGGCTCTGATTGATCTGACCGTACAACTCGGGGCCGAGAATTGCATACACCAGCGGCTTGGGCTCCTCGTCGGGATTATTGGGATTGACGAAGCGAAGGGTCTTAATATATTGCCATTCCTCGTTGAACAAACTGAGTTGGGATTGTGAAATCTTTGTCCCGGCAAGGGTGGCGACGGGGTGGGCGGTGTTATTGTTGGTCTGGGTGTTGGGCACGAGACCCTTGACGAACATGACCATCAGGACCACGGCGAAGAGGGCCATGACTTTCTTCTCATTTTTTCGAATCCACTTGATCATGAACGGAGCCTTTCAACCTGGTTTGACGCCGGCGGCCTGAAGCCTTGCGGCCTGCGCGGCAGCCGCTTCGGCGGCACTGCCGTGGGGAAACTGTTTCTGAATGCTGAGATCCATCTGCAACGCCTCGGCCGGCTGATTCAATTGTGTTTCAAGAATCGCCGCGGTCCTTACAAGCGAATCGGCAACGTGCGGGGCGCCGGCGGTATCCTTGAAATTGGCGACAACGCGCATATACGCGATCGCGGCATCGCGCCAGGCGTTGGGATCGTTTTTCGATCCGGCCTGACCGTCGCGAGCCTGCGCGAGAATATACAGCGCATCAGCCTGGCGACGCGGATCGACAAAAAGTCCGGCCGAACCGTCAATCATAGCGGCGGCCTGGTCATAATTCTTCCGAGCCAGTGCGGCGGCGGCTTCGCTGAGCTTGGCATCGGCCAGCGCCACCGAAGCGAGATTGGCGGTGGGATTGTCAGAATTGCCGACCACTTTGGACAGACGGGTTGCGACCGCGTCGATGGCCGCGGTGTCATTGCGGGCGCGATCGACTTCCAGAAGCAGGGACAGCAGCGCCGACTGTTGCTGCGGGGTCTGGCCTGAAGTGTCGGCGGCGGCGGCGGAGAGTGCCGCGGCCGCGCCGTCGAGATAGGGAGAGCCGGGCTGGGGAACGGTCGGGCGATATTGGCCGGCGATGGTGGGCTGGTTCAAGACGAGGCTGATGTAACCTTCGACGGCCTTGTCGAACCGTCCGGCCTTGTTGGCGGCATTGGTCATCAGCGGCTGGCAATAAGTCTTGAGCCAGGTTTTGTCGGTCTTCTGAATCGTCTGATCGAATCCGTCGACGGCGCGATCGAAATGATTGGCGGCATAATCTCGTATGGCCTGGTCGAAGTCCGGTTCATCATCGATGGAGATATCGACGACCGAACCCAGGTCCTTGTCCACGCTGTTGCCGAGGGCGGTTGTGAAGACGATTCGACCATCGAGGATGTTGGTGATCTTGACGTCGCCGTAAACGGTGGGCGCAACGGAAGCGGGCTGATTGGGATAGCGGATGGAAACGGTGTCCGCGCGGGCCGGGCACGCCGGCGCGGCGGTGGCCAGGATCAGTAAAACGGCGCGGCGGAGATGGCCGGATTGGAGCGAGTGTTTCATGGGCCCAAAAAAATGCAGGAGAGGGGAGTCGAACCCCTACACCTTTCGGTACAGGATCCTAAGTCCTGCGCGTCTGCCAATTCCGCCACTCCTGCGATGGAAGCGACGCCAGAGGGATTAGACCTATTAAAGTATGGCTGTCAATTCGAGCGCCGAGGGTCCGGGTACCCGATTGCGGCATCGACGATGGAAATAAAAAAGGCCCCGGCCTCACCCACGTTCGGCCGGGACCTCTTAATTGAGCCGGAGACCTGAAAACCGTCGCGACGTTCACTCACTGCGACGAAGCGTTTCTCCTTTTTCCCTACCCCGTCACTTAGACAGTATCCGAAAAACCGCCGCGACAGTTCAATAGCAAAACTCAACCACAAAGCGCGAAAAAGCAGACTGCGCGGCTAGTTTTAGACCAACTTACACGCCAAGTGCGAGATTTACGTTAAACTGGGCAAATATTACGCATTGTGCGGGGAAGACGTTTTTCAGCCAAAAGCGGGATTTATTTTACCTAATTTAACAGGAGAATGGTTATTTATAGCTAGAGGGGATGAATTCAAACGTCGCACCGGGCAGGGCGACGGCATTGACGAGGGAACCCACGGTAAGTGGACCATCGGTGAGGTCAACGGCAGAGTCTGCCTTGGGCAGTTCCACGGAGATAGGCACGCCGGCTCGGATCACGACCGTCTTGTCGTCGAGTTGTAGGGCGCGGCCCTGAATGGTTCTTGGTGGGCCGAATAGAGGAGAGATGAACCCCCCACCGCTCGGAACGGTGTAGACCTTCGCGGCCTTGGCTCGGATTCGGGCGTCGATGAGTTGGCCGATCGGGCCGGTGTAGGGCCGGACGGTCTGAAGGTGCAATTCGTAGTTGGTGTCGGAAGGTTGGAAGACGATCAGGGAATCCTTGGTCTGGGTGACTTTGCCTCGAGCGAGAAATCCGTTTGTCATGTCGGGAATGTAACGCATCGCAGGCTTGGGCCGCAATATGGACGCGTCCCGATCGTGACGGGGTTTGCCCTTGGCGCTAAGGAGGGTTAAAAGACTCGGCCTGAATGACACGTTCCACGGTAAAGAAAGTCGAACCGAAGCGCAAGCGCCGAAGATCGGCGGCAGCAAAGCTGTCGCGGCTGCATCAGCCGGAGAACATGACGCTGGACGCGTGGCAGATCGCGCTTCGGCAACAGTTTGGACGCGAGCAAAAATTCAAGTTGAAGAACCCTGGTGAGGAGCCAGTCTTCTCCGATTTTCACGTCACCAATCCTCAGAGCGGCAGCACGTACCGGGTGGCGATCCGGGGGGGCGACTTGGCCGACAATTTCTGCTCATGCCCCGATTTCATCACCAACACGCTGGGCACGTGTAAGCACGTCGAATTCGTTCTTGCAAAACTTCGGCGCCGGCCCGGTGCAGACGCGGCGCTGCGAGATGGATTCCATCCGGCGCACAGCGAAGTTTATCTGCGCTATGGCGCCAAGCGGGAGGTCCGCCTGCGCAAGGCACAGCGCCTGCCGGGTGAATTGGAGCGGCTGGCCGAGCAATACTTCGACGCGCGCGGCGATTTGCGGCCGGCGATGTTTGCGCGATTCGAACATTTTCTTTCGGAGTCCGCGAAGATCGACCACGATGTGCGATGTCACGAGGACGTACTGGGCTTCATCGCGGAGTTGCGCGACCGAGAGCATCGTCAACGGCGGTTGGAGGAGGCGTTTCCCAAAGGCATTCGCAGTCCTGGTTTCGACAAATTGGTGCGCGTGCCGCTCTACGATTACCAGCGCAGCGGCGCCTTGTTCGCCGCCGCCGCGGGCCGCTGCCTGATCGCCGACGAAATGGGTCTGGGAAAGACCATTCAGGCCATCGCCGCCGTTGAAATCATGGCCCGGCACTTCGGCGTGGAACGCGTGCTGATCGTTTGTCCGACTTCCCTGAAGCATCAGTGGGAGCGGGAAATCGCGAAATTCGCCGATCGATCGACGCAGGTCATCGGCGGCTTGCGTCCCCGGCGGCAGCAGCTCTTCGCCGCCGACGCCTTTTATAAGATCACCAACTATGACACGATCCACCGCGATCTCGATTTGATCTCCACCTGGTCGCCCGACCTGGTGATTCTGGACGAAGCCCAGCGCATCAAAAACTGGAACACGCGGGCTGCCCGCAACGTCAAACGGCTCGCCTCCCCATACGCGATTGTCTTAACCGGCACTCCGCTGGAAAACCGGCTGGAGGAATTGGTGTCGATTGTCCAGTTCGTGGATCAGCATCGCCTGGGCCCGACGTTCCGGTTCCTGGCCGAACATCAAATCCACGATCCCGAAACGGGGCGGGTGGTGGGTTACAAGAGTTTGGATTCAATAGGAAAGACGCTGGCGCCGATTCTTATCCGCCGGAAAAAGGATCAGGTTCTGAATCAGCTTCCCGAGCGGCTGGACAAGCACCTGTTCGTGCCGATGACGCCGCAGCAAATGACGCACCACGAGGAGAACCGGGAAGCCGTTGCCCGCATCGTGCAAAAGTGGCGGCGATCTCACTATCTGTCCGAGGCCGATCAGCGGCGACTGATGATTTGCCTCCAGAACATGCGAATGAGTTGCGACAGCACCTATCTGCTCGATCACAAGACTGATTTCGGCGTGAAGGCCGATGAGTTGGCGACGCTCCTGGATGAGATGCTGGAACAGCCGCAGACCAAGGTGGTGATTTTCAGCCAATGGCTGCGAATGCACGAATTGCTGGCTCGGCGGCTGGAGCGGAGGCAATGGGAACACGTCATGTTCCACGGCGGGGTTCCGAGCCCGCAACGAAAAAATCTGGTGGATCGTTTCCGCGAGGACGGCCGTTGCAGGGCATTTCTCGCGACCGACGCCGGCGGCGTCGGACTGAATCTCCAACATGCCTCCGTGGTGGTCAACATGGACCTCCCCTGGAATCCGGCGGTGCTGGAACAGCGGATCGGACGCGTGCATCGACTGGGCCAGCGTCAGCCGGTGCGAGTCGTCAATTTCGTCGCCCAGGGAACGATCGAGGAGGGAATGCTCTCGATTCTGAAATTCAAGAAGTCCCTGTTTGCCGGTGCGCTGGACGGCGGGGAGAAGGAAGTTTTTCTGGGCGGCAGCCGGCTCACGCGCTTCATGGACACGGTTCAAAACGCGACGGGCGCGATTCCGCCGCAGGCGGCGCAGGATCCGCCGGCGGGCACGTCTGACGTCGATGCAGCGGAAAGCGACGACCTGCCAACGGCCGGCGCGGGTGGTCCGGAGGTCTCCGCGGCAACCCCCAGCGAGCGCAAGGAGGATTTCTGGTCCGGCCTGCTGCAAACGGGACTGTCCATGCTGGAACAGATGGCCGCCGCTTCTGGCGCGGCTCCGAAAGCCGCCGCCGGGAACGGCGGCGGACCGTCCGGTCTATCATTCATTCGCCGCGACGAACGCACCGGCGAGAATTTCCTGCGATTCCCAGTCCCAAGTCCGGAAGTTCTCGACCGCGCGCTGGGAGCCGTCAGCGCATTGCTGGAACGGTTCAGAAAATGACGATGTGCAGGCCTGGGCCTGCCCGCGCGGCTTGCGGCGGGTGATGCGGGGATTTACATTTCGCCCCGGGGCGTGGCCCGCTATTACCCGGAGAACCTGATGCGATGGATGGCTATTTGGGCGACGATTGCAATGCTCTGTCTGGGCGGATGCAAGAAACAGCCCGGGGAATCAAATGAAATTGTCATAGGCGAATACGGCTCGCTCAGCGGTTCCAACGCGGTATTCGGGCAGGGAACGCACAATGGGATCATGCTGGCGGTGGATGATGTCAATGCCCATGGGGGGTTGCTGGGCAAGCAGGTGCGGCTCGTGACGGAGGATGACGAGGGGAATCAGGACGAAGCCGTTTCGGTGGTGAAGAAACTGATCGACCGTGACAACGTGGTGGCGGTGCTGGGCGAGGTGGCGAGCACGCGGAGCCTGGCCGGCGGCGGCGTGTGCGAGCAAGCGGGGGTACCGATGATCTCGCCTTCCAGCACCAATCCGGATGTGACCAAGGGGCGCAAATACGTCTTCCGGGTCTGCTTCACCGATGATTTTCAGGGCTCGGTCGGCGCGAAGTTCGCCCTGCGCAAGGGATGGAAACGCGTCGCGGTTTTCAGTTCGAGCAATTCGGATTACAGCAAAAAACTCTCGCAGTTTTTCGAGGATACCTTCAAGGCGGCCGGCGGACGGATCGTGGCCGAGGAAACGTACAGCGACGGCGACAAGGAATTCAAAGCCCAATTGACGCGGATGCAATCGAAAAATCCGGATGCGGTCTATTTGCCGGGATATTACACGGAGATCGATCTGATTCTGCGTCAGGCGAGGAGCCTGGGATTTAATGTGCCGTTTTTCGGCGGGGATGGGTGGGATGGCGTGACGCTGGACGCCAATTCGGAGGGATGCTGCTTCACGAACCACTATTCGCCGGAGGATCCGAGGCCGAGCGTGCAGGAATTCATCGCGGCCTACAAGGCGAAATACGGCGAGGTCCCCGATGCGTTTGGAATCACCGGATACGACGCGGCACGGGTGTTGTTCGACGCGATCAAGCGGGCCGGCTCCGTCGATCGGAACGCGGTGCGAGATGCGATCGCGCAGACCAAAGATTTTCCTGGCGCCGGCGGCAGCATCACCATCGACAAAAATCACAACGCGAAAAAACCGATCGTGATTCTGGAAATCGAAGGCGGCAAGACGCATCTTGCGGACACGATTCAGCCGGATTGAAGGAAATGCATTTTTAGCCACGGCTCGACTGAGCTCGCCGAAGTCAGATAAAAATCAGATGCACGCAGATAATACAGAATAGTAAAAAACGAAGCTTTTTTGTATTTCATCTGTGTGCATCTGATTTGTATCCGTGGCTCAAATGCCTTTTTCAAAGCATGCACGTTTTCCTTCAGGAACTGATCAACGGCCTTTCAATCGGGGCGGTCTACGCGCTGATTGCGCTGGGGTACACCATGGTGTACGGGGTTCTGAAGCTGATCAATTTCGCGCATGGAGACGTTTACATGGTCGGGGCGGTCATCGCGTATGAATTGGCGGTCAAGGCGGTGGCGGCGCGGTCGCCCATTTGGGTGACGCTTCCCGTTATTTTTCTCGGTGCGATGGGGGGATGCGCGATTTTGGGGTTTGTGATTGAGTATTTGTGCTATCGGCCGCTGCGGCATCGACCACGGCTGGTGGCGCTGATTACGGCCATCGGAGTTTCGCTGCTGCTGGAAAATCTTTTTCAGAACCGGCTGGTGTTCGGCGCGACGCCGCGAATTCTGCCGGAACTGCTTCCCATCCGACCGGCGCTGAGCTGGGCCGTGGGGTCGGAAAAAGCGCCGGTGGTGGTAACCAATCTGGATTTGATCAGCATGGGCCTTTGCCTGGCGATGATGGCGGTGCTGAGCTGGTTCGTGCTGAGGACGAAAATGGGGCTGGCGCTGCGGGCGGTTTCGTTTCGGGTGGATACGGCGTCGCTCATGGGGATCAATACCAATCGCGTCATCTCGATGACATTTGTGCTCGGCTCGGCGCTGGCGGCGGTGGCGGGCGTCGTGGATGCGATGCGATACCAGGTGGACCCGCTCATGGGGCTGATCCCCGGCATCAAGGCGTTCATTGCGGCCGTGCTGGGAGGCATCGGCAGCATTCCCGGCGCGCTGTTGGGTGGATTGCTCATGGGATTGGTGGAAACCCTGCTGAAAGGATATTTGCCGGCGCAATACAACAACTATTCCAATGCGGCCGCGTTTGTGGTGCTGATTCTGATCCTGCTGGTCCGGCCAAGCGGGCTGCTGGGGAAAACAACCGTGGAAAAAGTTTGAGAGGCCATGGAAGCGCAACAGGCCCCCACCGCAACGATGCTGCATCGGAACCAGGTTCCGGCCTGGATCATGAATGTGGCCCTGGTGATCGTTATCGCGGTGCTGTGGCCAATCAGCGTCGCGTTCGACAAATATCTCGACAGCTATGTGCTGGACGTTCTGATCCGCATCGGCGTGGCGATCATCCTGGCGGTGAGTCTGAACCTGATTAACGGAATCACCGGCCAGTTCTCGCTGGGACACGCCGGATTCATGGCGCTGGGGGCGTATACCGGCGGCGTGCTGCTGAAGCATTATCAAAACCAGATTCCCGGCGAACTTTTGCCGGCGACGTTCATCGGCGTAACGATCCTCGGCGGCGTCGTGGCGTCGGCGGCAGGACTCATTGTGGGGATACCGACACTGCGATTGAGCGGGGATTATCTTGCCATCGCGACGCTGGGATTCGGCGAGATCATCGCCGTTGTGCTCAACCAGATCGACTCGATCGGGAAATTTGAAGTGGGCGGTTCGGCGGGGCTGCACAACATTCCTCACATCACCAATTTTTTCTGGACGTACGCGTGGGTGGTCATCTGCGTGGTGGTGATTGCTCGATTGGTCTATTCAGCCAAAGGCAAGCCGTTCTTCGCGGTGCGCGAAGACGAAATCGCGGCGGCGGCGATGGGAATCGACACGACTTATTACAAGGTAGCCGCGTTTGTGATCGGGGCGTTTTTCGCGGGCGTGGCGGGCGTGTTGTCGGCGACGTTGTCGGGAAACCTCGATCCGGGGGATTTCAATTTCGTGAAATCCATCGTGATTGTGGTCATGGTGGTGCTGGGAGGATCGGGGAGCATCACCGGATCGGTACTGGCGGCAATCCTGCTGACGTATCTGCCGGAGCAATTGCGGGCGTTCGAGGATTGGCGGCTGGTGATTTATGCGCTGCTGCTGATCGTGATGATGCTGGTGCGACCCGAGGGATTGCTGGGAAACCGGGAATTGTGGTGGACGCGAAAACGGCTGGCTTTCCCTGAGGAATAAATGGCCCTTTTGGAAATCGAAAACCTGGGGATCGGATTCGGCGGGCTGCAGGCGGTGGCGGGATTTAATTTTTCACTGAATCAGGGAGAACTCGTCGGACTGATCGGGCCGAACGGGGCGGGGAAGACGACGGTGTTCAATATCGTCACCGGAGTGTACCGCCCCACCGCCGGGGATGTGCGGCTGGAGGGAAAATCCATCGCGGGAATGAAACCGTTCCGCGTGAACCGGCTGGGGATTGCGCGGACGTTCCAGAATATCCGGCTGTTTGGCGGGTTGTCCGTGCTGGATAATGTGCTGATCGGGTTTAACCAATCGGTGGCCCACGGATTTCTCGGGACGGTGGTGCGGTCGCGGCGTCAGCAACTCGAGGAACGGATGCATGAGCAGGAGGCGATTGACCTGCTGCGAACATTCGACCTGTTGGGCCGGCTGGATGATCCGGCGCGGACGCTGGCGTACGGGCCGCAGCGAAGGCTGGAGATCGCCCGGGCGCTGGCGACTCGACCGAAAATCCTGATGCTCGATGAGCCGGCCGCGGGGATGAACCCGCAGGAAAAAATGGAACTGATGGAACTGATTGGGGCCGTGCGACGGAAATTTCATGTCGGGATTTGGCTGATCGAGCATGATATGAAGCTGGTGATGTCGATCTGCGAGCGGATTACGGTGCTGGATCATGGCGAGACGATCGCGGCGGGAACGCCGCAGCAGGTGCAGGATAATCCGAAGGTAATCGAGGCGTATCTGGGGAAGGCCGAGGTTTAGCGTGCTTCTTTCGGTGAGCAATCTGACGGTGTGTTACGGAGTGATCACGGCCCTGCATGATGTGTCGGTGGAGATTGCGCCCGGCGAAATCGTGGCGCTGATCGGAGCGAATGGAGCGGGCAAGACGACGCTGCTGCGGACGATCAGCGGATTGCTGAAGCCGGCGAGCGGGGGCGTTTCCTGGTGTCCACCCACGTCCAAGGGGCAGGGATCGGAACGCGTGCTTGATTATGAGGGCACGCACACGGAATTAGTGGGAATGAGGGCAGACCAGATTGTTCGGCTGGGGATCAGCCATGTGCCGGAGGGCCGGCAGATCTTTGCGGATTTGACGGTTCGGGACAATCTGATGCTCGGAGCGTTTACGCTGCGGGGAAGATCGGAGATCGAGGAGGGTTTGGAGCGATGCTTTGGAATGTTTCCGGTATTGAATGAGAGGAAGAATCAGCGCGGCGGCACACTCAGCGGCGGGGAGCAGCAAATGTTGGCCATCGCGCGGGCGCTCATGGGCCGGCCGAGGTTGCTGCTGCTCGACGAGCCGTCACTGGGGCTGGCCCCGCTGATCGTGCGGCAGATATTTCAGATCATCCGTGAGATCAACCAGCGCGGAGCGACGATTCTGCTGGTGGAACAGAACGCACACATGGCCCTGACCGTGGCGAACCGGGGATACGTGATCCAAAGCGGACGGGTGATCCTGTCGGATAGCGCGGCCAAGCTGCTGGAAAATCCGGAAGTGAAAAGGGCGTACCTGGGAGGATGAAGAGAAATTCGAACAAGTGCAGGTGACAAGTTGCAAGTACAAGTTTTTACTTGCCACTTGCACTTGCCACTTGCACTTGTTCGAATTTTCTCTTCTCCTGGCTATGCTCTTTGCCATGACCATGCCAACCACCATTCCGTACTCGGGCGGCGGAGCGCACATTCCCGTAACGACGACGTTCACGATCGAGGGATATCGAATTGTGCAATACCTGGGCGTGGTGCGCGGGCTGATCGTGCGGTCGCCGACGATTCCGCAGGGGATTTTGGGCGGCCTGAAGTCGATCATCGGCGGGCGCATTGGGGCGTACACGGAAATGTGCGAGCAGACGCGCCAGCAGGCGTACGAACTGCTGGTGCAGCACGCGCTGATGGTGGGAGCGAACGCAGTCGTGGGATTCCGATACGATGCGTCGGAGATCGGCGGCAATAGAACCGCGGCTACGGAAGTGCTGTGCTATGGAACGGCGGTTGTCATCCAGTTGGAAGAAAAAAACCGGCCGTGACAGGACACGGCCGGGGATGATCAAATTACTTGCCGCGGATTTTAACGACGACGCCTTTTGGCCATTAAACCGAGGCCAGCCACCGCGAACAATGCGGCGCTAGCCGGCTCGGGTACATCGGCCATCAGGCCGTTGGCGGCGGCGAAGGCGTCGAGGGCGGCCCAATCGGCACTGGAGATCGCCACGGCGCCGCCGCCGACCGATTTGCCGAAGTTGCCGGCCAACAATCCGAAGTCGATGCTGTTGACCGTGCCGTCGTAGTTGAAATCGCCTTGATCCCAGACTTTGCCAGACTTGCCGAAGTTCGCGGCCATGTTG
>DATAWP010000028.1:0-3654 GCA_036267155.1 Tepidisphaeraceae bacterium
CACGCCGAGGAACGCAGCAGCCTGTACGAGCCATTTTCCAACGGCTCGCCCACCGGCGGCCACGATTCGCTGAATCGCCTGCGGCAATATCAGCGCGGGGTGCTCACCTCCGACGACGGTTTCGCCGGCAACGGCGGCGGCAACGTCGCCACGCCGATCGCGCTACCCAATACCGACACGCGGCGAACGTACGATCTGGACAGCCTCGGCAACTGGCGCCGCACTGCTTTCACGCCCGAAGGCGGCTCGTCCGAAACGGAAGTTCGCCAGCACAACGGCCTCAACGAAATCACCCGCATTCAAAATGCATCAACTGAAATTAACCTGCTGTACGATGGAATTCCCGGCGCATCCAACGGCAATCTCGCCAACGACGGAACACGGGAGTTCTTCTGGGACGCCTTGAATCGCTTGCTCGAAGTCAAGCGTGTCAGCGATGGCGCGATCATCGGCCAATATGTTTATGACGCCCTCAACCGCCGAATCCGCAAGGTAGTTTCCAACGGCGGCCTTTCGACGACGATCCCCAACGGCACGACCGACTGCATTTATCTCGGCTGGCGCTGCGTCGAGGAACGCGACGGCTCGAACAATCCCACGATCCAGTACATCTGGGGCATCTACCTCGACGAATTGTTGCAGCAATTCAACATCGTCGCGATCAACGGCTTCGCAGCCAACATCGCCCTCTATCCATTGCAAGACCTCTTGTACCGCACCACCGGCCTGGCCGATTCGTCCGGCGTGATCCGCGAAGCCTTCGACACCGATGCCTATGGCAATACGCTGATCTTCCGCAACAGCGGCACCCCGCCGAGTGCAATCACCTGGTCTGACAGCGACACCCAAGTGAATTACCCGACTTGCACATTCATCTTCACCGGCCAACGGTACGATGCCGAAACACAGGTCTACTACTACAAGCGACGATTCTATTGCCCGAACCTCGGGCGCTTCGCTAGTCGGGATCCGAAGAGCCTTCGGTTGAACCCATTTACGTTCGTCCAGTCACGGCCCACAGCGGCGCTCGATCCCAGCGGCATGACAACCTACTACTGCAACGCGGGACTCTCTGGTGTCGGTGACTTTGTGAAGAACGCGGTACAGGTCCCGCTCCGCCTACCTTGTGCCCCGTGCTATGCGTGCCTCGCAGCGAACGCTGAACTTGGTCCTGGGGCGCTCGTCGCTTGTAGCACAGTCTGCGCGCCGTGCGTTGCCGCGATGGGTGAGCGAGCTGGACGTTGCCCACTGCCACACTTTAATCGGTTATGCTTTACGCTCGATGAAAGTAAGCATTTCAAATGCACCTTCAAAGGTGTGACCAGCCAAGTTCAAGCGGTGACTGTCGGAAAGGGCTCCCCCGATGTGCCATCGTTCCCTGGGAGTCCATGTGTTCTGAATGGCCCGTCACAAATGTTCGTCGCCGAGTGGGACTGCGATGGGAGCACATACTACTCGTGCAGCAACGACATGAACGACCTGCTTCAGGCGTCGCAGCAGGCTGGCACGATAGCCAAAACATCATCGAGCGGCAATGCCCAACGAGTGCCGTGCAATGGGACCGAAACGGCTTGGTCCGAGGCGTGCCCGGAAAATTTGCTCGGCATTCCCCAGACACCCGCAAACATCCGTAATCTTGGTCCGATGGGCTTGGCGAGGCTCAACCCGGGACTCCGCGGGCAGGACAATTTGAGACGGCAAATGGAACATGCGCTCCACGGCGACTGAATTCGCTGGCCGGGATTGGTGCTGTTATTCAACTGACGGGGCGTGGCTTTCAAAGGGGGAATCGCATGCAACGTTCTGGCGCAAAACAGATAAGGCGCTTCTTGCCGCTTGCCATCACGGCTTGGCTGATACCGTGCGCATACGGTCAGGATGGGCGGCGTACGGCTGGCGCGGGAAACCAAGCGACGCTATACGTGCGCGAGGAGTCGGTGACCGCGTTTGGAGTGAATGGTGAATTATCCAAGCAACTGGCGTCAAGGCGCACGGTATGGTTGTGCGCGGTGGAATCCAAGGATGGAATCATCACCAGCAAGGATCGCGGTGTTGTGCAAGTTGGGGAGCGAGACAATGACGGCCGCTGGAAGCTGGGGGGGTGTAGTAAACCGTTCAGCAAGAACGAGGAATTCAGCCTACTCAAGGGTCAACTGGCGACACCGCCGCTCAAGGACACCTCCTCGGCGAAGGAGTTATTTTCGCCATCGGGGCCGTTCGTCGGTTTTGAGTATTTCTACCTGCCCGTTGCGACAAGCGACACCGGGGCCGTCGAAACGGGCACAGATAAGATTGCGATACTTTCGAGCCGTGGATCGCAATCGCCAGCTTTCAGGGGTGCATGGACGTTCAGGTGCAGTAAGACCGATCGCGAATTTCGCACCACGGGACCATACTTCGCGCAATCAACGGACGGTCGATTTGCCATCTCAGGCTGCATGGACCACGAAATTGGCCTGCAATCACTTCGAATGTCCAAGATGTCCGGGGCCGTTGCGGTCCGTGTCCATCCCGCAACCGCGTATTTTGCTCCATTTCACGTTGGGGAGCAGGAGCGGAAGCTCGTCGCCGGTTTCGACGGTGTTGTCGTGTACGCCAGATTCCTCATGGTTCCGTCTGATTCCGCAGAGGCGAAGGCGATAACGATCCCAACTGCGCTGGCGGAAAGCATGAAAACCGGTGGGCAGTAAAGGCGGTCCCCTTGTCCGCAATGGAAAATCCGGTGTCCCTATGAAAAAGTCCATCCGGAGAAGATTCCGGCGGGAAGATTCCGGGGACACCATACTTGAGGAAATCTCGGGAAATCTGGGGACGCCATACTTAATTCCCATAATTGTGTATGGTGTCCTTGGAATTTCGGCCCCCGGAATTTCGGCGTCGGCGGGACGTTTCAATATCTGTACAACAGCAGTCCGACCGTGACGAACCTGATCGACGGCAGCGATCCGATCGTCTTCGAGTGCATCGTGACCGACCGGAACGACAATCAGACGGTTTATGATTTCAATCTCGCGGGCATGCCCGTGCGGACCGAGGTGATGCGTAGCCGGACGAAGATCAACATCCCGCCGTTCAGCGGGGACGAATCTAAGGGGTCGGGAGTCGTTGATTCCTCAAGCCCGGCCGCTTTCGACGGAGCCAGCCGCCGCATCGGAAGAGGAAAAGGGGACATTCGACTTTTCGCGTGCTTCCTGGGCCGGCCGCGAGGGAAGGTAAGGGGACGGGAGTCACTTATCGCTCGCCGTTCGCACGCTTTGGTGGAGCTTTGTGCCCGGCGCATCGGCGTGCGTCTCCACGACGATGATTTTGGACGGCAACGGCCGCTTGACGCAATTGATCGACGACCGCGGTGACATCACGGCGTTCCAATATGATACAATGGACCGGCAAACGAAGATGATCTTCCACGACGGCTCGACCCGGACCAACGTTTACGACGAGGCCGGCGACGTGATCGCGTACACCGACGAGAACGGCTCCAAGTTCACCAACACATTCGACGCCCTGGGCCGCAAGACGAACGTGGCGATCGCGCCGGCGGCGGGCGTGGCGGGCAACGCGGGCTCCAGCGTGCCCGGCACGGTCGCCCAAGCTTTCACGTTCGATGGCCTGTCGCGCATGACCGACTCGACCGACACGTCCAGCAGCGGCAAC
>DATAWP010000029.1:0-59936 GCA_036267155.1 Tepidisphaeraceae bacterium
ATAACGGGATGATCCAATACGTCGTCACACCTGGCGGAAACGGCGAGGACGGCGGGGCTGCAAACAGCTCGGCACAGTCCACCGATGAAGGCAACACGTCGGACAGCACCGGCGGCAACGGAGGAAACGGCGGCAATGGCGCGGCCGCGTCTCCAGATAATGTCAGCCTCGGCGGCAACGGCGGCGAGGGCGGGAACGCAACGGCCGACGCGGAAGATACCGATTTCGTCACACTGGACTACGGCACCATTTGGGATGATGCGGGTGCGTACGGTGGAAACGGAGGCAACGGAGGCGTCGGCGGCAGCCTTCACCTCGGCCCCACCGCCAAGGGTGGCAATGGCGGCGACGGTGGTTCGGCATCGGCCACTGCCGATGGATATAACGGGTACCCTACGCAGGGGATGCAGGTCGGTGCCGGTGCCTACGGCGGCAACGGTGGCAATGGTGCGGGCTCGGATGGCACCGGCGGACGCGGCGGCGTCGCCTCGCTGGGCGAAATCAATGCGTACAACGAAGGAACCGGTGGGTTGAATAATTCGGTCCTGGCGGAAGCCTTTGGCGGCAGCGGCGGTCATGGCAGCGGGACGGGGTTCGGCGGAGACGGCGCAAACACAACCGTGAACAACGCCGTCAACATCGCTGGCTATGGCGCGCAGGATTTCAGCGCCGACCAGATTGCGGCGGGCGGAGACAGCGGCGGGAGCAATTCCGGCTATGCGGGCGTCGCGGGCTCGGCCACGTCCAGCCTTTCCATTTCCAGCGAGGACGTCAGGGATCTTAGTGTTACGGTTTCGGCGTATGGCGGCGGCGGCGGCACGAGTGAGAATACCACTGGAGCCGCCGGTGCAAGGGCCAACGCGACGGTCAACATTAGCCCTGCCCTGGCCAATATTGATGCTGAAGCCGACGCCAACGACAACGCCAGTGGTCCGGATTCGAGCAACGGAAAGGGAAGCGACATCGACTCAGGGACCGGCAACGCCGGCGCGGGCGGATTAGGTACGGCCAGCGCCACAGCCATAAGCGACAGTTACTACCAAAACACCAGCACTGTGATCTGTACGGCCCTCGCAAACGGCGGCGCCGGTGGAAATGTCATTGACGGCGCGGTGGGGAACGGCGGCGCCGGCGGCACTTCCAATGCCACTGCCAATTCAACGTCGCAGGGGCCTGATGGCGGTCAGGCGACCGCGATGGCGACTGGCGGCGACGGAGGTTCGGGCGCAGGCAGCGGGAATGTTTCGGGCAACGGCGGCAGCGCCACCGCCGCCGCCACCGCAAACGAAACTTCTTCTTACAATTCCGGCATCGCCCAGGCCACCGCCACGGCCACCGGCGGCAATTCCGATTTGCCAACCTCCTCGGCCGGCGCCGGCACGGGCGGAAGCGCCAGCGCCTCGGCCACGGCCAACGGCGTCACGATTTTGCAGGCGACCAATCGCACCGGGGCCACAGGCGGTGTGGCCAGCGTCAGTTCGGTCTGGTCCTTAGCCGGCGGGGCAACGGTGACTGTCGGAGCGTCGAACGTGAACAACGGTTCGGTCACCGTGACCGGCCCCGCCGCTTTCATCGCGGGCGTCACGGGCACCGGAAATCTCACCATCGGCAACGGAGCGACCGCCACCACGCTGCGGTTGACTCCCAACAGCGGCGCAAGCTCGCAATCCGCGCTGATCGTCAACTCGGGCTCAACGCTCGATATCGCCAACAACCATCTGTTCATCAACTACGGCTCGGGCGCCGATCCGGCTTCGACGATCCTGGGGTATCTGAAATCGGGATACAACGGAGGCGGTTGGAACGGCCCGGGAATTGACAGCTCGTCGGCGGCGGCGAACAGCAGATACGGCGTTGGCTATGCCGACTCGGCGGCCGCGGGCAATCCGGCCGGGCTATCGTCGCACCAGATCGAAGTCAAATACACGCTGTACGGCGATTCGAATCTGGACGGCGTGGTCAACTCGATCGACTTCGGGAATCTGGCGTCGAACTTTGGTAAATCTGGAAAGGTCTGGGACCAGGGCGACTTCAACTATGACGGCGTCGTCAACAGCATCGACTTCGGATTGTTGGCCGCGAACTTCGGCAAGTCGGCCAGCGGCGCGGATGTGGCGTTGTCGTCGAGCGATTGGGAAGCTCTGGACGCCTTCGCCGCGGCCAATGGCCTGATGGCCGATGTGCCCGAGCCGGCCACGAGTTCGCTGCTGCTGTTCGCCTTCGCCGGTGCTCTTGTGGGCCGCCGCAGACGGGCTGGTCTATAGTTCGCAAAAGATGCGCGCGCCGGGGGCGACCATCCATGATGCGAATCGCATGGTATAATGCGGGTTCCTTATCGCGAGGGGGGTCATTTCGCCCATGGAAGACCGATCCGAGAATATTCGCGATCATCAGCTTGTCCAGCAGGCGCTGCTGGAGAGTGAAGCCAGGTTCCGCGCGGTGTTCGATGAGTTTCCGGCTGGGATCGTCATCGTCGATCGCGATGGTTTGGCGCTGGACGTCAACCCGGCCATGGCACGCATCACGGGGTTTAGCGCTGATGAACTGCGGACGATGACCTTCCGGAACGTGACCCACCCCGAGGACATCGGTGCGGACGCGGAGATGTATCGGCAACTATTCGACGGTGAAATCGACAACTACCACCGCGAAAAGCGATATCTTCGCAAGGATGGGCAGATCGTCTGGGCACATCTGCACGTGGCGGCGATCAAGGAAGGCGCGGCGCAGCCGCGGCTGGCGCTGGCGATGGTGGAGGATATCTCCGAACGCAAGCGCATCGAGCAGGCCTTGCGGCAGAGCGAAGAGCGATGGCAACTCGCCGTCAACGGCGCCAACGACGGGATTTGGGATTGGAATCCGGTGACGGATGCGCTGTATTGGTCGCCGCGATGCAAGGAGATGTTGGGGTACGCCGACGGCGAAACGCCAATCACCCGGGCGGCGGTGGCCGGCCTGATGCATCCGGACGATCACGCCAAGGCGTGGGAGCGGGCCAAGGCCCACCTCGACGGCCCGGAGCCGTATTATCGGGATGAATATCGCCTGCGTCACAAGGATGGTTCCTATCGGTGGATTCTGGCTCGGGGGATTGCGATTCGGGATTCGCAGGGGCGGACGACGCGTTTTGTCGGGTCGCATACGGATATCACGGATCGCAAACGGGCCGAGCAGGATCACAATGAATTGCTGGCTCGCGAGCGGGGGATGCGGTCGGAGATGGAGAAGGCGAATAAGGCCAAGGACGAATTTTTAGCGGTTCTTTCGCACGAGTTGCGGACGCCGCTCACGCCGATTCTGCCCGCCGTGCAGATGTTGGAACAGGATCAAACGTTGTCGGCTTCACAGCGCGAGTTGATGGCGATGATTCGCCGCAACGTCGAGCTGGAGGCTCGGCTGATCGACGATTTGCTGGACCTGACCCGGATCAGCAAGGGGAAGCTGGAGCTGTTTCTAGCCCCCACCGACGTTCATCAGAAGATTCGCCACGTCGCGGCGATGTTCGACAGCGAGATTCGATCGCGGCACCTGACGCTGGAATTGCATTTGGAAGCGGCGGCGCACCACGTCCAAGCGGATGCAGCCAGGTTCCAGCAGGTTTTGTGGAACCTCCTGAAGAACGCGGTGAAGTTCACGCCCGTGGACGGCGCCGTCGGCGTGCGCACCAATAACAATGCGACCGGGCGCCTTCAGGTTGAGGTGTCGGACACGGGCTGCGGGATCGATCCGGAATTGTTGCCGCGGATATTCGATGCGTTCGTGCAGGGGACCGGCGAGGCGACACGCCGGCAGGGAGGATTGGGGCTGGGTTTGACGATCAGCAAAAGATTGATCGAGATGCTCAACGGCACGCTGGCTGCGTTCAGCGACGGGCCGGGCCGCGGATGCCGATTCGTGCTGGAACTTCCGGTGACGAGTGAAGCGGAATCGCCGGGTTGCGAGGGGCCGGCGACGGGCGCGGCGCCGCTGGAGCGGCGAATCCTGGTGGTGGACGACAACGTCGATACCTGCACGGTGATGAAGATCGTTTTGCAAAGCAAAGGTTACGACGTTCGCACCGCCGACAGCGTGTCGGCGGCCCTGCAAGCGGTCGATGCGGAGAATTTCGATTTGCTGGTGTGCGACATCGGCTTGCCTGATGGCAGCGGGCTGGATCTGATGCGGCAACTGCTCGCGAAGAAATCAATCAAGGGAATCGCCCTCAGCGGATACGGGATGGAAGAGGATGTGCGCCGCAGCAAGCAAGCGGGTTTCATCGATCATTTGACTAAGCCGGTCAGTATGCGGCAGTTGGAAATGGTGATTCGGCGACATGTCGGGAAGTAGCACGGCGTTCGAAGCCCGCGGGACGGCTATCCGCGACTTTTATGGATTTCCCGTCATGACCTCCAGGACTTCGTGCTTGGTGCGCACGTGAATTGAGGCGAAGGTAAAGGGGCGCGGCGTCATGCGGAAAAGCTTGTCGGCGTATTTTTCGTGGAATCGACGCGCGGATTGCCGCCAGCTTTCGTCCTGCGTTCCCCACGATCCGTGCAGGATGTGGATGTCGTTGGCAATTCCCAAACGAAATCCGGCTAAATGGGCGGCGAACGAGAAATCCAGGTCGTAATGGTGAAAGCCGTCGAATGTCTGGGCGTCGAAGCGAATCTTTTCAACAACGGATCGCCGGGCGGCGAACAGCAGGCCGTCCATCGCTTGAATGCCGCCGGCCGAGCGGCCGGGAATTCCGAAGATGCGCACAACGAAACCCTGCCGCGGATGGATTTGGGCGACTTGGCCAAAAATGTAGGGTGGACCGGCCGCGACCCATTCGCCGCGGATCAGGCGACTCGTTCCGGCCACGCCGACCAGATCGAATTGGTCCAGGTGTTCCCTGAGCCGGGCGGCAAAGTCGGTGTTGAGGATTTCAATGTCGTCGTGGCAGAAGATGAGGCGATCGCCGTGGCTTTGGGCGATTCCGCGCGTGTATCCCTCGCACATGGAGCGGGCATCACCGATGCGGATGATTTCGTGGGATTCATCCTTGAGCAACGCCGCAAGATTCTTCGACACGGCGGCGAAGCGGGCGTCGTTGGGGGAGCAGATAATAATGGAGATCATGATTGGGCGCCCGACCGCACGGCAAAGACCGTTGGCGCGGGATGAAGGGTTTGATCCGAGACGACGGTGCGGAAGCCGCGGCTTTCGAGCGTGGACCGGACCTCGCCCAGCACGTCGCCCGGGCCAGGATGGATTTCGATGATCAGCTGGCGGATGAGCGGCCAATGATCCTCGCGGACGCCGCGGAGGACGTCGCGCTCGGCGCCTTCGACGTCGATCTTCAAAAGGTCGATGCGCTCAATGCCATTCTCATCAATGATCTGGGACAGCGTTTTGAGCGGACAGACGATTCGGCGTTTTTTGGAGTGGAATTTGACGACGCCGGCCGCCAGCCGTCGGCGGGCGAAGCCGGGAAGGGCGGCCAGCGCCCAGCGGAGCGGCGCGCTGGGGACTTGCCTGAAGGTTTGAAGCATGAAGCCCAGTTCCCGCTCGCGGCTTTGCGGAGAATCGTCGGCGGGGGAATTTTCCGGGAACATCGTCGAACGGGCGGTGACATTGCGGAGGAACGTGAAAGCGGTCTCGCCGGCGTGGTCGGACAATCCGCAGCAAAACAGACGCACGTCGTGGCCGTTGAATGACGGGACGTTCCGGCTCAAGGCGCTGAAGATGCGCGGGATCGGCTCAAAGCCATACAGCGTGCTGCGCTTGCATTGGCGGCTCAGGTAAAGCAGAAACAGCCCGATGTTCGCCCCCACGTCCAGGATCACGTCGCCGTCTTTGATTTCGATCAGGGGGCTTTCGTATGCGCTGGAGGCGAAGATCTCCTTGTAACAGAAAAGCATCTCCATTCTGTTGATGCAATGGAACGGCGTTCCATCGGGAAGTTTGGCCAGGGTTGTTTTTCGGCCCATGAATATCACCGCGTCGAAGCGATGTAGGTGTACATCGCCTGCGGCACGTTCGTCAACGGAAGGCGTTGGGCGACGACGAGCTGGCCTGATTACCGACGGCGCCCGTGCCGCGGCTCTTGGTGGTCGAGCGGATCGTTTGAATCCACCAACACCGCGGAGGTGGGGTTAGGTGTGGTCGTTGTGGTGTCCGTCGGCGTGATAGCCGGTGGAGTCGCGGCTGCGAAAGCCACCGCGGAACTCGTGGTCGCTGTAGTGAGCGTCGTTGCTGCCGGGGTTGGCGTACTGGCCGGCGCCGTGGTGGCCGCGGCCAGCAACGTCACGCCAGGCGTGGACGGGGTTGATATCGCCGGAATTGATATCGAATGACCGAAGTTCGTTGCGAAATAGCCGAAGTCCACACTGTTGATCACGCCGTTATCGTCATAATCCAGATACCAATCGGTCGAATTCGTCGAGTGGCCGAACGCCGGTGCGAAGGTTCCCAAGTCGATGCTGTTCACCACGCCGTCGCCGTTGAAGTCGCCGTAAAGGCGGATGAATTCAAAACTCTGATCGCTGGCCATGCCCAGGCCGCCCTGAGTTGCGGTCACGCCGTTGGCGGCGACGCTCAGTTGGTACGCGCCATCCGGCAGCGAACCGCCGATAAAGCTCGGATCGGTGAACGTCAGCACCCAGGTCGTGCCGCCGTCGGGGGTGTTGAGCGTGAAGGTCATCGGCGTCGGCGCGCCGCCGGTCTGCGAGAGCATGTTCAGCGTGATCGCGTTGCCGGCCAACATCACCGGTTCGTTGAACGTAACGGTCAACGAATCGATCATCGATCGCTGGGGATTGCCGTCGTTGACCTGGAAGCTGGAGACGGTTGGGGTAACGGTCACGTTCACATGGGCAAACGTGGCGCTGGTGAGTTGTGAATTGTAATTCGCCGTGGCGGCCAGTCCCACGTTGGCCGTCGCGGGCATCCCGGCGATGGCGATGGTGGATCCGAGCTGCGTCCAGGTCGTGCCGCCAGGGCTGTAAAACCCGCTGAAATTGTCGCCGCTGCGTACGATCTCGACATATTCCGCACCCACCGGAACACTGCCGAGAGAAACCGACGACACGCTGCCGCCGGTGGTCGTGCGATATTCGAACACCAGATTATCGCCGGCCGTCTGCACCATCGCGACGAAGGGATCGTCGTCGTTGGTGGCGGCGCGGATCATGACGCCGGCCTGGGGCGTGCCGTTGCCCTCATCGGCGTTGGTGAGGCTGAGAAGTTCCGCGGAGGCGACCACATCGCCGGTCATCGGCTCGTAGGCGAAATTGAATTGATCGTTGGTCGATGCCGTGATGGTTCCGGTCGCCGCGGCCAATCCTGGCGCGATGACGTAGGTGAAAGTGGTTGAATTGACGATGGATGCGACGGCGAACGTGCCGTCATAGCCGGTGGGCGTTGCACCGGCGATGGTCACCTGATCGCCGACGTGGAAATCGTTCGGCGTGGCGGTGACGGCCGTCACGTAGAATTGTCCCGTGGAAAGCGTCGTATCCGTCAGGGAGGTGATGGACAGGGAGTTTCCCGTAAGACCCGCGCCGCCGCCGGCCACCGTCCACTGGTTGACCGTTGTGCCGTTGGAAAGCGTGGTGGAACTCGTGGCCCAGCCGGGATTGCCGGGAGTGTAGATGTCGGTATCGACCCAGTTGGCGGGCAGGCTGCTTGTGGGATTGCCCATGATAATGCCGCGGCCATTGATGCCGATGTAGACGCGGCCGAAGACGTTCGGATCGGCCGCCATGGTCTCGAGAAGTCCGCCCCATTGCTCGCTGGTATTGTTGAGTTGAGTCCAGGTCGATCCGCCGTCGTCCGAACGGTAAACGCCCAGGAAGCTGTTGATGGTGCCGAAGACATAAATTGCCGGCACGGTCTGGCCCGGAGCGGGCGCGCCCAACGCGATCAGGCCGTTGGTTGAAGTGAGGCTCGAAGAAACCCGCGCGAAGGTCGCGCCGAAATTGGCGGAGTGAAAGAGCCCGGTCGAATTCGCGATCCACAAATCGCCTGTGGCAAACGGATTCACGGCGATTTCACCGCCGCTGGGCGCAGAACTGGATTCCAAACTAAACGACACGCCGCCGTTGCTGCTGAAGTAAACGTCGGACCCGACGTGATAATAGAAATCGCCGGCGTTGAGCCGATCGGCGATGATCTGTCCGTTGGCGGCCATTCCGCCGCCGGATGCAGTCCAGGTGGTGCCGTCGTTGGTGGAATAGTACGGGGCCTGGCCGGATTGCGACCAAACGATGGTAGATCCGTTGGCCGACACCGCCACGGTGTCGGTGCCATAATTATCGCCGGTCCCGGGGCTGGTGGGGAACACCTGGAACGTTTGGCCGTCGTTGGTGGAATAGACGCCGTAATAAGTCCCGCTGCTGGAATCTGGACTGCCGACGATCGCGATGACGTTGTCGGCTGCATCGACGCCGTTGGCGCTGCCGAATGGCGCGGCATCGCCCTGCGCAGGGGATGACGTAAGGGTCGTGTGCGCGAATCCAAAAATGTCGCCCATGGCGCTGAACAAGGGAACGCCCGCCGCTCCCGTGGCCGCTCCGCCGACGGCGGTGAATTCAATGCCCGTGTCCGGGAAGTACCAACTGTCCGCTTCCGTCAACTGAGTGTTGGTTCCATCGTTGCTGGCGTTGTCGGTGGCCCAGATTCCCTGACCGGTGCCGTACATGAGCTGGTTGGAATTGAACGGATTGATCGCCACGGCGGCGGCCCAGTTGCTGATGCCGTCGCCGGAATTCAGCTCGTACGGAGCATTGGAATAATCTCTGGTCGTGTCGTAACCGTTGTATCCGTAGTTTTCCGCGGTGGAATAGTCGTAAAGTTCGGTCCACGTTGGCGTGGCGACGTTGGCGTTGGTCGTGCGCCAGATCTGATCGGGACCGGAGTAATCATCAAACGAGGTGACGACAACCGTGTTGGGATTTTCAGGATCGACCGCTACGCCGTCGTAACCAAAGCTTCCACTGGTCGCCACCGGCGATATGTTGTCCCACGCCCCGGTGCTGGGTTGATATCGGTAAACCGCGCCGTTGGTGATGCTTCCGTTGGGGGCCTCGGCGTTGGCGTATCCGAGGTACAGATACCCGCCGGAAAGCACGGCGTGGCCGGGAAGATATTTGCTCGGCCCCGATGATCCGCCGGGGATCGTGACCTGCGACCAGCTCGTGCCTCCATTGGTCGTCTTATAGAGATTGGTGCCGCTGCTGGTGGAGTCGATGCCGACGTAAATGGTCTGGCTCGGATTGCCGGCCGTTCCGCTGGTGGGGTCGAACAGGACGAACGTGGTGCTGGTGGGGCTGAAGGCGCCGATTTTTGCGAACGAATGGCCCGCGTTGGTGCTTTCCCACAATCCGGAGGAGTTGGAGCCAAGAAAAACGATGTTGCTGTCGTTGGGATCGACCTGAATCTGCTCGCCGTCGCCGCGGCCGTCGGAGTTGCCGCCGACGTAGAAGCTCAAATTGGTCTGTCCCCATGTCTCACCGCCGTTGGTGGAATAGAAGACCGCTCCGTCGGTTCCGGAGTATTCGCCGACATCGGCATAGATGTTGTTGGAATTTTCCGGATCGATGGCGAAGCTCAGCACGCCGATTTCCTGCTGCTGGGTGCCGTTGCCGGACGTGCCGGTGCTGTTGCCGACGAAATCCAGAAGCTGAGACCAGCTTTGGCCATCGTTTGTGGTTTTATATAGACCACCGATGTCCGTGCGGGCGTAGATGACGTTGGCGTTGTGCGGGTCGTAGAAGATGCCGTCGACGAACCCTCCGGCGCCGATGGCGACGTTTTGGAATGTGTAAGCAGAAGCGCTCAAAAGGAGCCGCTGCTCAAGCCTCTCGACGGAACCGCCCTCGCGCTTTCTTCGATTTTTTGATCGTTGAACCCGAGAATTTCCGCTTCGACCCCCGCTCCGCTTCTCACTCATTGAAGCCTCCGCAAGCTGGCCGTACAAAACGGCGATGAGAAAGTACAAAGGCCGCTCGTCCAAGGCATAGGATAACGCAAAATTACCTTACAGCAAGCGTTTTCCTTGTAATGGCTGCCAGATGGCCGGAACGCAGCTTCACAAGTCTAAAAAAGGGGTCGGCGGTGGCCCTTCAATGGGGTCGAATGCCGGGGAACGGGCTTTGCGGCGAATCAGTTCCAGCTATAATGCTGCACCGTGGGATCTCGCTATCCTGCGGCTTTCTGGGAATTTCCATCTATGAATCGGAGAAATATATGAATCGCAAATCAATTGCTCTGCTGAGCGTGGCCGTGGGATTGGGGTTTGCCGGCTGGGTGATCGCCGATGATATGTCGGGGATGAAGACGGATTCACCCTCTCCGACGACGCAGCCGGCGGTGGCGGACGCGGCGCAGCCGACCACCCGGCCGTTCCAAGTGGAGGATGTGCGGAATACCATTTGTCCAGTCAGCGGGGACAAGGTGGAAGATTCAAAGCTAATCGAAGTCTATAATGGCAAGGCGTATCACCTCTGTTGTCCGGATTGCCATACCGCGTTCGAAAACCACCCCGAGAAGTTCGCCGCCGCAGTGGCCGCGAATCCCGCGAAATATGGGATCAAGTAAAATCCGAAATTCGAATTCTGAATGACGAATCAAATCCGAATCACTGAATGACGAAACGGGCTTTCGGCCGGCTGATGCGAATTAAGCGTCGCTCTGGGTTTTTGCGCGGGTTTCGATGACCAATTGCGTGCGCAAGTCGGCCAGGGATTTTTCCAGGCCAACCGGATAGAGATGCGGATTGAGCATGCGCTTGATGCCTTCGTGGAATCTAGCCAGTTGGGCTTGCGTGCGTTTCTGGGCTTCGACCAGCGGCGGGGGATCGTAGACGCGTTTTCCGTTTCGGAAGATGGGAATGAGCAAATCGTCAAATGGCGTTCGAGAGGAGATGGTTTTCTGGCGCATCGGATCAAGCGGATCGATGATCGTACACGTCTTGGGCGGCGGGGTTTGGCGATCGAAGATGGCGTCGGCGATAAATAAGCCGTCGTCCCTGTAGCGGCGGACCTGAAGAACGCCGGGGATGGAAATCTTGGCGGTTTGTTCGGAGAGTTTCAGTTTGTATTTCCAGTTTCCATCGGGGTCTTTGACGGCGCCGAGTTTGTAAACGCCGCCGAGGGCGGGCTGGCTGAACGCGGTGGCGAGGCGAGTGCCGACGCCCCAGACCGTGATCTTTGCGCCCTGGATTTTCAGGCTTTGGATGACTTCCTCGTCGAGATCGTTGGTGGCGAAGATGGCCGCGTCGGTGAGGCCGGCTTCGTCCAGAATTTTGCGGGTCTCGATGCTGAGATAGGCGAGATCGCCGGAATCGAGGCGGATGCCCATCATGCGATGGCCGGCGGCGCGGAGTTTTTTCCCGATCTCGGCGGCATGGCGCACGCCGCTGAGGGTGTTGTAGGTGTCCACCAGGAAGACGCAGTTGTTGGGCATTGCCTGGGCGTAGGCGTCGAAGGCTTCGAGTTCGCTGTCGAAAGACATGACCCAGCTATGTGCGTGCGTTCCGCGGACCGGGATGTTGAAGAGCCGGCCGGCGAGGAGGTTGCTGGTGGCCGCGCAGCCCCCGACGAAAGCGGCGCGGCTGGCGCCGACGGCGCCGTCGATGCCCTGGGCGCGGCGAAGGCCGAATTCCAAAACCGGCTCCCCGCGGGCGGCGAGGCAAATGCGGGCGGCTTTGGTGGCGACCAGGGTTTGGAAATTGAGCAGGTTTAGCAGCGGCGTTTCGATGATCTGGCCCTGAAGAATCGGGCCGGTAATGCTGATGAGCGGCTCGTGCGGGAAGACGGCCGTTCCTTCCGGAACGGCATCGACATCACACGTGAATTTCAGGTCGGCGAGGTAATCGAGAAATTTCGGATCGAAGAGCCGTTTGTCGTCGTTGCCCGTCAGCGTGGAAAGATATTGCAGGTCGTCGGGAGCGAAATGCAGTTCGGAGAGAAAGTTGATGGCTTCCTCCAAACCGCAGGCAACGGTGAATCCGCCGCCGAAGGGATGGGAGCGGAAAGAGAGGTGGAAGGCGGCGTCGGTTTGATGGCGCCCCAGCTTCCAATAGCCGTAGGCCATCGTGATCTGGTAGAGATCGGTCAGCAGCGCCAGGGAGCGATCGTAAAGGCGGGAGCCGCCGTTCATGTTGGCAGGATACGAGGCGGACCGCGTGACGCCAAGGAATTATTTGGTTCGCCGATTCCTTTTGAGGTGCTGCGCTCTGCGTTGCTCGGCCAATTCACCGCGGGTTTTGCGATGAGCGGAAGAAGGATCGGTTTCGGGCGGAGGCCCTCCGTCGGCGTTGATAACATCGTCGGCGTTCAGTTGGCGCAGCGGCTGCTTATTCGGCACCGCGTTGTCGATGCGGTCGCGGTAGGCCGATGGAATATTCTCTTCTTGGGTAAGGCGGCCGCTGAGTGATTCAGCTTCGGGCCGAGCCCGCTCATAGGTCCGGGCGGGATCGGGGAGTTCGGCGTCGGAAACAGGAGGCTTTCTTTTAGGCATAAAACTCCGGTGCAACCGAATCAGCATACGTCTGATCGGAGCGACGGGAGAAGGGGAAAAATGCGCAAGCCGTGCATCGGCGCGCCGCTAATCGTTTTTTGCGGGAGAGGAGGGGGTCACCGGGTGAAGGTCGTTGAGGAAGTCGATCAGGATGCGCAATCTGCCGTGATCGCGGCGGTTGAATTGGAACACCAACCGCGGCAAGTCGGCCAGGGCCGGCTCGTCGCGTTCGACATTCAGAGCCGCGCTGGTGCGATATATTCCGCCGTCCAGAAGGTCCGGGAACCTGGCCTGTATCTCGGCCATTTCCGCGTTGGTCGGTGCATGATGAAGCCTCATGATCACTTCGTCGCGCGTATACCTGATGCTGTGATAGTTGCTGTAGAAATGACGGATTTCGTGAATGGCTTCGTCGATGTTGGAGGTGATTTTGTAAAGCCGAAGATCGTCGTCGCCGACCAGCCCGCGGGAGATGAGTTGGTTATGAACGTAGGTTTGCCACTGGTTCCAGTAGTCGCCGCCGGGGCTGTCGATGAAGACGACGGGCATGGGCGAGGATTTACCGGTCTGGATAAGGGTCAGAACCTCGAATCCTTCGTCCATGGTTCCGAACCCGCCGGGGAAGAGGGCGATGGCATGGCTCGAGCGGACGAAGATCAGCTTGCGCGTGAAGAAATATTTGAAGTTGATGAGCTTCTTGTCGTTGGCGATGAATGTGTTGGTCTTCTGCTCGAACGGGAGCCGGATGGCCAGGCCGAAGCTGGGATCCGGCCCCGCGCCGCCGTGTCCCGCGGCCATGATGCCGCCGCCGGCGCCGGTGATGACCATCCATCCGGATTCGGCCATTTTCCTGGCGAATTCAGCGGCGTGGCGATAGTCGGCGTGGCTTTCCAGAGTCCGCGCGCTTCCGAAGATGCTGACTTTTCGCACGTCGCGATACGGGGCGAAAATTTTCAGGGCGTAGCGGAGTTCCTTAAAGGATTTGTTGATGAGCTTGATGTCGCCGCGGTTGGTCCGATCGCGCAGGAGCTTCATGGCGTTGTCGATGATCTCGCCGACCATGTCGCCGTCGGAAATATCGCGCAATTGGGCGATCAGCTGCTGGGCGAGGTCGTGAACCCCGGCGAAGTCGGCACGGCTGACGATCCTCGGCGGCTCGGTCGTTTCCTGCGATTGTTCTGAGTCGTCGCTGCGATTTCTCTGGTTCATTGAATGTCTCATACACCATTGTCGCCGGAAATTACAAATCTGTCATTATGCCCACGATTGGGGGTAGCCTGCTTTAATGCCGGATCGCATAATCCTAACTCGAATTTATGCTTGCAAGATTCCGTAACTGCTGATACTGTACCAGCCCACATGTTGGGTTGTTCTGTTCCAAGAAACTTTTGATCCTATTTGGAGGGGTCATGAACTCAGGGAAGTATTCGGGCTTTATTTCGGGCAATTCGGACAATCAAAACGGAAAAATCGCGGCGAAGACGAAGACTCGCCGGCGAGCTTTGGTGTCGCTCTTTGCAGCCATCGCCGTGGTCGATTGCGCCTCACGCGCGGGCGCGGCGACACAGACGTACGATTGGGCTGGCGGCACCAGCGCGAACTGGAGCAATTCCGCGAACTGGAATCCAAGCGCGACGTATCCAAACAACGGCAACGACTCCATCACCGATTTCGCCGTCGTTATCAATTCGGTCACAACGCCGAATGTGGAGCCTAACCTCGATGTCAACTCCACCATCGACACGCTGTCGCTCGGCACCGGGGCTACGCTTGACATTCTGGGCAACTCGAACTTGACGATCAACGGGCCCACCCTGACGGATAACGGGACAATCCTTGTCAATGCCAATCAGTCTTATCCTTCCACATTGGACTTGGTCACCGGCACGCTCTCGGGTTCGGGAGCGATCACCTTGGACGATACCGGCAACGGCGCCATTCTGGCGGGAACCTTCACGCAATCGAGCGGCCACACCATCAACGGCTACGGCGAAATCACCGCGTCGTTGACGAACAACAGCACCGTCAACGCCAACCTCACCAGCAAGGATTTGAATCTGCTGACTAACAACATGACCAACAACAGCGTCATGGAAGCGACCAACGGGGGGATTCTCAACATCGGCGCCATCACCATCACGCAGGGCGCCGCTGGTTCGATCACCGCTGCCGCCAACAGCACCGTTGATCTCACGGGTTCCACCATCAACGACGGAACACTGACAAGTTCCGGCGGTGGAATCATTCAAACCGTCTCCGGCGACACCAGCACCATCGGAAGCGTAACCAACAATGCGACGCTCGACGTCGTCGCTAACACGACCCTGGCGGTCACGGGAAACCTGACCGACAACGGGCTGATCACCGTCAACAACAATCAAAGTTATGCGGCGACGCTGACTTTCAGCGGTGGGACGGTCTCGGGTTCGGGAACGATCACCTTGGACTATAGCAACAACAGCGCCGTTCTGGCGGGAACCCTCACGCAATCACTCGGCCACACCATCAACGGCTACGGCCAAATCACCGCGTCGTTGACGAACAACGGCACCGTCAACGCCAACGTCACCAGCAACGATTTGTATCTGCTGACTAACAACATGACCAACAACAGCGTCATGGAAGCGACCAACAGCGGAATTCTCAATATCGGCGCCATCACCATCACGCAGGGCGCCGCTGGTTCGATTACCGCTGCCGCCAACAGCACCGTTGATCTCACGGGTTCCACCATCAACGACGGAACGCTGACAAGTTCCGGCGGTGGAATCATTCAAACCGTCTCCGGCGACACCAGCACCATCGGAAGCGTAACCAACAATGCGACGCTCGACGTCGTCGCTAACTCGAACCTGGCGGTCACGGGAAACCTGACCGACAACGGGCTGATCACCGTCAACAACAATCAAAGTTATGCGGCGACGCTGACTTTCAGCGGTGGGACGGTCTCGGGTTCGGGAACGATCACCTTGGACAATACCAGCAACAGCGCCGTTCTGGCGGGAACCCTCACGCAATCACTCGGCCATACCATCAACGGCTACGGCGAAATCACCGCGTCGTTGACCAACAATGGGATCATTGATGGCAACAACGCGGCCGGTCCGATCGTCATCAATTCAACTGTGACCAACGGCAAAACCATCGAAGCAACCGGCGGAGGGGGAATCGACATCACCGGGGCAACCATCAACAACGCCAGCGGCCTGATTCTCAACAACGGTGGAAGCGTTACCATCGAGAATGGAGCGGCGATCACCGGCGGGACGATCACCGCCGACAGCCCCAGCGTGATCACGCTCAACACGGCGACCTTAAGCGGAGTTACTTTTTCCACTAATACCACCACCGATATCGCGGGTAATAATGTGGTGACTTTGATTGGCACCACCCTGACAAATAACGGGACCATCGTGGTCAACACAAACCAAAGTTATCCGTCGGAACTCCTCGTGAATTCCAAGCTGCTGCTTACCGGTACGGGTACGGTCACATTGGACGCCTCAGGCGGGGCTGCTTTCATCGCTACTGGCGCGAATGACACGCTGACCTTGGACACGCACCAGACGGTCAATGGCCTTGGCACCATCGAGGCGGTCTTCACCAACAACGGCACCGTCAATGCAAATGTCAGTGGTCAGGCGATTACGCTCAATACCAACAACATGACCAACAACAGCGTGATGGAATCGACCGGTGGTGGGAATCTCACCATCGCCGGAATCTCCGTCACCCAGGGATCGGCGGGTACGATCAGCGCGACGGGGGCCAGCGGCGGGATGAGTCCCAACCCAAGCGTCGTCGACCTCAACGCTGCTACCATCACCGGCGGAACGATTGCCTCTTCCGGCGGCGGTTTTTTTCAAACGACCAACGGGACCAGTACGATTGGAAGTCTCACCAGCACGGCGACGATTAATGTCGTCGCCAACACCGATCTGGATGTCACGGGGAACCTGGTCGACAACGGTCTGATCGTGGTCAACAGCAATCAATCCTACTCGTCCGTGCTCACCTTCAGCGGCGGCACGCTCTCGGGTTCCGGCACGATTACCTTGGATAATAGCGGCGCCAGCGCCGATCTGGCGGGAACTCTTACGCAATCACTGGGCCACACCATCAACGGTTATGGCGAGATCTCCGCTGCATTGACCAATAACGGAACCGTCAACGCCAATGTGAATGGGCAGTCGATTAATCTGACAACGGGCCCGATTACTAACAACAGTTTGATAGAGGCCACCGGCACCGCATCGTTAAACATCGGCAGTGTCACGATTACCCAGGGAACCAACGGGCAGATCAGCGCGGCGGGCGGGACGGTCGCGCTTACCGGTGGCGCTACCATTACCGGCGGAACACTTCTCAGTTCCAGCGGCGGATTATTTCAAAACAATGACGGCGCTAGCGACACCATCGGCGGCCTGACCAACGACGCTACCTTTAACATCCGGGCCAACGGCGGTCTGACCATATCATCAAACATCGTGAATAATGGCGCCATTACCGTCAACAGCGATGAAAGCTACCCATCCACGCTAACTGCCAACGGCACGATCACCGGCACCGGCGGCATCACTCTCCAGCCCACCAGCTACCTGCGTTTCGGCAAGAACGTGGGAGGCAGCAGTCAAAGCTCGCTCACGATCAACGGCGGCAGCAGCTACATGGACCTGAACAATAACCACTTTTATATCAATTACGGTACGAATCCCGATCCGGCCGCCACCATCCGGAGCTATCTGACGACCGGCTACGCCGCCGGAGCGTGGGACGGCGCGGGCATCAATAGTTCCGCCGCGACTGCTAATTCCGCCTTTGCGTTGGGATATGCGGATTCGGCCGATCCCGGCAATCCTGCCGGGCTCGCCACCGATCAGATCGAAGTCAAATACACGCTCTACGGCGATACCAATCTTGACGGTTCGGTCAACAGCATCGACTTCGGCTCCTTGGCCGCGAATTTCGGCAAGTCCGGAAAAGTCTGGGATCAGGGCGATTTCAATTACGACGGCACGGTCAACAGCATCGACTTCGGACTCCTCGCCGGCAACTTCGGCAAGTCCGCCGGCAGCAACGCGGCCGTCGTGTCCGCCGCCGACTGGGCAGCGCTCGACGCGTTCGCGGCGGCGAACGGTCTGATGGCGGATGTTCCGGAGCCGGCAAGCATGGGGCTGTTGATTTTGGGCGCCGCGGGCGTCCTGGCACGCCGACGACGGCGCTGAATCTACGGGTGGGGGATAGTCCGCTCCTTCCGGCAATACGCTCCCGTTCAGGTTGCCGCTGAACTTCTGCGCACATTCCATCATTGCTCCATCCGCGGGAAGGAAATACCATGCCGGCGCGGTCGATCGCCGAATTAACATGGAGAAGGACATGAGGAATGTGCTGGGGATCATTTTGGCCACAAGCTTCCTGGCCAGCGTCGCGGCGGGGCAGCAACTGCAACGAAAAGACTTCGGAACGACGCTCGAGGGTTGGCCCGTCGAACAATATATCCTGACCAACAACAACGGGGCTTCGGCTCGGATCATCAATTATGGAGCAATCGTCACCAACCTGTTTGTGCCGGACAAGAACGGCAAGATGGGCGATGTCGTGCTGGGATTCGACAATGTGAAGCAATATGAGGAGATCGGGCCGTTCATGGGATGCATCGCCGGGCGCTACGCGAATCGAATCGCCAACGGCACGTTCACCATCGACGGGATCAATTATGCGGTGACGCTGAACCAGGGAACGAACTGCTTGCATGGAGGGTTCAAAGGCCTGGCGAAACGGATGTGGCAGGGAGACATGGGAATCACGCCGGACGGACCCACCGTTCGGTTGACCATTCTGGACCCCGGCGGGACGGAGGGTTTTCCCGGTAATTTGAAGGTGACGGTGTACTATACGCTCACGAACAATAATTGGCTGAAGGTTCAGTACTACGCGACGACGGACGCGCCGACGCCGATCAATTTGACGCATCACAGCTATTTCAACTTGAGCGGGAATGCCAGCGGCGACGTGCTGGGGTACGTGGCGAAACTTTACGCGACGCATTATTTGCCGGTCGATGCGGAACTGATCCCCACGGGGGAAATCGCGTCCGTGGCAGGGACTCCGTTTAACTTTACCAAGGCGAAGCTCATTGGGCGGGATATCAAGTCTCTGCCGCCCCCGTTCACCGGATACGACCACACGATGGTGCTGGATAATCCCAAGGCGAATCTGATGAAGGCGGCGGAGGTGTACGATCCGGAATCTGGCCGCATGGTGGAATGCTGGACGACGGAGCCGGCGTTTCAGTTTTTCACGGGCAACAATTTGGCCGGAATCACCGGAAAAGGCGGCGTGCAATATCAGCCGCACATGGCCTTTTGCCTCGAGACCCAGCATTATCCCGATTCGCCGAACCATCCCAGTTTTCCCAATACGATCCTTCGCCCCGGAGAGGTTTACCGCCAAGTGACGGAATTCCGGTTTTCCGTGCCGGCCAACCCGCTTCAGGCGGAGCAATAGCGCATGACAACCGACCATTTACATTCGAGGAAGTGGATTGAACCGCCCATACGCGAAGGACGCAGAGAAAACTGCGAAGTCAATTCCGTATTCTCTGCGCGCTCGGCGTCTGGGCGGTTCAATTCTTTCGCGGCGAACGCAAAACTATTGAGTTGTGCGTTGCTGATTATTTTGCTCGCTTCGGTGAAAACTATTGCGCAGCCGGCGCCGCCCTCTGACGCTGATGTCGGACGCGGCAAGGTCGTGGGGCTGGACCAATTCTTTAACCACCAGGTGCGAGACGGCGTGCAGTTCCATTACATCTGGGACGATACGAAACTCTCCGGTTATTCCAAATTTGCAAAGGTGTGGGAACAATACGGAGCGATGCTGGCGAAATTGACCCAAGCCCCGACGCGCAACGACCTGGATCGAATTTCGATTTACATCATCGTGAACCCCAGCACCGAGAAAAACGCGGCGCATCATCAGCCGAATTACATTGGGCCGGATGCCATCGACGCGATCGCGGGATGGGTGAACGACGGGGGAGTGCTGGCGCTGTTCGCCAACGACAAGAATAATTGCGAATTCGAGCATCTCAACCAGCTTGCCGGCCGATTCGGTATCCAATTCAACGGCGATCTGCGCAACGCCGTGCCGACGCACCGTGACATGGCCCGCGGAATATTCAGTGACCTTCCGGATCATCCGCTTTTCAAGGACGTGAAGATGATCTACATGAAGGAGATTTCAACACTGACGGTTCAGGACCCGGCCAAGCCGCTGCTGACCGCCGACAAGCAGGACGGCGGCCAGGGAAAAGATGTCATCATGGCCACGGCACATTACGGCAAAGGGCTTGTCTTCGCCGTGGGCGATCCGTGGTTTTACAACGAGTACATCGATGTGAAGACTCCGGATTTGCCGATCGAGAATCGCAAAGCCGCGGAGAATCTGGCGAGATGGCTGCTGGGCGCCGCGTCCGAGCCGGTCGGCGGGGGGTAGTGCCAAGTCGAAATTCCCCGACCGCTGCGTCCGATAAACTTAAACCAATTATATCGTGGCAGAGAAATCCGCGCACCCGCCGATCACGGCAGCATGAAGCTAAGCGACGTTGAGACGAAAGCGTGTACCCCCACGCCTCTCAATCCCGATGGTTTCAACCCGAGCGCAATTCTGCCGCACGATCTAAAGCCTAAACATATCGGACGAGCGATGAACGACTTTTTAGATTTTTTGGGGTTTATCAATCAGGCTCTGGGAACAAAGAAAATCCAGCGGCTCGAATCATTCCTAATGCCGGCAAATTTCAGCAGCATCGTTGGCGAGTTTATGACCGCGACCATCCCAAAGCACTGTAAGACCCTGGTGAAAAATAATTATCACAATGGTCATCCCAACCTTGTGCCCGCTGGGATATATTCGAAAGATGCCTGCCTTCATGGCGACAAGGGAATTGAGGTAAAAGCGTCCCATCATTTAAGCGGATGGCAGGGACATAATGCGGAGGACGTCTGGCTGCTGGTGTTTGTATTTGAATGTAACAGCCCACGGGATGTCATTGGCAATAAGCCCGCGATCCCCTTCCAATTTCTTAAGGTCGTTGGTGCGCAGATCACGAAAGCCGACTGGCAATTCTCCGGCCGTTCACCGACAAGCCGCAGAACCATTACCGCCAGCGTGAAGCGATCGGGTTTTGAAAAGATGGAAGCGAACTGGATTTATCGTTTGTCAGGGTCAGCCGAAAAGAGAAAACAATCGCATGGCGCAGCGCTGATAGGTCCAGGTTCATCCTGCTTGAGCATCGACAGCTTTGGAACTCCGCGTATCGCGAGTTTGTAATAATCTAAAGATCGTTCTATACCGACCGAAGCAATGCCCAGCGATTCCGCGGCCGCAATAGTAGAACCGGACCCCATGAACGGATCGGCCACGATCCCTTCGCCCAACGGCAGCGCGGCGTACACGATGCGGCGAAGAAACGATTGGGGCTTGATGCTCGGATGGTTCGCGATCGTTCGCTCCCGCTTGGGCGTGCGCTCGCTAGCGATGATATCGCTGAATGGTTTTCCGTCCGATGTGCGCCGTAGTCCTCCTGTCTTAAATTCCCGAAGACAGTCGCTCAGCCGCATCTTTTCGGGGATTGGCTTTCGCAACAATCCCCACGGTTCATAGCAGCCTCGCGGCATGGATGAGACGCCGGGGAACTCTTTCTCAGCGTTCTTGGGACGGTCTCCGCCACGCAGTGTTCTCACCGTCCGGATGATTTGACCGCGAAATTCCAACCCCCCTTCAACCAGCGAGTCATAGACCATTTGTGCAAGGAATGCATTACTGGCGATAAAGACATGGCCGCCGGGGCGCAGCGCATGAGTGGCTACGCGCGCCCATTCGACAAAGAATCGCCGAACTCGTTTACGCTCGGCTGCATCCAGCGCCGTGAAGCGGGGAAGCGGGGCACGGGTATGACCATCAAAGGATGGCGGAATCCGCCAGATGCCCCCGTTGCCATTTGCCCGCTTCTCAAGTTGGTCGAAATCATATTCCTTCACGCCATAAGGCGGATCGGTGACGATCGCATGTAAAGAGTTTTCAGGAACGCGACCAAGCCACTCGAAGCAATCAGCGTGAATTAGCCTGGACTCGCCGATTGAAGCAGAAGTATAGTCAAACGTGAGGGCATCAGGGGTGATTCGCTTGACCATATCCTTCACCTTTTTACTCTTAATGGCCAATCATCGCCAACGTCCCTGGCACTGGATGGTCGCACTAAGATACTACTCGCCGGAGCGGTTCCCGCAACGTCCCTTGACATCCACGGTCAGATGGCCAAAATTCCCGCTCCTCGTTCACTCGGAGATTTCAGATGTACGCAATCATTGATGATGGCGGTCGGCAGCACAAAGTCACCACGGGAGATGTCATCCGCATCGACCGGGAAGAGCGCGATCAGAAGACGATTACTTTCGATCGCGTTCTGTTCGTCGGCGGCGAAGGGGAGCCGAAGATCGGCCTTCCCACGGTCGCTGGCGCTTCCGTTACCGGCGATGTGACCGTCGTGAAGGGGAAGAAAATCGACACCATCAAGTACAGACGCCGCAAGGGATTTCACAAGAAGATCGGACATCGGCAGACGCAATTGTCGGTGAAGATCAATGCGATTAATGCCTGACGTGGGGAAGGATCAGGACGGATCCTGGGGTTCGGGTTCGATGGGGTCTTCGATCGGGGGCAGGCAATCGCCGCCGACGAGGTGGATCGAGTTTCTTCCCGCACGCTTAGCGCCGAACATCAGTTGCTGGTCGGCAGCTTCAATCAGCTTATTCACATCCTGCGCGTCGTAGGGATAAACCGCCAGACCGCCGCTGATGGTCAGGCAGCCTTTTCCGCCGGGCCCCAGGCCTGGAAAATCCTGGGTGGATAGCAGCCGCCGAAAACGCTCAAGGATATCCTGTGGTTCCTGCGGCGTGCGATTGGTGGCGATGGGGCGAGGCTCGCGCGGAGTTCGCGGGCCTTCCTTGTCCCAAAACACCACCGCGAATTCGTCGCCGCTGATTCGCGCGACCAGATCATGATCGCGAACGCAGCGCCGCATCAGGTTCGCTAACTGCTTGAGAATGTCGTCGCCGCCGCCGTGGCCGTACTGGTCGTTGTACTGCTTGAAATTGTCGATGTCGAAGAGAAACAAAGTCACCAGGAATCGCTTGATCCTGGCCTTCTCGACAACTTTCGACAGGAACTGGCGGAAATATCGGCCATTCGCCAGGCCGGTCAAATCGTCGGTGATTGCCAAACGCTGCAAGGCGGCGTGACGTTCGTGGAGCAACTGGACCTTGGCGAGATTGGCCGCCAAATCCGCAAGGAAATTCATGGCTGCCGGGCGATCGTGGTCGGCCGGGGTTGAAAGATGGACCGCTTTGTCGAAGAAGGCCGCATCCGGCTCGGCTGGGGTTCCGTTCGTCGGCTCTGACGGCCGGCGCGACAGGACGATGATTCCTTCCGCGGGCGTGGCAGGCGCCGCGTCGGCGGCGGTTAGAAATACGTTCAGCGTCGGCGGCAATGCCGCATTGATCTGGTTGATGATCGCCGCGACCGGATCCTGAGGCGTTTGGAGCATCGCCTCCAGCACGACGTTGGAGATCGAAATGCGCGACAGCGGGGAGGGAGCTGGAGCGGGAGCGGGAGGCGAATCCGAAGTTGGGGCCGCCGGTGCGGAATCCGCGGGGTGCTCGCCATTTTTTCGCAGCCGCAGGGCGGGGGCGCCGAGGGTCTCCAACAACTCGCCGGGGGTGATGGGAGTCACCAGGTAATCATCGCAGCCGAACTCCATCATCTTTTGCGACAACGGCTCAAGCGTGGGATGTCCGAACAACAAAAGCCGACCGTCCCGGCTCAACTCGCGGAGGGTTCGCATGGCCGCTTCGGGCCGGCGCTCCATCGGCTCGACCGACGCCAGCACGGTCGTGTACTGCTCGTTCGAAAGCTCGGCAATTCCATCGAAGAGGCTGGGAACGGACTTGACCTGGGCGGTCGGCAGGGCCTGCGTAACCGTCGAATACATCTGACGATCCACATCGCCGATCAACAGCACTCGCTCATGAGACAAACGAACCATGACTGTGGACATTGTACGCGATAAATTCATCGCAGGATGCCGCAACAACCTAATAAATGAATGTTTTTTTCGTTAAGAGTGACGCGGTTAACCCGCGTTCTGGCCGGGACTTTCCTGCAACAAAGCGCGCAGCTCCTCGGCGGTCAGGAGAGGATCGGTCGATCGGTCCTGAGGTCCGGAAAGTTCGGTCGGATCGGGCGGGGATTTGGCGGGATCGGGGTTTGGCGGGTCGTCATCCGGGGAGTCGGGAATCTCAACATTCGGTGCCGAAGTCGCGGCCGGCCCATCTCCGTCAGCCGGGGAAACGGCGGCGGCAATTCGATGCAGCCCATCCTCGGCCACAAGCCCATCGGCCCCCAGCCGCATCGCCTCGGCAAGCGCGGCCTGGCGGCCGTCCGTATCAGAGAGCCATATATCCACGTGCGAAAACCGCCGCTTGACGCTGGTAATGATCGGCAGTTCTTCGCGGTAAAGACTGTTGAGGCTGAGAATGACCGCGGCATAAAACAGCGGCCGGCGGCAAAGCTGCACCATCGCATCATACGGCTCATCCACCTCCGTGCAGACGTAACCCCGTTTTTGCAATGCCGCCACTGGAGCCCCGCGATACGCCGGCTGTCCAACGACCAAAGCGCGACCGGGCGGTCGCGTAACTGGAAGACTAACACCGGACATGAGACTCCAACACGAGAAAACAACGCCCCGCGGACGCCGCAAGCGGATTCCATGACAATATACTCCAAAAAAGCCTTCGGTGCGACTGCGCTTGTCCCGGATTTCCGTCCGTCAAATTCCGAACAGGATTCCCGATTCGGGTGGGCATCAATGTTTTTAGCCGGCTCGCTTGCGGGCCGCGTATGGTGGCGGCCGACCCATTGCTCGCCAACGCGGCTCGCAAGCGAGCCGGCTAAAAGCGAATATGTACCCGAATCATGCGTTACACCGCATTGTCTATCTGCTGGTTGGGATAGAACATCCGCCCGCGGCAAGCCGCGCCCGCCACTGGGTTGGTGACATGCCGGTGCGTGCCTTGAAATCAGCCGACAAGTGGAACGGGGAGTCGAACGCCAGAACGCTGCTGATGTGCCGGACGGGCCAGGCCGTGTTCGTCAGCATTTCCTGCACCCTTCGAAGGCGCGCTTGCAGGTGATACTGTTTGGGCGCCAGTCCAGTCCGGGCCTTAAACGCGCGGCGGAAATACGAGTAGCTCATCCCGACCTGCTCGGCTACCTCCTCCATGGCCAGCACTCGGTTGGCGGCGTCGACGATTATTGTTTGCGCCCGCCTGATGCTCTTGCCGAGGCGGGTTTCGTTACGCGGCGTGGTTGCCGCTGCTGCAATGATGCGTGCCAGAATCTGAAGCCCCATCGTTCCCAGGACGGCATGATATCCGGGCGGCAGCGCCCTTGCCGCCTCGTGACACTGGCGGAACGCGTCCATGATCTCCGGCTGCGGTCCAATGTGGAAAACCGGCCGTCCGGGCGTGATGACTCCGCTTCTCATCAGACGATCCATCGCTGCCCCGCGAAGCTCGATCCAGTCCTCGACCCATCCGGTGCTTTGACGCGGTTCGTAACGATGCCAGACGCCCGGAAACAGAAGAAAAGCAGTCCATTCGCTGATCTGCCGCCTGCCGGCACGGGATGATTCGAACAGACCCTTCCCCTGGGAAATGTAGACGATCTGGTAGGTGCTCAGAACGCGACCCCGCGCCCAAGTGAGCATGTGGTCGTCGGGGTGCCGATCTGGCGCAGGTGGGTATGCGGTGCCCGGGCGAATGCACGTATGGCCCGCCGCTTCGAGGGAGACACCCCAGGCATCGGCCACCCGCCCGCCGGGAAGATAGGCTGCATAGTCAGGGATCGGCATGATGGGTCATTTTATATATGACCAAGGTCAAATATTCTATGGAGAATGCGGGGGGATTCCCGCTAATGTAGGTCGTTCATGGTGACCAACATTGGCCTGTTCGGAATCGGATTGGATGCTTATTGGCCGCAATTCGCCGGCCTGAAGGACCGGCTCGAAGGGTATCTGGCGCGAGTGGAGCGGCGGCTGGCTCGCCCGCAGATCGGCGTGGTCAACCTGGGACTTATTGATACTCCTCCAAAGGCAATGGAAGCCGGCCACCGATTCCGCCAGGCGGACGTCGATCTGATCTTTCTTTACGTGACCACGTACGCGCTCTCGTCAACGGTGTTGCCTGTCGTGCAGCGGGCCAAAGTTCCGGTGGTCATACTGAACCTCCAGCCGGCGGCGGCGATCGACTACTCGGCGTTCAATCGCATGGGCGACCGCACTGCCATGACTGGGGAGTGGCTTGCGCACTGCGCGGCATGCCCGGTGCCTGAGATCGCCAACGTCTTTAACCGCGCCAGAATCACGTTCCACCAGATCACCGGGATGCTCGACGACGACCCGGAATGCTGGTTGGAGGTGGATGACTGGATCGAGGCTGCGCGCGTTGCCGGGATCATGTCGCACAACCGCCTCGGGCTGATGGGGCATTACTACGGCGGAATGCTCGACATTTACACGGACGTTACGCGCCAATGCGCGTACTTCGGCGGCCACGTGGAAATGATGGAGGTCGAAGAACTAGCTGGCCTGCGCGCCCTGGTTGCCGATGCTGAGATTCCGGATCGGATCGCGCTGTTTCGCGAAAAGTTCGACGTACAACCGGATTGTTCTTCTGACGAGTTGGCTCGCGCCGCCCGAACGTCGGTCGCGCTCGATCGACTGGTGGCTGCGCATGATCTGGGTTCGATGGCGTATTACCAGATGGGCACCGGCAGCGCCGCCAATGAGGACGCCATCAGTTCGATCATTCTCGGCAATTCGCTGTTGACGGCCCGCGGTATTCCAGTCGCCGGGGAATACGAGGTCAAGAATGCACAGGCCATGAAAATCCTCGATAGCTTCGGCGTCGGCGGATCGTTCACGGAGTATTACGCGATGGATTTTACCGACGACGTGGTGCTCATGGGCCACGACGGGCCTGGCCACATCGCCATCGCGCAGGGCAAGACGAAAGTGCGGCCGTTGCAGGTGTATCACGGCAAGGTCGGGCGCGGACTGTCGGTAGAGATGTCCGTCAAACACGGGCCGGTGACATTGCTCTCGGTGGTGGAGGCGGCGGATGGATCGGTGAAATTCCTCACAGCGGAGGCGGAATCGGCGCCTGGACCCATTCTGGAGATCGGAAATACCAATAGCCGTTACCGCTTCTCCATCGGCGCCCGGCGATTCGTCAATGAATGGAACCGCCACGGCCCGGCCCATCATTGCGCGGTCGGCGTCGGGCACATGGTCCGAAAGATTCGAAAGCTGGCCGCGCTGTTGAATGTCGATTGCATGCAGGTCTGCTGATTGCGGCGGCGGGAAGGGCGAGGAACGTGACGGCGAATCCGTTCACTGGGGTGATGTATCACTGGATCGGCGGCCTTGCCGCCGCCAGCTTTTACATTCCGTACAAGGCGGTGAAGAAGTGGTCCTGGGAGACGTATTGGCTCGTTGGTGGATTCTTCAGTTGGATACTGGGGCCAATCTTATTCGCGGCTATTCTCGTGCCCAACCTCGCCAGTATTTTCCGCGAATCCTCAAGGTCGAGTCTATTATGGGCGTATGCCTTTGGCGTATTGTGGGGAATCGGGGGACTGACGTTCGGACTTTCAGTGCGATACCTGGGAATTGCCCTGGGTTACGCCGTGGCACTGGGAATGTGCGCCATCTTCGGCACGCTGATCCCGCCGGCTTTTCATGGACAAATCAGCAAGATGGCCGCCAACCGAGGCGGTCAGGTCACGCTGCTGGGGATCTTGGTTTGCACGATTGGGATCGTCTTCAGCGGTTTGGCGGGCATGTCCAAAGAGCGCGAACTGGGGTCGAGGCAGAGAACTGCAACCGTCGAGGAATTCGGCTTCGTCAAGGGAATGTTGGTGGCTCTCTTCGCCGGCATGTTAAGTGCCGCGATGGCCTTCGGCCTGGATGCCGGCTCCCCCATCGCCAAGGCCGCCCAACAACAATTGCTCTCATCGGGCCGTAGCGACATTTGGCAGGGCCTCCCCGTGCTTATCATCGTGCTGCTGGGCGGCTTTACCACCAATTTCATTTGGTGCGCGATCTTGAACCTCAAGAACGGCACTGCCAGCCAGTACCTGTCGAAGGGCAGTGACAACGTGCCGATGGCCTCCAATTATTTCTTCGCGGCGCTCGCCGGATTGATTTGGTATTTTCAATTTTTCTTCTACACGATGGGTACCACCAAGATGGGCCAATACGGCTTTTCAAGTTGGACGTTGCACATGGCCAGTATCATCATCTTCAGCATGCTTTGGGGCGTGGCTCTGAAGGAATGGCGAGGCACCAGTAAAAGGACGCATGCGTTGATCGCCGTGGGATTGGCAGTGTTGATTCTTTCAACAATCATTGTCGGATATGGCAACTACTTGAAGGAGTCAAGTACGTGAGAAGATTCTCCACATTAGCTGCGGCTACCGTAGCTGCGGCTACCGTAGCTGCGGCTACCGTTGCTCTGAATTGTTGGTTGTTTGCCAGTCAGCCGTTCGCCGCTGGTCGCTTGAATGCCGCGACGATCCAGGGTGACGGCGCACTATTTTGAATCGTCAAGTATGCAGGTGCGACTTTCGATGACATAACCGAGTACGGAATGCGGAGCGATTCCGCCGAAAAGATTTAATTATTCAAACTGCACGGTACCGAAACTTTCACCTCCTGGCCCTATAGATAGAGGGCATTCGAATGGGGCATCGCATCAACCATCCAATTTCCTGTCCCGAGCCTGTCGAGGGGCCTGTTCCTCTGCGCGACCTGCCCCAGCGCCTTCTCCAATTTTCTGGCCCACTGCAACCGTAACAGTAACAAGTTGGCCCCTGGCGCTATCGAAAACGGGGAAGTTGTCACCACCGGATCCCAATCGACGAGCGCTATCGTAGCTTTTGGATGGCTTTTAAGACCCCTGGGAGTCGTGCATTTCCGGGAATCCTTGACACGTGTTCTGGCGCTCCCTAGTGTAAAGCCTGAACCGGCTCATGGGCCGGTTTCGCTTTTTTTCAATATTTAAAAGGAGTTCAGTGTATGCCCGCCTTGAAAATTGGCATTAATGGTTTTGGCCGCATCGGCCGGCTGGTCTTCCGAGCCGGCGTCAACAATCCGAATCTGGAATTCGTTGGAATCAACGATCTGGTTCCACCGGACAATCTCGCGTATCTGCTCAGGCACGATTCGACGCACGGAAAATTCAAGGGGACCGTGGAGGCGAAGGAAGACGGCATCGTCGTCAAAGGCAAGTTCGTCAAATGCGTTTCGGTGCGAAATCCGGCTGAGTTGCCGTGGAAGCAGCTTGGGGCGGAATATGTCATCGAATCCACGGGCTTGTTCACGGACTATGCCGGTGCGGAAAACCACCTCAAGGCCGGCGCCAAGCGCGTCATCATCACCGCTCCGAGCAAGGATCCGGAGAAGATTCCGACCTATTTGATGGGTGTGAATGAGAACAAGTTTGACCCGTCGAAGGACAAGATCGTCTCCAACGCTTCTTGCACCACGAACTGTCTGGCTCCAGTGGCCAAGGTGATTAACGACAACTTCGGATTGGCCGAGGGGCTCATGACCACCGTCCATGCGACGACCGCGACCCAGCCGACCGTGGATGGTCCGAGCAAAAAGGATTGGCGTGGCGGGCGTGGTGCGGGCCAGAACATCATTCCGGCCGCGACCGGCGCCGCCAAGGCGGTCACGCTGGTGCTGCCTGAACTGAAGGGCAAGCTGACCGGCATGGCTTTTCGCGTGCCGACGCCGAATGTTTCGGTGGTGGACCTGACTTTCAAGACGGCCAAGTCCACCAGCTACAAGGAAATCTGCGCGGCGATGAAGAAAGCTTCAGAAGGCGAGATGAAGGGAATTCTGGGCTACACGGAAGATGAGGTTGTTTCGAGCGATTTCCTCGGCGATTCCCACAGCAGCATTTTCGACGCCGGCGCGGGAATCGAACTGAATCCGAATTTCTTCAAAGTCGTCGCTTGGTACGACAATGAATGGGGCTACAGCAGCCGGGTCATCGATCTGGTTATGGCGATGGCGAAGAAGGAAGGTTTGCTGAAATAGTTTGGACTGAGCGAAAGCTTCAGGATTTTCGATGCTCCGGATGTACGTTCGGAGCTTTTTTATTGCGTTGACACTTCGGACAAAAATGCGTGGAGCGGCCGCCGAGCACAATCCGCTCAATCGGTGTGCGGCAAACCAGGCACGGTTTGCCGGCCCGATCATAAACCCGATGAATTTTCTGAAAATCGCCCGGCAGGCCGTTGGCGTCGCGATAATCCCTTAGCGTGCTGCCCCGATGCCGGATGGCGCGATTCAAAACGGCTTTGATGCTTCGATTCAAACGCGAGATTTCGGCGCGGGAAAGTTTATCGGCGGCAGTCCGCGGATCGATGCCGGCGGCGAACAGCGATTCATCAGCATAGATATTTCCCAATCCGGCGAGAAGCTTTTGATCGAGCAGGGCCGTCTTGATCGCGCGTCGCGTTTTGGCCAGACGGGCCGCCAGTTGGCGGGCAGACATTTTCAGCGGCTCCGGCCCCAGATCGGAATCGGCCGGCTGATCGGTTCCGAGCCAGAACACGCCGCCGAATCGCCGCGGATCGACGAAGCGCAGCTCTTGCTGGCCAAATTGGAGGATCATGTGGGTGTGCGGCCGGATCGCGGCGTCCGGACGATCCAGCGTCAGTCGGCCGCTCATTCCGAGATGAATGTAAAACCGGGCGGCATCGTCAAATTCAAAAACAATTTTCTTCCCGCGACGCAGCAAACGGACAATGGTGCGATGCAACGCTTTTGAACCCAGGTCGGCCCCCAGTGGGCGGACGATGTCCTTGCGAATAACGCGCAGGGCGTCGAACTGCCGGCCCAGCAAGCTCGGCCGCAGGGTGCGCACAATGGTTTCAACTTCTGGTAATTCAGGCATTTGAAACTCGCCGGCCGCCGGCGCGTCTATGGATTGTTCCCGGTTGTTGGGATAAAAACAACTGTTCTCGTAGCGAAGCCGTTCCAGCGAAGAATCAGACAAGGAGTGCGCCCCATGGAATCGCAAATTGGCATCGTCCCTCCGGCCGCTAAACTCGCCGCCGATGAGTTGGCGGCAATCGAAAAGCTCCAGAAAAGCCATCAGGACATGAAATCGGAACTGGCCAAGGTGATCGTCGGCCAGGAGGGCGTTATTGAGGAACTATTGATCGCGCTGTTTTGCCGGGGGCATGCGCTGCTTGTGGGGGTGCCGGGGTTGGCGAAGACCTTGCTGATTTCCACGCTGTCGCAGACGCTTGGCTTGAGCTTCAACCGCATTCAGTTCACGCCGGATTTGATGCCGTCGGACATCACGGGAACGGAAGTGATCGAAGAGGACAAGATCACCGGCGGGCGGCAGCTTCGGTTTGTCCGCGGGCCGGTTTTCGCGAACGTGATTTTGGCCGATGAGATCAATCGGACGCCGCCCAAGACGCAGGCGGCGCTGCTGGAGGCGATGCAGGAGCATCAGGTGACCGCGGGGGGAAAGCAGCATCGGTTGCCGCAGCCGTTCTTTGTGCTGGCGACGCAGAATCCGATTGAGCAGGAGGGGACGTATCCGCTGCCGGAGGCGCAGCTCGACCGGTTCATGTTCAACATCAACGTGGGGTATCCATCCGAGGACGAGGAATTTCAGATTGTCCGCCTGACGACGATGTCGCGAACCATCGAGCTGAAACACGTGTTAAGCGGCGAAGATGTCATGCAGCTTCAGGAAATCGTGCGGAAAGTGCCCGTGGCCGACCATGTGATCCGCTACGCGTTGCAATTCAGCCGGCTGACGCGCCGGACCGAAGGCGGATGTCCGGATTTCGTGAATGAATTCGTCGGCTGGGGCGCGGGGCCGCGGGCCAGCCAATACCTGATCCTCGCCGGCAAGGCGCGGGCGCTGCTGAAGGGGCGCTATCACGTCAGCACGGAAGACATTCGCCAGGTGGCGTTGCCGGTGATGCGGCACCGGATCGTGACCAATTTCAACGCCGAGGCCGAGGGCGTGAAGAGCGACACGATCGTGCGGCGGCTTTTGGAATTCATTCCGCGCCAACAATACGAGGAGCTGGACAGAACCGCGGCGAAGATGATCAAGGATGCGCCGGCGGCGTAAACATCCGTAGCTTGCGGATAGACAAATGGCTTATATTTCAGCTAAAACGCGGCGAAAACTTGACGATGCACTGTCGCAAGCCAAGTCACCGTGGCGTCGCATATTTCTTTGCGGGATTCCAGGGTTCGCTTGCGGGGTCTACGGTGTAGTTAAAGCATGGAATAATGATTCGAGCAAGAGCTTGCTGTGGAAAATCGGCGTATCCGTAGGTTGTGTTGTCGGCTCGACTTTTCTTGGATTTGTCGCTGGCGCGATCCTTGAATTCATGGATCGCATCCTTGCGAAACGCGGCGATGAGGATGGCAGGGTACGGGGCAGTACTCTTCTCTATATTTGGATATCGCTGCTGATCCTATTAACTGCGGTCGTGATTAGCGTATTGATTGCCTTCTTCTTCAAATGAAATCAAGCGTGTCCGAACTCGCCACCGATTATCGCCGATATCTTGAGCCGCACACCCTGGCGCGGATCGCTTCTCTCGATCTGCGCGCCCGGCTGATCGTCGAGGGGCTGATGGCCGGGATGCATCGCTCGCCGTACCAGGGGATTTCCGTCGAGTTCAGCCAGCATCGGCAGTACGTACCCGGCGACGACACCCGACACGTTGATTGGAAGGTCTTTGCCAAGACCGACAAGGTTTATCTGAAGCAATACCTTGAGGAGACCAATCTCCATCTCATCTGCGTGGTGGATGCAAGCGAATCGATGGGATACAGCTCCATCGGCGAGGGGTCCAGCGCCTGGAGCAAGTATGATCACGCCACGGCCATCGCGGCGGCGCTGGCGTATCTGGCCATTCAGCAGCAGGATTCCGTGGGGCTGGCGATCTTCGACAACGAACTGCGGCGATATTTCAAGCCGAGCAATTCCCCGGCCCAGTGGAAAACCATCACGCACGAGCTTCTGCTGGTTCCGCGGCTGAAAAAAACCGGCACCGGCCGGGTGCTCGATCAGCTCGCGGAAAAGCTGACGCATCGCAGCCTGATTGTTTTCCTCAGCGATTTTTTCGACGACATGGAATCCGTTCAGAATGGCCTGCGGCACCTTCGCTATCGCAAGCATGAGGTGATCGCGTTCCAGATTCTGGATCCGATGGAAATCGAATTCCCGTTTGAAGACGTGACGCTGTTCAAGGGTTTGGAAGAGATGGGCGAGTTGCTCACCGAGCCGCAAAGCCTCCGGCAGGGCTATCTGGCTGAACTGGCCGCTTACACCGATCAGATCAAGAAAATGTGCCGCGGGATGCACATTGATTTCACGCAGGTGAACAGCCGGCAACCGCTGGACGTAGTTTTGAGCAGCTTTTTGGCCGTTCGAGCGGCAAGCATTCGTTGATGGCGCCGTGGGGCTCGTTATGACCTACCGATTGCCGCTGGCTTTTGGGCTGATTTCGCCGCTGTTCCTCTGGGCGGGGGCGGCGCTGGTGTCGGTGCCGATCGTCATTCACATTTTGAATCGGCGGCGATTCAAGATCGTCCAGTGGGCGGCAATGGAGTTTCTGCTCCGGGCGATGAAAAAGAACCGCCGCCGATTGCGCTTCGAGCAACTGCTTCTTCTGGCGACGCGGTGCGCGGTTTTGCTGCTGTTGGGTTTGGCCCTGTCGCGCCCGCTGGGATGCCAGGACAGCAGCCTTGCCGATTTAGCCGGCCGGCGGACAGGGCTTCACGTTTTCGTGATCGGCAACGGTTATTCGATGGCGTACCAGGCTGGCCGGGCGGAGGCAAAGACCCATCTGGATCAGGCGAAGATCATCGCCAAGGCGCTGATCCACCGGCTTTCCTCCGGCGGAGAATCGGTTGCGATCGTCACCGCATCTTCGCCGCCGAGGGAGATCATTGGCTCTCCGATTTACGATTTGAAAGCGGCGGAGGATGCGGTGGATCGGATCGATCAATCCTGGGGCGCAACCGATGAAGCCGGTGCGCTAACTCTGGCGCGGGACATCGCCCGCCGCGAGCCGGGCAACAGCAACAAGAGCCTGTACCTGATCGACGATTCGACGCGCGTGGCGTGGGAATCACGGGGCGATGTCATGCATCAACTCGGGCAGGAACTGGCGAATCTATACAAAAGCGGGATCACGCATTTCGATCTTGGCAAACCCGGGCAGTGGAATCAGGCGATCGTCGGTTTGAAGCCGGCGGATTCGCTGATTACCAGCCGGTTCGCCGCCAATTTCGTGACCGACGTTCGCGGATACGGGCCGGCCCCAACCGATCCGAAACTGCTGCTGAAGCTGGACGGCGTGACGCTCGCGCCGGGGATTGTGAATGTTCATCCGACCGCCGCGGCGTCGCCGCAGACAATCACGGCCAACAACCTGACCGGCGGAATTCACGTCGTGACGGCTTCGCTCGTGAGCGACAATCGTTTGCCGGTGGATGATGTTCGCTACCGCGTCATCAATGTCGTGAGCCAGCTCAAAGTTCTGATCGTGGAAGGGGAACGCGGCGTCGGAGGCCAGGGCTCCAGCGGAGCTTTTCTGGACGCGGCTTTGAATCCGAGCGGTTTTGGATCAGGCGACAACAAATCCACCGGTTATGTGGCCACCGAACGAATCAGCGATCTGGAATTGGGCAATAAGATTCTGGGGAACTATCGTTGCGTTTGCCTGTGCGGCGTGGGCGAAATCCAGGAATCACAAGCTGATCAATTGGAACAATACGTTCGCCAGGGCGGGACGCTGATGCTGTTCATGGGCGATCCGGTGACGGCGGAGAATTACAACGCGACGCTGTACAAGCATCATCTTCTCCCCGGCCCGCTGACCAAGCGGATCACGGTTTCGGGAGATGAGCAGCCGCGACGATTCGATTTCAATCCACATCGGCCGTTGAATCGGCTGCTGGCGGATTTCCAGAACCAGGAAGACACGGGGATGGAATCGGCGGAAATATACAGTTATTGGCAGATGGATTTGGCGGCGAAATCGCCCGCTCAGCGCGTTTTGAATTTCCTGCCGCCGGACAATGCCGCAAATCAGCCGGAGGATCCCGCCATCACCGTTTCTACGCTGGGCGCGGGCCAGGTGGTTTTCTATGCAACCAGCGCCGATCCCAACGCGGAATGGACGACGTTCATGCCGCACCCGGCGTATCCGGCGCTGATGCACATGCTGCTGCTCGGGACGACCAGCGGAGACGATTCGTGGATGAATATTGAAGTGGAAAGTCCGCTGATGATTCCGCCGTCGATACAGCTCACCGGCACGCCGGTTTTGAAGGATGTGAATCAGGTTGAATATCCGATGGAGTTGCAAACCGTTTCCGATAACAAATCCGTGTTCTATGGCCAATCCGCTTATGTCAGCAAACCGCTGAAGAAGCCCGGCATTTATTCGCTGTCCACGGGCGCGGAGAATTACAAGATCGCGGTGAATGTTCCGGCAGCGCAGGAAGCGGACGTGCGGACGATCGACGATGCGGAGGTGCAAAAGGCGCTGGGGGACATCAATGTGCAGATGCTCGGAGATTCGGTCCCCGCTCAGACGGTGCTGGCGGAGCAGGGAAGGGATTTGGGGTGGGGAGTTATGCTGGCGGTTCTGGTGTTGCTCGGCCTGGAATGCGTTCTAGCCATGCGGTTTGGGCATCAGCGCGTATCGGGAATGACGCGCGCGGCTTCGGGTCAGAGTTAAATCCATGCATCGTCTGTTTGAAATCATCCTTGGGCTTCCCAGCGGCTTTCTGAGCCGGCAAGGACATTTCACGCTCCAGTTCAACCCGAGCTGGCCGTTGCAGCAGTATGTCGGTGGGGCGGCGGTTTGGAATTTTATTCTGATCGTTCTATCGGCGGCGCTGGTCGTGACGATCTATCGGCGTGAAGGACGAACGCGACGAACACGCTTGATCCTGGGCATTCTGCGCGGGGCGCTGCTGGGATTGGTTCTGCTGCTGCTGAATCGTCCGGTGCTGACGCTGGGGCAAGCCCGCCGGGAGCCGTCTGTCCTGGCCGTTCTCGTCGACGACAGCATCAGCATGAAGGTGAAAGACGCGACATTGGCCGATGGCAAACCCGCGAGCCGGCTGGATGCGGTGGTCGATCTGCTCGGAGGCGAGGATGGCCGGCTGCTGCGGCAACTCGCGGCGGTTCACGACGTGCGCATTTACGATTTCAGCAGGGGACCCAAAGAAATCGCCAACATTCCAGGTCCGAGCGGCGCCACTTCAGAGCCGACCAGCCGCAAGTCGGATACTGCGGTCGATGATGCAGTCGATGCGCTGCGCGATCTCAAGCCGGAGGGAAACGGGACGCAAGTGGTGTCTTCGCTCACCAACGTGCTGCAGGATTTGCAGGGTCAGCGACTGGCGGGTGTAGTGGTGCTGACCGACGGGCGCGAGACTCCGGCACAGGCGCCGGCGGATGCGCTGGCGGCGGTGAAAGCGTTCGGGGTCGACATATTCCCCATCGCGGTGGGTTCGGATCACATGCCGCAGAACATCGCGGTGCAGTCGGTCACTTTTGAGGACACCGCGTTTGTGAATGATTACACAAATTTGCACGTCACGTTGCAGGCGAGCGGCTATGAGCCGAATCATCCGATCACCCTGGCCCTGCTGCGCCAGAGCAGGCAAAACGGACAGACAGTGAACGTGCCGGTGTTGGACGATTCCGGAAACGAGATCACCCAGACCGTCGAAGCGGTGGATGACAAGCCGTTCGGCGCCGATTTGCAGTTCAAGCCGACGGAGGCCGACATTCCGGTCGCCAATCTCGTCGTCGAGGCCAAGCCCCAGCCGGGCGAGATGGATGATTCCGACAATTTTCATCCGGCCCGGCTGGATGTGCTGGATGACAATATCACGGTGCTCTACGTCGATGGATATCCGCGCTGGGATTATCGGTATCTGAAAAATAGCCTGCTTCGCGATAAGACGATCAAGGTCAGTTGTCTGCTCACGAGTGCCGATCCATCGTTCCGGCAGGAAGGGAGCGATGATCCGAATCGGCCACAGCATCAGGATTCCTGGCGGATCACGGCGTTTCCGGAATCGATGGATCAACTGCTGGATTACGACGTGGTCATCATGGGCGATGTCGATCCGAGGCAGTTCACCGATGCGCAGTTGCAGATGGTGTCGGATTTCGTGAGCAAGAAGGGGGGCGGGTTTGCGATGGTGGCCGGGCCGCGCTGGTCGCCGCAGAGTTATCGCAACACGCCGATCGAATCCATCCTGCCGGTGATCATCACGCACACGGAAGCCGACGACGAGCGTCAGAGCATTACCGAAGGGTTCCGGCCGGTGCTGACTCGCGCGGCGGCGCATTATCCGATCTTCCGGTTCTTTCCCCAATGGGCCGCGAATGAGGAATTCGTCAAGAATCATCTTCCCCCGATCTTCTGGTATTGCCGGGGCGTCATGATTAAGCCGGGCGTGGGGATCACGCTGGCGGAGCATCCGACTGATTTGGGGCCGGACGATCACAAGGCGCCGATCCTGGTAATCGGAGCGTACGGGACGGGGCGGACGATTTTCTCGGCCATCGATGATTCCTGGCGATGGCGTTTTTACACCGGAGAATCGGTCTTCAACACGTATTGGGTGCAGCAACTCCGGTATCTGGCCCGTGGCCGAAAAATCGGGCAGCGGAAGATGACATTTACCGCAGACCGGGATGTATATGAGTTGGGCAAGCAGGTGACCATCCAGCTTCAGCCATTGTCACCGGACTTGATTCAGCAACTTTCCCCGCCGGTGACCGTCCAAATCATCGATGATGCGACGGGGCAGGCGGTTCGCAGGCTGGATTTGCAAAGGCAGGACGCGGCAAGCACGATTTACAGCGGCAGTTTTACAGCGGATCGGATAGGACAATTCAGCGCGAAATTACCCCATCTTACCAGCGAAGATTCGACGATATCGTTTAAGGTGGCACAGCCAGACATGGAGTTGCAGGAGCCGCAAGTGGATACATCATTTTTGAATCGTCTGGCGACCGAATCGCCGATTCCATTCGCGCAGGCGGCCCCAAAGCTTGCGGAGATTCGCTCGGCAGCGAAAGTGATTCCCATCGATACCGCCCAGCCGCTCTGGAATGCTCCGTTGGTCATGGTCGTTTTTGTGACCTTAATCACGATAGAATGGATCGTGCGTAAAATGGTCGGCTTGCTCTAAGAACGTACAAAGGCCCGGTCCGGAATCGCGAAGACCGACCCTACTTCCATTTAGCCCGGCGTGAACACACGCCGGGCTGGACGCTCGAAGAGAGAAAATACACGGAACTGCAATGCCCCCCACGGCACTCATCAACACGCTGGAATCGCTCAGGCGCCGGGTTCGGCTTCTGAGCGTCCTGTACGGCGTGGGCATCGTCGTCGCCGCCGCGGCGGGGCTTCTGCTGGCAACGGTTCTTCTGGATTACCTGCTCAACCTGCTGCCGATTCCGCGGATCATTCTGATGGTGGCCGCATTATTCTGTCTGTGCCGGGTTCTGGCGCGCTGGGTAATTCGGCCCGCGATGTCGCGCCTTGGACTTTCCGATATCGCGGGAAGACTGGAACATGCGTTTCCCGATTTCAAAGACCGTCTGCGCAGCACCGTCGATTTCGTCACCAAGGGGATTCCAGGCTCGGAGGTCATGAAGACGAAGGTGGTTGCCGAAGCGACGGAATTGGCTGGGCGATTCGATCTCAACAGCGCGATTGAAACCAAACCCGTGTGGGAATCATTCGCGGCCGGCGGGGGGGCGATTATTGTTCTGATTATTCTGGGCGCGCTCGCCGGGCAGAGCTATCTTTCGCCGGCACTGTCTCGACTGATCAATCCTTTTGGCCAGCATCCCTGGCCCAAGCGCGTGCAGATCGAAATGGTTGCCGATCTTCCGCAGCGCATTCCGGTCGGCCGGCCGGTGGATGTGCGGATTCGACTGATAAAAGGAGATAGGGCCTCGCGCGAGGCGCGGCTGTATTACCAGTACGGCGACGGACGGACCGAGACCGAGATCATGACGCGGGGAGCGGATGGCATTTATTCGGCGAGCCCGGATGCGTGGCTCGACGCGGGGGCCAGCAGGGGTCTGATGAAGGTTTGGATCGAATCGGGGGATGATTCCACGCCGCCCAAAACCATCGCGATTGTTCAGCGACTGGGCATCACGTCGGCGCAATTGCTGGTGCAGCCCCCCTCCTATGTGAACGAGCCGGCGACGCCCGTGGCGATCGACACGACGCCGGCGACGGTCACTTACGGATCGACCCTGACGATGACAGTGATGTTCAACAAGGAGCTTGACCCGGCACATCCGGCGTCGGTTTCGATTGGGGAACAAGGCGGCAAGCTGCCGGAGATTGCCTGGGATGCCCCGTCCGGTTCGACGGTGGTGGGCCGTTGGATCGCCCGGGATTCGACGGCGTTTCTGATTCACGCGCTGGATCGCGATGGGTTCGCCAATGCGGACAGCGCGGATTTTCAAGTGATCGTCCGGCCGGACCAGATGCCTTCGGTGCAGATTACTCGGCCGGCGCGGAACGAGGAATGCACGCCGCAGGCGGTCATTCCGCTGCGCGCGATCGCAGAGGATGATTACGCCATCAAATCGCTGAAACTTTTGGTGTACCGCCTGGGCGAAAAGCCGGTGCTGCTTGGGTCGTTCGATCTCATCAGCGACAGCCGGCCCGCGAACGGCGTGGGGTGGAACCGAGTGGAATCGGCGGGAGACCGGCGGCGGTGGCAGTTGGATTTCCCGTGGGATTTGTCGAAGCTCGCGGCCCATCCGGCCCTCAAGCCCGGCGACGTTCTGGAATATCATCTGGAAGCGCAAGACAATTTCGCGCTGGAGGGGAAATATCACGATCCCGTTTCCAGCGGGAAATACCGCATCACGATCATGAGTCAGGAGCAGTTTACCTCGCTCATGAACGATCTGGTGGGGCAGGTGCGCGAAGAAATTAAGGGCATTCGCAATACGCAGCGGAGCCTCAAGGCTGAGACGGAAGACCTGCATCACCAAACGCAATCTCAGCCGCAATTCTCGCGGGCGGATCGTCAGCAGGCGCAGGAGCTGGTGGGTCGGCAGGCGACGGCCGCTTCGCAGGCCAAGCAATCGGCGGAAAAGCTGGACGCGCTTCTGCAACGGATGGATGAAAATCGCTCGACGGCCCAGGACCTCAAAAACGTCGCCGCAAATGTCCGCGACGATTTGAATCAGGTTGCCGAGCATCCGATGAAGGATGCGGCCGCGCAGGTGGACGATGCGAGAAATCAGAAATCCGATCCCCAGACCAATCCGGCCAAGCAGAAGGAGCAAACCGATGCGCGCAACGCGCAGCTCGCGGCAGCCGAAAACAATCAGCAGGACGCGGCGGATCGGCTGGACGAGATGGTGTCGCGCATGGGCGATGCCGGCGGCCTTTCCCAGGCGATCCAGCAGTTGCACGACATCCTAAATCAGCAGCGGCAGATCAGCCAGACGAGCAACGACATCGGTATCAAAAATCTTGGCAAAACGCCGGATCAGATGCAGCCGCAGGATCGGAAAGCGCAGCAGGCCAACGCGGATGCGCAGGCAGCGCTGGCGGATAAAACGTCAAAAACGCTGGATCAGATGCAGCAGACGGCGGATCAGCTTTCCAAGACCGATCCGTCGTCATCTCAGGCGATGCAGCAGGCTGCCCAGACCGGCCAGCAGCAGAACGTCGCGTCGCAGATGCAGTCCAGCGCCGAATCCCAGCGGCAAAATCAGCAGGCCAGCGCGCAGCAGTCGCAGGCGCAAGTGGAAATCGGCTTGCAGATGATGATCCATCAGTTGGAGGAAGCGCAGCAGCGCAAACTCGCGGCACTGGCCCGGCAACTGGCCGACCTGCAGGAGCAGATGACTAATCTTCTGCGCCAGCAGGGCGGTTTGAATTACGACAATCTCGCACTGCGGGGAGGTGCGGCACTGAAGACTGTCGATCCCAAGGTGATCGATCACCTGTTGGAACTGGCCGAGCGGACCAAGGATCATCTTCCGCCGACGCCCGATCTGGACACGCAGGGCCGGCTGCAGGAACAGACGGAACGGAATACGCGCGGGGCGTCGAAGTCGGCAGAATCGCTTCCGGATGGGGCGTCGATCGTTGCGGAACTGAATCGCGCCGCGGATCGCATGGGGCGGGCCATCACGGCGCTGCGGGATGATAACAGTGCCGATCAGCAGCGCCTCGCGGCCGCGTACGATCCACCACAGGTGGAGGCGCTGGCGTCGCTGGAAAAATCAAAGCAGTTGATCGACGATCAGGCGGCCAAGAACAACGAGGCGCTGAATCAAAAGAAAAAAGATACGATCCGGGCGGCGTATCAGAAGATTTTGGATAAGCAGAAGAAGATTGATTCCGACACGGTTGCGATCGACAAGGCGCCGCGATCACCCGATGGACAGCTTGGACACCGCGACGCGATCCTTCTGGGCCAGCTTCCGCCGCGGCAGGGCGTGCTCGTCGATCAGATCAACAAGCTGGATAACGATCTGGCCAGCCTCGACAGCATTGTGTACGTTTGGGCGAACCACGACATCGCGGTTTCGATGAAATCAGTTCGGCAGGAGTTGGCCAAACCGCGGACGGATGTGGTCACGCAAGCCCAGCAGACGCAGATCGAGGAGCAAATCCAGGCGATGATCGACAGCCTATTAGTTAAGCCCAAGCAGATTCCCTTCGCGATGCAGAATGGGAAGGGCGGAGGCGGCGGCGGCGGCGGCCACTCGGGCGAGACGCTTCCAACGGAAGCGGAGCTTCGGCTTCTGAAGCGCCTGCAGGAAGCGGTGAATAAGGCGACCGTCACCATCAGCCAGCAGGGGAACAATCAGGATCCGGTTCTGGTGGCCCTGGGCGGTCGGCAGGGGGAGTTGCGGAATCTTCTGGACCAGCTTGTTCAAAAGTCCAGCCATGGCCAAGCCAAGCTGGGGCCCGAGCCCGATCCCAAGGATAAGCTTCCGGAAGAGGCCAGCGGCGAGAACATTGACGACCAGGAACTGACGCAGAATCTTTTGCAGGGTGACGGCTCGCCGAATCCCGATCCGGCGAAGAACGACATCGCCCTCGCCGGGCAGCGGATGGCGCGTTCGCGGCAAAGGCTGGCGCTGGATCACGATCCGGGCAAAGTTACGCAGGAAGTTCAGAAGAGAATTTTGCAGAATCTCGATGCGCTGATTGACATGGCGCGGAAACAGGAAGCCGAAAGTAAAAACCCCTCGGGTCAGCAGCCGCAGCAGGGTGCCCAGCCGAGCGACGCGCAGGCGAACGGCCAGTCGCCCAACAACAGCGCCAAAGGCCAGCAGCAAGCTCGAAGCGCCGGTCATACCCCCGCGTCGGTCAGCGTAAACGGCCACGATGTGGACACCAGCGGTACGCCGACAACCGACATCACGCAGAGTCTAAAGGAGTGGGGCGCCCTCTCGCCGCGGCAGCGGGCGGCGGTGATTGAGGCCGCCAGCGAAAAGCCCGTGCAGAAATTCAAGGAGTATATCGACGAGTATTATCAGGCGCTGGGCAATCGGCAGGCGCAGTAGGACGGGAAGGCCGCAAGTATGTGGAAGCTGTGGAAAGAGACGACGAGACCAAGAGACGACCAGACGAAGTGCGCGCGAGATTTCACTTCGCCACTTGGTCTCTTTGTCTCGTCGTCTCTTCTCGCCCTTCTGTGCCTCGCTTCCGCCGCGCTGGCCGATCCCCCCAATGCGCCCCCGCCCGCGCATCGGTCGGATCAGCCGCTGAGCGAAATCACGCCCCAGCAGCAAGCCGCGGTGGAGAAGGGGCTGGAATATCTGGCCTCACGGCAAAACAATGAAGGATCGTTCGGCAACTCCGGCGCGTACGGGGCCACCGCGGCCATCACGGCGCTGTCGGGCATCGCGTTCATGGCGGACGGCAATCTTCCGGGCCGGGGGAAATACGGCGAAGTCGTTCGCAAAGCCGTCAATTTCATCTGCCGCAATCAGCAGGAATCGGGCCTGTTCACCACCAATGCGTCGCAGGGCGAAATGTACTCGCACGGGTTTGCGACGCTGTTCATCGGCGAAGCGTACGGAATGAATGGTGATGACCAGATCAAGGAAAACCTGCAGCGGGCGGTGCGTCTGATCGAGCGATGCCAAAACTCCGAAGGCGGCTGGCGCTATCAGCCGGCGCCGGTGGATGCGGATATCTCGGTGACGATCTGCCAGATCATGGCGCTTCGCTCGGCCCGCGATGCAGGGATCAAGACCGATGCGGGAGTGATGGACCGCGCGCTGGCGTACGTCAAACGCTGCCAGAATCCGGATGGCGGCTTCAGTTATCAGGCCACCGGCGGGGAAAGCGGTTTTGCACGGACGGCGGCGGGGACGGCTTCGCTCTATTATGCCGGCAAATTCGAGGACAACGGCGTCACGCGCGGGCTCGATTATTTGTCCCGGTTCATCCCGGGCCGGGACCAGGTTGATGAGCAGGGGCATTTCTTCTACGGGCAATACTATGCCGTGCAGGCCATGTTTCTCGCCGGCGGAAAATACTGGAAGGAATGGTATCCGGCCATCCGCGACCTTCTGGTCGCGCGGCAGAACAGAGTCGTCGGCAACTGGGAAGGGGAGGTCGATCCCGATTACTGCACCGCGATGGCCCTGATTATTCTGCAAATGCCGAATCGCTATTTGCCGGTGTTCAATGGCAAGGGGCCGGGAAGCTAAGAGAATTGGCCACAGATGAAAATGCAGATGCACACAGATGGGACGCGGGGAGAACTCGGCCGGCGCCTTCTTCCCATCTGTGTGCATCGGTCTTCATCTGTGGCAATAATTCTTTTCGTTTTATCTATTTCTTTTGCATCTTCGGCTGTCGCTGCAATCTGGAATCTGACCGATGCCCAATTCAATTCACGCTCGGTGGAGGTCGGATCCATCGATGCGTCCGGCATTCATATCGCTGAGAATTCGTCGGCGACGGTCCTGCCTTGGGACGACGTGCTGGAACTTTCGCAAAATGCGGTAGCGCCGTCCGCGCCAACCGGACGATTGTCGCTGGTGTTCCGCCGTGGGGACACGCTCAGCGGCGAGCCGATATTGCTCGGCAGCGATACCCTTCATTGGCAAAACGCCCGGCTGGGGGAAATCAATTTTCCGATCGATTCGCTTCTGGCGATCATCCGAAGTGGATCAAGCGTGGCCGATCTCGACCAGAATCGTCCCGACGACATCGTTCGCCTTGCCAACGGTGATACCACTCATGGCATCATCACGCAGATCGCGCCTGGCGGAGTGACGATCCAAGCGGCCGACGGCACGCCAACGCTTCCGTGGGATTCCATCACCGCGGTCCTGTTCTCCACCGCGCCGGCCAACCCGAATGCGCCGCGGGGGCGTATGTTCCGCGTGCAATTCACCGGCGATGAATCGTTGACTGTTCAGTCGGTGGCGCTCGTGGGCGATAAGCTCACCATTTCTATGGATGACAAGAACAGCCGGCAGATCGATGCGGCCACGGTCGCGGGAATCGAGCAGATCAATGGGCCCATCGAGTGGCTCACGGCTCGCACGCCGGCTGAGAATATTTACAAGCCGTTCTTCAGCGAGAATTTCCCGACCCGATTCGACCGCACCGTCGCCGACGACAAGCCGATCCGGGAAAAATATCCGGCGTTTCATCACGGCATCGGTTGCCATTCTTATTCAAAACTGGTTTACGATCTGGACGGGAAATGGGCCGGCTTCCGCACGCAATTCGCAATCGATTCCGATTCCCCGCTGGCGGACGTGACGGTGCGAATTTATCTCGACGACAAGGTCGCGTTCCAACGGGTCAATGTCAAAGCAGGCCGGATTTATCCGCTCGTGTTGCTTCCGCTCGCGGGAGCGAAGACCCTGTCGCTGGAAGTGGATTACGGAGAGAACTATGCGACGGAGGACCGCTTCGTGTGGCTCGATCCCGCGCTGATCCGCACGCTTCGGCAGCCGACGACGCAGCCGTGATGGCCCGACTTGGTGCGCAAAAAAAGAGGCCGGTGCTCGCCGTTACACCGGCCTCCTCAATCAGGCTGCCCGACCTTTTAAGGTCGGAGACCCACAGCCTCAGCGTATCTATCGGTGAACCTGGGGAAAAAACTTGACCCGAATTTTGAGGGCTATGTTCGGGCCCTAGGACAACCGCATTCTCGCATCTCGCGCCCGGAAATCTCACGCAGAGGCACGAAGGCGCAGAGATTTCAGCCCTCCGCGCCTTGGTCCCGGCGCGCCGGGATGAGTTCGCCTTTGAGCGGGCGATTGTCATTGTTTAAAGAAGGTGGTTGCCGTGTGTTCGGACCACTTTCTAAAAGCATGTCGGATACCGATCGCAGAAATTGTTTGCGCTGCTTGCAGCCCCGGATGTACATCCGGGGCTTCGCATGATGCGCACTTTAAAATGGAACGCGTATAATCCGCAGCCGATCTCAAAAAGCGACGTAATCAGCCGCTGCTATGGACCGGTCCGCCTCGCGTCCCGCTGTGTTATACTCCTCCGGCCGGCCCGCGCATCGCGCTGCCGGCCGCCGGGTGTCATCCGTTATGCGTCGCTGGACATGGCTCGATCATGGGACACTATTTCCAACGCGGCGGCTTGCGATGGGGCAATACATTTTGGCGTGGCTGCAATGCCACCTGGCCGTTCGCAACGCTGCACGCAACGTCTGAGTTCCTTCATATTTCGGTCGGTCTTGGACCGTTGAGACGCAGGTTCGATTTCGCAAGAGAAGAAGTTAAGACGGTGCGGCTCAAACGCGCGCTGTTCTCAATCGGTCTTCAGGTCGAGCATGTGCGAACAGATTATCCACCGTTCATTCTCTTCTGGACCTTCGGGCCGCGGCGTCTGCGCTTCAAATTAAAAGAGTTAGGCTATAGCTTCACCGCGGGCTGGGGCGACGAATGACCAACGGGGTGTGAGCCGGTGCGCATGGCGCCGCTTTCCGGGACACGGTCAAATTAAGACGTGGCTGAAATTCCGCTGACCTCCGCGCGACGGATGTTTTGCCGTATAATCCGCCGCCAATGAACGCTGACATTTCACAGTCCGTGGCCAAGCTTGCCCTCGAGGACGGTGCCGTCTTCGCGGGCCGGTCGTTCGGGGCAACGGGAACTTCCGAAGGGGAGGTCGTGTTCAACACCGCGATGACCGGCTATCAGGAAATCCTCACCGATCCATCGTACAAAGGGCAGATCGTCACGATGACGTATCCGCTCATCGGCAACTACGGCATCAATCGCCAGGATGTCGAGAGCCGCCAGCCGCACGTGGCGGGGTTCGTCGTCAAGGAATTGTCGCCGGTGTATTCCAATTACCGGGCGGACCTTTCGCTCGATGAATACCTGAAGCGGAACAAGATCATCGGCATCGAGGGGATCGACACGCGGGCGCTGACGCGGCGGTTGCGGATGACCGGGGCGATGCGCGGGATTCTCAGCACGGAAATTCTCGATGATGCAAAGCTCGTCGATCGCGCTCGCAAGTCCGCGGAGATGGCGGGGGCGGATTGGGTGCAGGCCGTGAAACCGGCCTGTGAATATGGATGGGATGAGGATCAGGGAGATTGGCGGCTCGGTAAAGTCGAGCGAGGCGATGGGCTGCACGTCGTGGCCCTGGATTGCGGGGCGAAGCAAAACATCTTGCGGCACTTTATCGAACGGGGAATCAAAGTAACGGTTCTTCCGCCGGACGTGACGGCCGAGGAAATCCTCAAACATCGGCCCGACGGCCTGTTTGTGAGCAATGGACCGGGCGATCCGGCCGTGCTGGATTACGCGGTGAAGCCGATCCAGGGGGCGATGGGCAAGGTGCCGATCTTCGGGATTTGTCTGGGCCATCAGCTTTTGGGGCGTGCGATCGGAGCGACCACGTATAAGCTGAAATTCGGACATCGCGGCGCGAATCAGCCGGTGAAGAATCTGGATACGGGGCGGGTCGAAATCACGAGCCAGAATCACGGCTTTGCCGTCGATCGGCAATCCCTGGAATCGCACGGCGGAGTGGTCACGCACGTGAATCTGAACGATCAGACCGTGGAAGGATTTCGACACAAAACGTTGCCGGTTTTCTGCGTGCAGTATCACCCCGAGGCCAGCCCCGGCCCGCACGACGCGGCGTATCTGTTCGATGCGTTCGTCGAGATGATGAAAACGAAAAAGCCGCCGACGGGGCAGAGATTGAAGGAATTGCAGGGGTTGAGAGAATAGGCTGGATATTCTATTTCAATATCGCCCGAAATCCCGCCTGCTCGAAATGATGGTCGCCCGTCAGTGCCTCGGCGATGCCGCGGTCGTGCATCACAGCGAACGAAATGCAGTCCCTCAACGACCAGTCTTTGTCGGGACGGGAACTGTACAGTTCAAGGCCGGCTTCGAACCAGCGTGGGTCGGGGCCGACAATAACGACCGACGGGTCGGACCGCAGCGCTCGCAGCGTGTCGACAAATCCAGATCGGACATCATGTCTGCAGAACGTGTTAGCCAATTCCGTCAGCACCCACGCGGTCGTGATGAGCTTCGCTTGCTGATTTGCGGTAATCGCACGGGTTCGCTGATATGCCTCGTCGGACGCGCTGAGGATCGCGATAAAATAGAAAGTGTCGGCGAAGATCTCCGTCATTGCTCTTTACGCGTGCCATAGAGGTAATGATCGTGATTTCGGGCCGCATCCGGCGGTAAGCCCTCCACATTGCCTGCCAACTCCAACAACTTGTTCCAGATCGTTGGTTGTCCCTCGGCATCTTCGATCACCTCTACTTTCACCGCGACGCCTTCGGGCAGTTCAACCGGCTCATCCAAGGTGACTAGCCCGTTCTTGACGCGTCCGCGATAAGTCATAAGCATCTCCTATGCATAGTCTATCGGCAGCGAAGAGGACGGGAAATATCTCCTCGACCCTTTGCTGTCGCCTGCCGAAGCCGGCCAATGCCCGCGTTTACAAAGGTTGCCGAATCACCGTGCCCCAAATCGCTCGCGAAACGCTTCGAGCGATTCAATCCCCGCCGGCAGCGTCGCTTCTTCGGCGAGTAATACCGGAATGCCGTTACGCACGGGATAGCGCAGTCCGCCGATTTCTCCTATTAGAACGCCGTTTTCCAGCTTCAGCTTGCCGCGCGTGACCGGGCAACGCAGAATCGAAAGCGTTTCTTCGTCCAGAACCTGCATCGGCATCGAATCGGCCATCGGCTCAGTATAAGCGGAATCGGCCGTTACTCACAGCAAATTCTCCTGTCGCATCCAACGGACGAAACGGGTCAAGCCCTCGCGGACGTTGACCTTCGGATCGTAACCCAGGATTTGCCGGGCTTTGCTGATGTCCGCGAAGGAAATCAATGGCTCGGACAGCGGCGTGGGGGTGTCGATGATGTTCGCTTTGCGTTCCACCAATTCTTCGATGATCCGCACGAATTGAAGATTTTCCACCGGCTGCGAGCAGCCGAGATTGATGATCTCGTATTCCAGACCCTTGCCAAGAGCCGCGAGGAATCCGGTGACAATGTCGTCGATAAACGTCCAATCGCGTTTGAGCTTGCCGGCGCCGTAGAGGGTGATCGGTTCGCCGCGGCTGATCATCTGCGACCATATCCAGGGCATCATGTCCGGCCTGCCCTGAGGGCCGTAGACGTTGAAGAATCGCAGAATGGTCGTCGGAAGGTTCCAGAGATGATGGTAGCTATGAGCAAGCAATTCCATCGCCCGCTTGCTGGCGGGATAGGGCGCCAGCGGGCGGTCGGCCGGGGCGGTTTCTTTGAACGGGACGGGAGTGTCCTTGCCGTAGGTCGATCCGGTTGAGGCCAGGATGCAGCGGGGTTTTCCCAGATGCCGGGCCGCATCCAGCAGGTTCATGGTTCCCTGCACATTCACCTGCCCGTACATCAGTGGATGCTGAACGCTGTATCGCACGGCCGCCATGGCGGCCAGGTGAGCGATCGCGTCGGGCTTGGATGTCAGGATCAATTCGCGAAGTTGCGGGGCATCGGCTAAGTCGCCTTTTTTGAAGCTGAATCCGATCTGCGGCAGGAGGTCCGCCAGATGACGCTGCTTGTGCTCCAGCGCGTAATAGTCGTTCATGTTATCGAAGCCGATCACTTCGTCGCCGCGATCCAGCAACGCCTTGGCAAGTCGGCTCCCGATAAACCCGGCAGCTCCGGTGACGAAAACACGCATGTCATTTCTCCGCAAAACCATGCACCCGAAGCCAATGGGCCGCGAGGTTTGGCCAAGTGCTCAGGATCGGATCGTTGCCTCCGAGACCGAAGCCGTGTGGGCCGTGCTCGAATATGTGCAACTCCACGGGCACGCCGTGCGCGTGGCACGCCATCGCAAACAAAAGACTGTTCTGAACCGGCACGGTCTGGTCGTCGGCCCCTTGGACCAAAAAGCATGGAGGCGTGCTGGACGTTACCTGGGTGTCGGTGGAAAGAAACTGCTCCAGCCTGGGATCGGGTTTGTCTCCCAGCAGGTTTTGCCGCGATCCGTGATGGGCATACGGGCCCTGCATCGTGATGACGGGGTAAATCAAAATGGCCAGATCGGGGCGCGAGCTGGCGCGATCGATTGGGTCCACGGCGTCGGGCTGTCCGCCGTCAAAATGCGTGGCGGCCGTCGACGCGAGATGGCCCCCGGCGGAAAAGCCCAGGATACCGATGCGATTGGGGTCCAGGCGCCACTCACCCGCGCGGGCTCGAACCAGACGAATCGCGCGCTGGGCATCCTCCATCTCGACCGGATAATGGTATTTCGGTCCCAGCCGATATTTCAGAACGAAGCTGGTGATGCCCAGGGAGTTGAGCCACTCGGCGACGGGTTTCCCCTCGTGCGGGGCGAGGTGCTGGTATCCTCCGCCCGGGCAAACGATGAAGGCCGCGCCGGTCGATTTTCCCTCCGGCGGGAAAAATGGAGCCAGCGTCGGAACATCGACATCGGCCGAGCCCAAAGCCCCGGGCGCATCCTGATTCCAAAGCCGGATCGAGACGTTAGCCGCGTCGGCCGAGGGTGCGTCACCGGGTCTGGAAGATGAGCAGCCTTGCAACATAAGGATTGATGCCAGAGTCAGGGATGCGATTGCCGCTCGAAACAGTACGATTTTAACAAACCGGTTGTCGCGGTTCATTCCGGCCCTCCTGATGCGGCGATCCTATCTTCGGGGCGAGTAATTCCCAAAAATTTGCCAAACCACGCTTGGTCCACGAACATTATCCCGCATCATCCAGTCGCCGACAAACAAAAGGAGCCGAATCGTGAAGGCAAAACTCTGGGAAGAATTCAAGGCGTTCGCGTTCAAGGGAAACATGATCGATCTGGCGGTCGCCGTCGTGATCGGCGGGGCATTCGGAGACATCATCAAGGCGATTGTCAATGACGTCATCATGCCCTTGGTCGGCTACGTGATTTCGATTCTGCATATCCCTTCCAACTACGTGACCTGGCATCTCGGCAATTTCCAGATCGGCCATCTGTTGGCCGCACTGGTGAATTTTCTGATCATCGCCGCGGCGGTGTTTCTCGTGATCGTCAAGATGATCGGCGCCATGATGCAGAAGGTTGCCGCCAGCACGCCCGAGCCGGGCGAGCCGACTACCAAAGAGTGCCCGCTGTGTCTCTCGGTGATTCCGATCAAGGCGAAGAAATGTGCTCATTGCACGGCGGACTTGGCGGCCTAGGCGGCGGGAATTGGACCAGAACCGGCGCGGCTGGTGGAGCGGCTCATCGGGCCATCATTCGTCAGAGCCAAAGGAACCTTCGCAATTCGCGCAGTCGGGCACGATGCAGCGCGGAGAGCCCGCTGGGCGCGTGTTTCGGCGCCGGGTGCAGATCCGACGCGCCAGAAAGTACGAACCCACCACGAAAACCGCGGCGGCCGCCTGCGACAGGAGACTCTCGGCCGTCGGGAAGACGGCGAACCAGGTGTTGAGCCAATCGGGCATGTGGATGTTGATCGCAGTGGTGGAAATCCAGCCGGCCTGCTGCATCTCCTGTACTTGCTCGCCGACCATGACCATCAGCACCACGCCGAGCATGATGCCCGTCAGCACCAGCATTTTCTTGTAGGGAAGGCGGTAGTGCGCCGCGAACGTCAGCCACGCGACGATCAGCGTGAGCGCCAGTCCAACGCAAACGCCTTCCAGGACGATGGGCGAGCCGACCTTGAGCCGGATCGACTGCAGAAACAGCACGACCTCGAATCCTTCGCGATAGACGGAGGCGAAACCGATCAGCATCAGGCCGCGGTAAATCGCCGCTCGGCTGCGGCCAGGCGTCTCGGTCAACGCTCGCTTGCGGCGATTGTGATGCGTGATCCAGCCGGTCCAATAAATCTTGTGGAAGAACCAGTTCATGATGACCAGCAAAACGACGATCGCCAGCAGGCCCGTGGCCGCCTGCACGTGAAGCGCTGTCGCGTTGATGTTGGAAATGATCGCCACGACAATGAACCACGTGGCAACGGTGGCGAGAAACGAGACGCTTGCGCCCAACGCCACGGGTTTCCAATAACCCTCTTCGGTGCGAACCAGGCTGGCCGTCAACGCGGCCAGCACCAGAATTGCCTCCAATCCCTCGCGGAAGACCAATATTCCGGTGTCCAACACGGCGGCTCCGCGACTGACGCCGTTGACGGTCGGGTCGGGGTTACCGTGCGCCGTCAGCGCTTGCCACACCAGCAGGGCCACCAAGAGCAGGGCCGCGGCCAACACGGCGCAATTCCACAGGATTCTCGCCGTGGGACGCTTCATCCGTCCGGTGGCCAACGGCGCCAACATCTGATCGCGGCGCTCAAAGGTATTCGCAACGGCGTGACTCATGGAACGAACTCCGAGTTTGGTTCAACGATCGAGCCGTCGCAACGACTCCACCAAACGCTCGATGATATCGTCATTGAGACCCAGTATCAAAGGGGATGAGACTCAATCTCAGGATTTATTCTGCCAGAACAATTTCGGGTCCGCAAATCTCGTGCGGCGGGACGTGGACTCCGATAACATTAAATCGGCAAAGTAGTTACGGACAACTGACAATTTGGCAAAGATTGATAAGATTCCGGGTGTGTGCGGTTTTTCATTGATCGTTTGTTGGCGGCGGGGGCGTGGAGAGGCGATCGCTCACGCCGCCGGCAGCATCACCTCGCTGAGCCAGAAGCGCTCGATCGACTTCACCGTGGCGATGAATTCATCGAAGCTCAACGGCTTGCGGATGTAACAGTTGGCGCGATGATCGTAACAGGCGCGGATGTCGCGCGGAGCGTTGGAACTGCTCAGGACGATCACCGGAATGCGCTTGAGAATCACTTCCTGTTTCAACTCGGTCAGGACCTGCCGACCGTCCTTTCGGGGTAAGTTGAGATCGAGCAGGATCAGGTCCGGCCGCGCCGCCGAGCCGAGCAGGCCGATGCCGTGAAGAACGCTCAGAGCTTCCTCGCCGTCGTTGGCGACGGTGATGTGATGGGGCGAATCGGTTTCACGGAATGCCTCGCGGATCAGACGAACGTCGCCTTCGTTGTCCTCGATGACCAGGATTTCGCTGATTCGCGAGTGAGGCGCGATCGAGTGCAATTGCGGCGCTGTGGCGGGTTGAGTTTCGATGTCCGGTTCCGGGATCGTCGCGACGATCTCCTGATAATCATCCAATAGATGTTCCATGTCCGCCTCCGATATGTGTCATGCGCATAATTTCTCCGCCGCCGGTGAAATGATGTTGTCGGCGGGAAGCGTGAACGTGAATGTGGACCCCTCATTGGGGTGTGAAGCCGCTTCGATGGTTCCCCCATGGCGCTCGACGATGCGTTTGCAGATGGCCAGCCCGATGCCGTTGCCGGGGAATTCCGAACTGCCGTGCAGGCGCTGAAAGACCTGGAAAATTTTGCTCATGTGGTCCGGATCGATGCCGATGCCATTGTCGCGAACGGAAATGATCCAGCCGCCGTCGTGGCGGGCAGCGCCGATGTGAATCCGCGGCGGGCGCTTGCAGAACTTGATCGCATTACCGATGAGATTTTGCAGGACCTGGCGCAATTGCGACGGATTGCCTAGGACGGCCGGCAGCGGATCGTGGGTGATAACGGCGTTCTTCTCCTGGATCACCGCGGCCAAATCTTCGAGCGCGGCGGCCAGAAGCGGCTGAAGATCGGTCGGCACGTTTGGAGGGGCGTCGCGAGAGATGCGCGCAAAACCCAGCACATCGTCGATCAGACTGCGCATGCGTTTGGCGCCTTCCACGGCGTAGTGGATGAATTCATCCGCTTCCGGGCCAAGCTTCTCGCGATAACGCCGCTCCAGCAATTGCGTGTAGTTGGCGACCATCCGCAGCGGTTCCTGGAGATCGTGGCTGGCGATGTAGGCGAACTGCTCCAGTTCCCGGTTGCTGCGGCGCAATTCTTCGGCCTGTTGCTGAAGCGCCTCTTCGCTTTCTTTCAGGGCGGTAACATCGGTGAGGGTGCCGATGTAACCGCGAACCGTGCCGGCCTCGTCGCGCACCGGCGCGGCACTGCAGGAAACGCGGACCACGTTGCCGTCGGCGCGGCGAAACCGCATCTCGGCGTTCCATTCCTTGCCGGCGACGGTGGCGCGGCGCCATGTCGCCGTCATCTGGGCATCGTCATCGGGATGCAACGCGTCCAGCCATCCCGTCTTGCCCGCTTGCGCGGCGTCAATGCCGGTCATATCGCTCCAGCGGGCGTTGACGTAGACGCAGCGGCCTTCGCAGTCGCTTTGAAAAATCCCGACCGGCGCGTGAACCGCCAGCACGCGGAACCGCCGTTCGCTATCGCTCAGCGCCGCTTCCGACATCTTGCGCAGCGTGATGTCTTTCATAAATCGATAATGGCCCAGCAGCATCCCATCCGCATCGCGCAAGGCCACCATCACAATGTGTTCGTGAAAGACCGATCCGTCCTTTCGGCAGGCGAGGCCTTCGATCTCCGACAAACCTCTGTACAACATCTGATCGAATGCCTTGGCCATCTTCTGGCGATCCTGGGGATGAACCGTGAGCGTCCAGTGCCGCCCAAGCATCTCGCGCGGATCGTAGCCGCAAGAGCGCGAGTACACCGCGTTAAGGCTCAGGTAATTTCCCTTGGCATCCAGGCGGGCAATTCCCTCGGCGGCGTGATCCAGCGCGGCATTCAATTGATGGAACGCCGCGCCGGCCCGGTGACGGAGCGAGTTGCAGCGCATCGCCCAGCCGGCGCTGAGCCCGATGGCCAGGATGATTGCAACTTGTCCAACCTGAGCAATCCGATCGGGATAATGAAGCAAGACGGCGCACACCGCCAGCGGCAATGCCAGTACAAGGCCCAGAAATATCGGAAGGCGAACACGCATCGACCCTCTCTGCCACATAAAACCACAGTTGGTTCATGATGAGGTGCTAGGTAGCTCATCGGTGATGGTTGAAGCGGCCTTTACGATCGCCGCGAAGCGACGACCGGCTGTTGGAATCGGAAGTGATTCATCATGCGCTCGATGTCGCTTTTGGTGAGCCGAGTCACCGGTCCCGTCGCGGTTATATCGCCATTGAACAAATCCGAAATCTCCAGGATTGACTACGAAGGGCGAAAGCCGATACCCTAACAGATTGCGAACATTGGGAAGAGGTGCGTAGTGCACTCGGCAATTACTCAAAGCTATTTCACGATTCCGGGCACGAAGCCCACGGCGCCGCCGTGTGCTTTCCACACAGAATTCAACGCACTCGACGACCTGGCCCCCAGCGGGGCGTTCCAAGGCGGGGCGGTGCATGAACTCCTCTGCCATCCACGTTCGCTTTCCCCCAAATCGTTCGCACTGCTGCTGGCCAAAGCGGCTCAGAAACAAGGCGGTGTCATCGTCTGGAGCGACCCGCGTCGCGAGCTGCATCCGCCGGCCCTGTCGGCGGCGGGAATCGATCTGCGCCATCTTATCTTACTCCGCTGCCCCAAACGCTCGGATGAACTGTGGGCATTGACCGAATGCCTGCGTTGCCGCGGCGTCAGCGCAACCGTCGCGGCGATTCAACATCTTTCCCGGATCGAGGCGCGCCGGCTGCAACTGGCCGCCGAACGCGGTGGGGGCGTCGGACTTTTTTTACGCCCTTTCACCCAGGCGACGAACGCCCACTATGCCGCCGCCACGCGATGGCTCGTCCAACCCGCCCCGGCAGACTCGGGGATTCAGCGCTGGAGCGTGGAACTTCTACACGGTCATGGACTTCGGCGAGTTCAGTCGAGCCGAGGGCAAGTCGGCCAAGTTGTTCTTCTGGAGGTAGACCGTGAAACACGTGCTGTGCGCGCATCTGCGCCATTGGCCGATCGATCGGCTGCGCCGCCGCCGGCCCGAGCTACGGCATAAAGCGCTTGCCCTGGTCGAAACCATCGGCAATCGGTCCCGGCGCGCCGGGATTGCCCACGTCAGTCCCGAAGCGACCGGCGGAATATCACCGGGAATGACCCCGGCCGAGGCGAAGGCGCGGCATGCAAAGCTGATTTGCCTGCCGGCCGCCCCAGCGGATGATCTGCACTCGCTCGAAGCACTGGGAAGATGGCTGATGCGGTTCAGCCCGTCCGTTTGCGTCTATCCGCCGCAGTCGCTGTTTCTGGATGCCACGGGTTTGCAGCGGCTTTTCGGCGGCCTGCAGAATTTTCGCCGGCATGTTGCCGATGCCCTGGCCGCGCTTCGCATCAGCGCTACCATAGCAATTGCCCCGACACCCGGTGCAGCCTGGGCGCTGGCCGCGTTCGGCGCTGGATGCATTGTCGCCGATGGCGAATTGCCCCATGCACTGCGAGCGCTTCCGCCCGAAGCGCTGCGGCTCGATCCCGCCGCGGTCGAAATGCTCCACTCGCTCGGCGTTCGCACGATCGGCTCATTGCTCCAACTGCCCCGGGACGATCTGGTCGTTCGCTTCGGCCCGGCCATTTTGCAGCGGATCGATCAGGCAATGGGGGCTGTTCCTGAGCCGCTGACGTTTCTGGAACATCGCGCGCCGATTCGCGCAAGCATGGAATTCGACGGCGCGATCGAATCGCTCGAAGCCATCCATCTCATTCTGCGGCAACTCATCGCCGACGTGGCCCGGCAATTGGCTTGCCGCGGACTGGGGGCGAGGGAATTGCGACTGACATTTCAGCCGCCATACGCGTCGCCGGTTGAAAAAATGGTTCAGCTTATGCGGCCATGCCGTAATGAATCGGATTTGTTCAACCTGCTTCAGTGCGCCGTGGAAACGGTGGAAGGAGGAGGACACGAAGGGTTCATTGCCGCAAGCCTCTGCGTGCGCCGTGCCGAGCGTTTGGGGGATGAGCAGCCGGCACTCGTCGGCGCCGAGCAGGAACGCGATGCCGCCGAACTGGATCATCTGATCGAACGCCTCCGGGCACGGCTGGGCGGGAGCGTAGAATGGGCGGAATTGGTGGAGTCGAATCTCCCGGAAAAATCCTTTTGCTACCGTGAAAATCCGGTCGCCAGGGATACTCGCGCCGGCACGGCCGCCGTGTTTCGGCCGATTTGTCTGCTGCCTCGGCCGCGCGCGATCAAAGTGATTGTCATGCCATCGGAAAGCCGCGATGGCCAGCCGGTTTCATTCACCGACCGGGGCGAGGTTCATCGCCTCGTCCATGTTCTGGGTCCGGAGCGAATCACCGGCCAATGGTGGAATGGGCGCTGGAAAACGCGCGATTACTTCGATGTGTTCGATGCGATAGGCAATCGCTACTGGCTCTTCCGCGTCGCCGAAACGGGAACGTGGTTTTTGCACGGGCTGTTCGAGTGATGATGAAAACTCACAGAGCCGGGCCGTGTCAGACCGGACCGACCTCCTTCAATGCCCCAACCATCCGCTGAATCACCTCATCCCACCGCCTCCGCGCTTTCTGCCGAAACAGCCGCATCGTCGGATACCACGGACTGTCCTCGCGATCGAGCAGCCATCGCCAATCCGGCACAAACGGAAGCAATACCCAAACGGCCATGCCCATGGCCCCGGCCAAATGCGCCACGGCCGTATCGACGCAAATCACCAGATCCAGTTGCGAGATCAGCCCCGCCGTATCCGCGAAGTCCTGAATCTCCGCGGTGAAGTCGATCAACTCCATTCCCTGCGGCGCCGCGGCCTGCGAAGCCGCCGCCCCCTTCTGCAAGCTATAAAAAACAACACCGGCCGATGCCAGAGGCGCCAGTTGAGCGAGGGAAATCGAGCGTTCGCGGTCCCTCGTGTGGTCCGGATGACCCGCCCACGCCAGCCCCACTCGACTTTGCCCGTCGCGCGGCCCCAATCTCTTCCCCCACGCCTCGGCGATGGCCGGATCGGCCTTCAGATAAGGAACGCCGCCAGGGATGGAATCCAGCCGAGTCTCAAACGCATACGGCAAACTGACCAGCGGGTAATGAACGTCGAACACCGGCGACGAATCGCGGGGAACGACCTGCTCGACGCCCGGAACATTTTGCAGAAGCCGAATCAATTCCGGCTGACACGCCAGAATCACTCGTCCCCCACGGCCCGCGACGAGCGGCGCATACCGGATGAACTGAATCGTATCCCCCAAGCCCTGCTCGGCATCCAGAAGGATGGTCCGCCCGCCTAACTCGCCTCCATCCCATCGAGGCTGCGGACAAATCCTGGGTTGGGTCGCGAATGACCTGATTTGACGGCGATATTCGTTCTCCCGCCAGCCCTCTTCGAATTCACCCTGGGTGAGTAGCGCAGCTCCAAGATTGAAATGGGCCGCGGGATCGTCGCCCTGCAGTGCAATGGATTGCCGATATGCGACGATCGCCTGATCGAGCTGACCACTGGCCCACAGCGCGACGCCCATGTTGTTCAGCGCCTGCGGATAGCTCGGATGAAGCCCCAGCGCCCGGCGGCAGGCAACGAGGGCTTCATCCGGCCGACCCAGATCGATCAAAATATTTCCACGATTGCTATGCGCCTCTGCGAAGTCCGGCTTCAGACGCAGCGCCTCCTCGAAAGCCGCGGCGGCGCCGTCGATATCCTTCTTCGTTTTCAGAATGATTCCCAGGCTGTTGTGGGCTTCGGCAAAATCCGGCCTCAGACTAATCGCCCGGCGACAGGCGGCGACGGCCTCATCCAGCCGGCCCATTTCCCAAAGCGCGATACCGAGGTTGGTGCAGGCTTTGAAATGACCCGGCGCAAGACGCAGCCCCTGTTGGTATGCGTCGATCGCTTCCTGATACCGCTTCTCTTTTTTCAGGGCATTTCCCAGATTATTGTAAGCTTCGACAAAATCCGGCTTGAGACGCAGCGCCTGCTGGAAGACCGCGATCGCCTCGTCGAGCCTGCCCGCTTCGACCAGGGCATTGGCCAGACCGTAATGAGCCACGGCGAAGTCCGGCTTGAGCTGCACGGCCCGCTGGCAAAATGCAATGGCCTGATCCGTCTTCCCGGCGACGCAAAGGGCCTGCCCCAGGTTCGAATACACATTCGCATCGTTGGGCGCAAGTTCCATCGCCCGGCGGTACGATGCGATCGCCTGATCCAGTTCACCCACCTCCCGCAAAATGTTTCCGAGATTGTTGTGCGCTTCCGACAACCCGGGATTAAGCTGCAGCACCTGACGGTACATTTCAATGGCCCCGCCCCGATCCCCCTTCGCCTGCAACGCCAAGGCAAGTTTGATGAGCGCTTCAACATGGTCAGGCTTAATCCCCAGCGCTTTGCGAAAAGCAACAATGGCCTGATCGAATTGCCGGCCATCAAACAGAAGTTTCCCCAAATTGCAGTAAAAGTTCGGCACATTGGGATTGAGTGCGATGGCGCGTTGAATGAGATCGAGGCCGATTTCAATGCGTCCCGTCTGTCCCGCCACGACGCCCAGGAGATGCAGGGCATCCGCGAAATTCGGATTGTGCGCCAGGATTTGCCGGTAAATCGCCTCCGCCTCGGCCAATCGCCCAGCCCGGTGATGCTCGGTCGCAACATTCATCGCCTGCGCGATCGTCATGGATGGCATGGCCAAACGATAACGGCGCACGACCCATTTTTCGAACTAAGAGGACACGCAGAAATCAGCGATGCACCCCGTTTAGCCGCGTCGTCCTCGACGCGCTTTGTTCCCAGATCGACCAACGGCCACTCCAACGATGCCGAACAGAAATACCTGGCATTTCACAAGCACGCAGGTAGGAAATCAGAGCGACGCAATCGAACTCCGGTGGCATCAAACGAGGAATACGGCTATTGGGAATCCCGCACCAAGGATGGCGTCGATTTCGAGCCGATCCGAGCCACCGCCGTCAAACGCTTGGCAACGTCGCGCCGTGTTGCGAAGATGCTGCCCGATAAACTCGAGGAAGATCGGGCGTGGCAACGTGTGGCAAAATTCCCGTACCCCAGCGTCGTGCCGTCGGCCCCGCATTGAGGCGTCGAAACGACGTAGGATGACCGCCAATTTTTGCGTCCATTTAAAATTCTGAGCAGGATCATTTTCTTGGTCCTGTGGATAAGTCGGTATCGAGGTGATAGCACCCTTTGCATTTCGGCATGTTGAGATAAATAAGGTGAGGGCGAATCTGCAAGCGCGATTGCGAAGACCTTTAAAAACCTGGAATTCCTATGACTGATCTTGATGCCTTGATGGAGTATTTCCGACAATCGAGTACGGACTACGCGTATATGATTACTGGCCCGTGGGGATGCGGCAAATCATACTTTTGGAATCGAGTTGCGATGCCGGCGATTGCGAAGGACAGTACGTGGGATGTCGAGCATAAACCAATTCCGATATACATCTCTCTGTACGGCATAAAAGACCTCGACGAAATTTCGAGATCAGTGCTGCTCCAAATCCATCCAAAGTTGGGCATAACCGGAAAGGCAATCTCAGTTTTGGGTCGCGGGATCGCGCAATACTTCAATCTCGACGAGCTTGCCGAGAAAATTGATGTCGTGCAATGGCTTGAACCGCTGGCAAAGAAAAAGAACCTGATTATTTGCTTTGATGATTTGGAAAGAGCACCGCGTCCGGTCTCCCGTGTGCTGGGATTCATTAACCAGTATGTTGAACAATTGGGTATGAAAACTGTGATTCTTTGCAATGAGCAGGAGATTTTCGATCGCAAGGGCGGCGAAAGCTACCGGAAAACTGGCCTTGCCCACGAATGGTGGACACGCGGGATTTATCCAGTTCGGGCTGCCTCGAACGTTTCGGGGCTGACGTAGCCTAGCGAACTGTGTGGACGAACGCGATTGTAGATCACCTCCACATATTCAAAGATTGATCGG
>DATAWP010000030.1:0-28844 GCA_036267155.1 Tepidisphaeraceae bacterium
CATCGCTGCTGCGCACCGCCGGTCAGCAGGCGAAGAATCTGCTGGAGACGATCAAATCGATGTTGATCGCGGCATGGGCTGCGGACAAACCGCCGACCATGCCAGCCGGTCCCTGAACGCTGCTGCACGGTAAACAGTTACCCTTATTCGATGCGGCCGTTTTCGATTTTCAGCGGATGGCCGTCGAGCAATTGAATCATTCGTTTGGAATGCGAAACGACGATCACTCCGTGTCCTTTCTTGGCCAGTAATTGGATGATTTCAGCCAGCGCGCGAATCGTGGCGGCGTCGGCGCCGAGTGTTGGCTCGTCGAGGATGATCCATGGCGGACGGCGGGCGATGGTCGCGGCCAGCGAGACGCGCTTCCGCACCGGGAAAGGAAGGGCCAATGGATTGGTCTGGGCAAACGGCTGTAAGCCGAAAGCGTCGCGAACCAGGCCGGCTTGCGCCGCGTCGGATGCCCCGGGCTTGATCCCCAATTCGATGGAGACCGTCGCCTCGAACAGGCCGACATCGGGGTTCTGAAGATGATAGCCAGCGGTTTTTCCAGGGGTTTTCCAGGGATTGGTGGGCTTTTGATTCACGAGAATTCGGCCGTGGACCGGACGAAGGACTCCAGAAAGGACCTTGGCGAGCGTGCTTTTGCCGCTGCCGTTGGGGCCTTGCAACGAATAGACACGGCCGGGTTGCAGGGTCAAATTAACGCCGGTGAGAATATCTGGACCTTTTCCGTATCCGGCGGTGATATCCTGCAATTCGATCGCCGGGGCCGAGATGGAATCGGCGCGCTGCAGCTCGGCCGGGTTGAGCGGAGGCACCGGCGCAAAACGCGTCGGAGCGGGCGTCAAGCTGGCGATATTGATGCTCTGCACGCTGGAGGTCCATTCGTCCAGACGATTGTCGGTGATGACCGTTCCCTGCGCCGGGCCGTTGGCGTCGTTCAACAGGTCCAGCGATGCCGCAAGTTTTTCGGAGTCGAGTTGTTCCAAACCGCAGTCGATTGCCAGGACCTTTGGTTTCAGGATCATCGCGCAGAGGATGGCCAGGCAGGTTTGTTCTCCGCCGGAGAGTGTCGCGGGGTGCTGCTGAAGGAGATTGGTGAGCTTCAGCGTTTGCGCCGCGGCGAGGAAGGCGCACGATTCCAGCGGTGCGCCGGCGTGCAATTCAAGCTCTTGGCGCACGGTCGTGGTCAGGCCGGAGAGAGCAAAATAGACCTCCGGTCCCAGGTACATGCGGCCGTCGGATTGGATGCGGCAAAACCGGCGCAGGAGATCGGTGCGTCCCGAAAAATTGGGGCCGTCGATGGCCAGGATGCGCTTGGCGTCCATGGCGGCCAGCAGAAGATCGGTGGGATTTGCGCTCATCTCATGCCCACCATCGCGGGCCAGAAGCGCAAAACAATCGAGGCCGCGAGCCACAAAATCGAAAGAGCGACGGCAACCACGCCGGCAGCGGAAGAAAACGGAGCAACTTCTGAGGGAAGCCGCTCCACGCGGAGAAGCATGGTGCGGTTCTCCCAGATTTCGGCGCGATGCACGGCCGAGCGGATCGACCAGACGAACAACGGACGCAGAAGGCGCGGGAATTGTTTCAGTCCCGCCCACCGGCTCCCGCCCAGCATCCCGCGAGCGCGGCGGGCGACGAGAATCTGCTCGGCCCGAAGCTTCAGTTCCGGCTGAACGGCGAAGACGCCGAGCGCGACGACCAGCCCTTCGCCGCGTAAGCCCCAGCCGCGCAGGGTTGCCGGCAAAAGCCGGGAGGGAATGGAGAGCATCGCCAATTGGAACGCGCCGCCGACGACGGCGAGCCGCAGGGCAATAATCAGGGCATACATGATTCCACCGTGTGGATCGGAGCCCATGGGCATATTCGGAGGAGCCCGGGTGACAAAGCCCCAGACCAGGATGAGCATGACCATCATGGGAAGCTGAACCAGGATGAGGAAACGGAGATATCGGTTCAGCAAACCCGCCCGGGCGGTGAGGACGATCAAGGCGGCAACACCAGCCGAAAGAGGCACGACGCGGTCGATAATGAATGTAGCGGCAACAACGATAAGCAGAGAGGCGAGCCTAGCCGCCGGCGGAACGGGGGCCATCGGCAACCTCTTTCACGCCAAAATTCCGGGCCAGCGCCGGACCGCGGAATCGCTGCAGCAGATCCATCGGCACAGCGCGGATGAGTGAAACGGCGATGAGTGCTTCGATCCATTTGTCGGACAGGGCATCACAAAGAATTCCCGATAAGACGGCCGCGTGATCGACCGAGAATCCCCGGTGCAAAAAGAATGTCGTCACTAGCGACGACCCGGCTGTCGTAATCGCGCCGAAAAGCTTGACCGACACAGGCATCGACACGAAGGCGGAGACGAACCCCATGACGATTCCGCTCAGAACGGTCCGCCAGATGTTTTTGAACCCCCCGACCTTGGCCAGCAGATGCGTGCAGATGGCCATCATCGCGGCGGTGCCGGTGAAGTAGATGATCATGGGATTAAACGTCATCGCCATGAGCGGAAACGCGAGGATGCAGACAATCAGTCCGGGAACAAGTCCGGCGATCAATGTTGTCGTGATAATCCCGACGCAATCGAGGTAAACCGGCGCCTTGGTGGCAAACATGATGTAAGCCAGCGCGATGTTAAACGCCACGGCCGAGGGAATCAGCGCGAGCGTGGCCATTCGAGACGAGGCGGCCGATGGCTCGTAGTCTAACCGCTCGTAGTCCAGGGGTTCGACGGATTTAGGCTTTTGCATTGGGCAATCGGCGATCGGTCTTGTCGCAGAGATACAGTACCGCATGTCGGCCGGGTCCGAAAGCCCAGCCGTCGGATTTAGTTTGGCGCCGCCTTAAACTCGCCGCGAACGGGCTCGCCGTTGCCGCGACATGAAGAATGCGCCGGCCGGCAACAGCAGGATCGCCGGCCCGGGTTCCGGAACATCGGCCATCAGGCCGTTGGCAGCGGCAAAAGCATCGAGGGCGGCCCAATCGGCGGCGGATACCACGTCTGCGTTGCTGCCGTCTGATTTGCCGAAGTTTCCCGCCAGCACTCCGAAGTCAACGCTGTTGACCACGCCATCATAATTGAAGTCCCCCTCATCCCAGATTTTTCCGGACTTTCCGAAGTTTGCCGCCAAGTCGCCGAAGTCAACGCTGTTGACCGAGCCGTCGAGGTTCGCATCGCCGTAAAGGGTATAGGCGACCAATACGCTGTTGGCGGAGACGATGCCGGATTCGGATGCGTCGTTGCCGTCCGCCCAACCGACTCCGTAAGAGCCGTTGGACTCGGAGCTGAAGATGCTGCCGGACGTGATGTATCCGAGAATCGCCCCATCCACGTTGGGCCGATCGGCGGGGTCCGCATAGTCGATCACGATGTGATTGTTCGTGATGTCGAACGTGCCGCCGCCGGTGATCGTCAGAAACGAGACCGTTTCGCCGCCGGTGTTGTGAGCCAGTTGCAGCAATCCGCCGGAGACGGTGACGGCCTGATCGTCGGGCAGCGCTCCGTTTGCGCCGATGATCAGCGTGCCGGCCGTGACGTTGGTGCCGCCGGTGTAGCTGTTGACGGTGGAAAGCGTGGCGGTCCCCGTGTTCGATTTGGTCAGCGATCCGGTTCCGGCGATGCTGCCGGAGCCGCCGATGATGTAATTTCCGGAACTGTTGATGAGCACTGAACCGGGCTGCACATCGGTGTTGAGAGTCACCGCATAATTGCCGTTGTTGGAATCGTTGAAGATGACGTTTTCGCCGTCGCCGTAGATGGCGATGCCGCCGCCGTTATTCCAGTTTTGGCTGGTGGTATCCCAAGTCGTCCCGTCGCCGGTGCCGCCGAGGTTATCCCACGTCAGGGTAAATGGCCCGATCGCGATACTGTAGTCGGCCACGACCGGCAGGTGATCGCTGCCGAGCATGGGATTCATCGCCGCGACCACCTGAGACGCCGTCGGGCCGTTGCTGCCGACGACGAGGTCATCCAGCGCTGTATTGGAATTTGAATCGACATTGCCTTCGTAGCCCGCTGTGCCGTTGTTTCCGAAGGCGTGCAGGGAACCGCTGATGTAATCCAGCGTGCCGGGCGCATCGTCGTAGACATTCGAAGTCATGAGCTGCAAGTCATCCCGGTATTCCAGCTTCGAATCCTTTTCGGTCAGGATTCCCTTGTAAGTGGCGGAGGACCAATTCTCGGTGTAGTTGTCCGTCGGGTTGAGAGGATCGATTCCCTGACCCTGATCGACGCCGCCGGGTGAGTCGGCGGCGGTCATTGTCTGATAAGCCGCTTCGGTGCTGCCATCCATATTGAAATCGCCGACATAGATAACGGCGGCGTTGGCCGGAAGATTTTCCGCCTCGTCATTTCGGATGATTAGGGCCTCTCCGTTGCGCAGCGCACCATCGGTCGACCCATCGGCAGAGGTCCCCGCGGAGCCGGATTTCATGTGAGTGTCATAAACGTAGAAGACGCCGTTGTTGGTGCCTTTGTCGACCAGCGGCTGAAATTCGTATCGCACCACTTGCCGGAATTCTCCATTGGTTCCGCTCTCAGGCGTGCCCACGCCGACCGAGGCGACCAAGTTCAGCGTGTTCTGATTGTAGATCAACCCGTTCGGACCACCCCCATCGGTGTTACCATCGCTTGTCGTGGCTTGGTAGGTGCTGTAGCCAAAGACATCCGAACCGTAGTAGTTATTCAGCTCCGTCGTCAGCGGCGACACCGTGACAGAATTGCTCGTCGTCTCCTGCAAAGCAATGATATCTGGCAACTGCAGGATTCCATCGCCGGCATATTGTTGCTCTCCGACCCCTTCAAGCACGGTGGCCAAGTAGGGCAAAACCCCGGTCGGCGAGGGGCTGGATTCATCCCCCTGGGTGTTGAAGGTGACGAGGCGAATGTCCTGTGCAGTCTGGCCCAGCGCCCCCAACGGCCAAAGGGCCACGCCGAGCACTGCCGTACCAAGGGACACAACAGAACCCTGAAGTTGCATTTTCCTTCGCATCTCCCATCACCTCTTAAATAAACGGCATCGCGATTTGGCTTCACCGCCGAACAGGGGTGAGCCACAAAACGGGTAGCCTTTCAACTTTGCCCAAAATCGTTGGCCCTGTCAATTATAATGAGATTAGATGAACGACCAGCCGGCGCGGGCGGCATATCCCCGATTGACGTCACAGATTATTCAGACAGGTTATCAACAGCAAACAACCGTAATTCGGACCGCGTTGCGGAAATGAGCCGTCGCGAATGTAACAATGCAAATCCGCGATTTATTAACCAATAACCAGCACATTCGAAGGGAAAGCCTAAAGGACTGATTGTAGGATTCAGCAATGACATCCGGTTTAAACAGGCCCGGTCAACTTACTGCGCGCCGTGCGGACGCGCATAAATCCCAGTTTTGCCCAGTGCGCCGGATTTATGCGAAAAAAGCTTGATTTGGCGGGTGCCAAAGATTAGATTACGGGGCCGCCAACTAATGGAACGGCCTGAGCATTGATGTTCCGTTAACCCTTTCGCGCTTTTGCAGATGGCCGATCTGCCGCTGACTGGAATTACTTGATGTGAATTGAATGCCCGTCTGGTGCAAGCGGTTCAGCGTGGACAGTGGGAGATCGGCAGTCCAATTGGTACCTGAATGACGTGGTTGAAAAAAATTCTTGATCGCGGACCGGGCAAAGCTGTGGTGATCGTACTGGCTATCTTGGCGATCGGGGCGGCCCTATACATTATCAGAAACTCGATTACCTCACCCGCGGTTGCGGCTGAACGTGAGCGCATATTTATCGATGCCACCACCGGAAAGGCTTTCAACCATGAACTGCGATTGGGCGAAACGATTCCGGTTGAGGCCCCCAGCGGCAACAAGAGCGGTTACCCCGCGGAACTGTGCTATTGGACAAAGGATGGTCACCCCAAGAAAGATCCGACGGCAGTGCTGCTGAATTCATGGATCGGAAAGCCAGGCCCAACTTTTTGTCCCGATTGCGGCCGGCTGGTGGTGGAGCACAATCCGATGGCGATGCCCGGAATGACGCCGCCACCGACGCGCGAAGAGTATGAACGGCGGATAATGGGAGTGGGACCAGAGCTTCTCCATGCTGTTGCTGACACCCATTGAAAGGAGTACGAAACTATGACCGTTCCAAAACTCAATCATAAAAATGTGAGCCGCTGCCGGGGATTCACCCTCGTCGAGCTTCTGGTGGTCATTGGCATCATCGCATTGCTGATCTCCATCCTTCTTCCGGCGCTGACCAAAGCGCGCAGGTCGGCCAACACCATCGCCTGCATGGCGAATTTGCGCTCGATCGTACAAGCGATGATCATGTATGCCTCACAAAACAACGGCTATATCCCCGGCGGACCACAAACATCGGGGGCATTCCTGACGGCGCCGCCAACGGCCGGCGGCACCATCGCCTGGAATCCCCTCTTTAACGCAAATAATTGTCCGGGCATTACCCAGACCTGGGACTGGGAATCCCCCATCGCGGCCGTGATGGGTGTATCGTTCAACCAGGAAGGCGACCTCAATTCCCGCATGCAGCGATACAACACGCTGAACACTTTCGGTACGTTCGTTTGCCCCGAGAATCAGTTTCTTTCCTACGAATATAATGTGACCACTGGGCCAGTGATTCCAATGGGGGCTTACGTCACCGCAATGGATTTTCTGCTGGTCGACCCCCCAGTTACAAAAAAGGGGCCATTGTCGGATGCAGATATGCAGCAATTCGCCAATGAATCTTATTTTATCCTTCCCAGCGGTTATGCCCCCAAAGTGACCAAGGTCGGCCCGCCGAGCACGAAGATTTACATCGCCGAGGGCGGCAAATACTCCACTCCGAACAGCCAACCCAACTACGATCTTACGTACAACGGCGCGGACATTGGCGGCGCGTTCTCTGATTACGGAGCATACGCTGAATACTCGTCGGGGCTGAACCGCGAAGCGGCTTCGGGAAATGTTGAAACATACTCACCTGGCGCCCTGGATCCTCGCATCTACGGCTTCCGTCACGGAAATCAATCTCCGTTCGGCAAGACAGGCAGCTACGAATTCAACGCCGGATTTTATGACGGGCACGTGGAAACACTTGGCGATCTCGAAGGCGCCGACCCCGCGTATTGGATGCCGACTGGAACGGAGATCGCCAATACAGAAATCACCAAGGACGCCCAAATAAAATATTCATCGGACCCGACGGGAAATGGCGTCGGTGTTACCTTTGTACGGTAATATACCGGGCGCGACCATGTTTTTCGGAGGATATGGGCGAATGCAACCGTTGATCTAAATGAATTAACCGGACCAAGTTCGGATTTTTGTCAAAGACAAATATCCGGCGATTACGAACGCTGCGCACTGAAGAAATTTTTTTAGGAGGCATGCTGTGATGAACTACTCAAACCGTACGAAAAAAGTGTTATGGTCGGCCGCGATGTCCGTGGGCGTCTACGGCGTCGCCACTCGCGCAATGGGGCAAACCACCAATGCCAACTACACCGTTAATTCGAACTACATCGGCGAAGTTGAATCAGGTGGTCCCTATGGCTCCTCTACCGGCTACTTCGAACTTTACGGACCGTCCGGAACTTATCCGTCTTACGCCGTCATTAATTACGGAACCAGCGGCGGGACAATTCCCAACAGTGTCGTCACCGCCGTCTCGCCCAATTTCACCGTGGATCTCACCGACGAAGGCTACAGCAGCGAGGATCCGAACTCGACTACTTTAAACTTCTATTTGGCAACAGATACCACGTCGAATATTGGTAGCTCGGGTACACCCGCTTCTCCGCTGATATATGAAGCGAATGGGACTGTCGGCAACGGCTTGGTTACACCCGGTTCCACGGGTGGGTTCGCCGCCGGTTCCAGCCTTTACTACCTCGGCACCGGCACGTATACGCCCAACGGTTCAGTGAATGCATTTAATCTTTCTCTTACGAACGCAACCGAAAATCCCAATGGCTCGCAAAATATCACCGCGGCGGAAAACTATCTCACGCAGGAGGTGCAAAGCGGTGGAAGTCTGCGGATTGTCGTGACGACAAATTCCACCGATGCCGCGTACGAGAGCGTGTTGGGCTACACCAGCGCATCCCCTCCTCAACTTGTTCTTAATGCCACCTCCACCACGGCGCAGCCCAATGATTCGACTATCTATCTCACAACAATTCCAACAGGTGCCGGCAATACTTCCACCAATGCGACCATCAATCTCGGACGCGTCATCGAAAGCTATGCTGATACCCAGACCTTCACGGTCGGAAACACTAGTGCGACCGGTTCCGCGCTCGTCCTGACTAATCCCAACGGCCTCGAAGGAAGTTCCGCGCCGACCGGTGCGGCCAATCCTATTCCCGCCAACGGCACAGGCACCATAACCGTGGGATTCAGTGCCGCCGACACCAATGGTTATACAGCCTCGTACACGGCCACCGGCAGTGTTGTCTTTCAAGATGCGGATAACACCAGTTCGACCATCACGTTCAACGGCAGCGCGTATGTGGTGGATCAGCGAAAGATTACCGCTGGTGGAAACAGTGAGCCAAACCAAACTGCGGCCATCAGCGCCGGCAGCATTCTCGTCGGACAAACGGGCAGCGTTGGGATAACATTGAGCACAACCAATACCAATAGCAATCTCCCCTTGGGCAACGACGAGGGAAATGACGTCCTGACGACTGAAACCCTTGCGGCTGGCGCCCAGTCCACCGCGTACACAGTGGATGACCCGTTCACCAAAGCCGCCGTCGCGACCATCAGCGCTACGTCGAACAGTCAATTCATATTTGATTCCCCGGCCGCCGATATAAACGGCGTCACCGCAAATGTGGCGGTTGCAACCTCCGGGGTTTACGGAGACGGCCATGGCACGACGCTCAATGGGCAAACCGAATATTTCAATGGCAATTACACCAGCTTTTCCGATACGGCCGGGATGTCGAACGACGGCACCACCGCCGGCGAATCGGACTATGCCGACGTTTATCTCCAATGGAAGGGTTACCAGGCCGCATCGGTTTCAAGCTCTCAGGCCACGGTGCCTGTAAACTCCACCGCCACCGTTACGCTGACCAATGCCGCAACCAACGACAACATCGCCAGTGTGACCGCCAACTCAACGACCGACACGCAAAATCAGGGCCTGCGCGCTGGCGCGATCATCACCGGACACAACATCGTGCAAACGTGGAATACTGGTGGCTGGAGCCTCGTGTCCGGCTTCGCGAACAACACCACCATCAGCGGCAGTACCGCCCCTGGCGACAACAATAGCTACAGCACGACCGGCACCATCGGGTTCACTCAAAATAGTCAGATGATCAACGGAACCTATGGCGCCGCGATCGTCATCGATCTGGAAAACAATTCGATTTCTAGTTACGACAGCTCCACTATCCAGGGTGTCACCGCCAATGACCTTGCCCCCGTTACGCTGAATGTGCAAGCCACCGTCAGCAGCAATCCATCCGTTCAGAATGGCGCTTATACCCTCAATGGCGGAACGCTCACTGCCGGCGCCACCGACCTTACCGGCAGCTTCACCCAATCCGGTGGCCAATCGACCTTCGCCAACATCACAGGCAGCGGCCAGTTGTCCATCACGGGCGGAAGCGCGACGCTCGCCGCCGGCGGCGGCGGAAGCACGATCTCCTCGCTGAGCATTTCCGGCGGCGGCTCGCTCGATATCGGCAACAACCACCTCATCATCAGTGATCCGGGCGGCAGCATCGATTCCACTATCCGAGGTTATCTCTCCTCCAGCTACAACGGCGGAAATTGGAACGGCCCCGGCATCAACACCTCCTCCCCGACAGGCACCACCTATGGCATTGGTTATGCCGACGGCGCCGATGGCGGCATCAGCGGCATCGGCTCGGGCCAGCTTGAAGTGAAGTACACGCTATACGGCGATGCCAACCTCGATGGCTCCGTCAACAGCATCGACTTTGGCGACTTGGCCGCGAACTTCGGCAAGTCCGGAAAAGTCTGGGATCAGGGCGACTTCAATTATGACGGCGTGGTCAACAGCGTTGACTTCGGCCTCTTGGCCGGCAACTTCGGCAAGTCCGTCGGCGGCAATGCTGACGTAACGGCCGCCGATTGGGCCGCCCTCGACGCCTTCGCTTTGGCCAATGGCCTCACGGCCGATGTTCCGGAACCGGCGTCGATGGGAATCCTGGCCGTCTCCGGCCTGGCGATTCTCTCGCGACGCCGCAGGGCCAACCGTTGCTGATCCGTGCGGCCCAGCATTCATCAATCAAAAGGGGCGGCCTGACGAGGCCGCCTCTTTTATATTTCACCCACTTGAATTCCTGGGATCGGTTTCCACAAACGTCCTTTCGGAAAAAAAGATGGATCAGCAGTGCGAAAATATCGGGATGTGTCCCGCTGAATCACCTCGTTACAGCTTTCGAGACCCGGAACTCCACAGTAGGATTGCCCGATCGATGAAAGGCATTGTCCTCACAGGCGGTCCCGGCTCGGGAAAAACGGTTGTTACGAATATTCTCGCCCAAGCTAACCCCGAACGATTTGTCCTCGTGCCCGAGGCCGCGACGCAAGTATATGCAGCGGCGCGCACGCGATGGGATTTGGTTGATGTGGCGGGCCGCCGCGATCTTCAACGGCGAATCTACCTGCTTCAACGCGAGCAGGAGGAGCGCACCGCGAGCCGGCATCCGGATAAGATTCTGATTCTGGACCGGGGAACAGTGGACGGCGCCGCGTACTGGCCCGACGGACCAGACGCCTACTGGGCCGAAATGGGAACGACGCTGGAAGCGGAGTTGGCGCGATATGACCATGCCATCTGGATGCAAACCGCGGCCGCCATCGGCATCTATGACGGCAGCGACTCCAACTCCTGCCGATTCGAGGACCCCGCCGGGGCCATACGCAGCGGCGAGCTTCTGGCCCGGCTGTGGGCCGGCCACAAAAATCTGTTGAAAATTGCCGCGTTTCCGCGGCTTGACGACAAAATCGCCGCGGTTCAGAAGATATTGGACGCGATTGCCGGCTGACGCCGCGGCGGCTTTGGAAGATTAGCGCTCGGCTGGTATGTTGATTTGACATGAGAGCTTTCATCACCGGACAAGTCGGAGTGGATAAGGGCCCCTACCTGGAAGCCGTGAAGGCCGAGGCGCTGCGCAACGGCCTGGACCTCGAAGTTTGCCATGTGGGGAAGATGATGTACGCCGAGGCGCCGGACGTCCCGGCGGGAAGAATCCTGAATTTGCCGATCACCCGGCTCAACGCCCTGCGGCGATCGGTGTTCAAGGAAATTCTGCGGATCGCCGACCAGCACGAACACGTGATAGTGAATTCGCACGCGACGTTCCGCTGGCGACACGGGCTGTTTTCCGCATTCGATTTCGATCAGATCAAGGCGATACGGGCCGATTACTATCTGACCCTCCTGGACAACGCCGAGTCGGTCCATCAGCGGCTTTTGCGCGATCACGAGCTGGATCACTCGCTCAAGGACATCATGGTCTGGCGCGAAGAAGAGCTGCTTGCCACGGAGATCATCGCCAACATCACCAGCGGGTACGGTCATTTTTACATGATCTGCCGGGGACGAAAGGCGATGACCATCAAGACGATTTATGGCCTGCTCTTCGAACCGGCCAAAAAACGCGTCTATTTGAGCTTCCCCATGAGCCACGTGATGGACCTGCCCAAGACGATGGCGGAGATCGATCAATTCAAAGCGGACCTGGCCGATCATTTCGTCTGCTTTGATCCGGGAGATGTGGACGAATTCATTTTACATACGATGTCGTTGAAAGCGCTGGAAGAAGGGCGCACGCTCATCGAGGTGCCGGGAGCGGAAGGTCCCATTTCACTGAAAACGACCGATGTGGCACAGATCAGCGGAGACATCATGGGGCAGATTTACGCCCGCGATTTCAAGACGATCGATCAGAGCGACATGATCGTCAGCCTGGTCCCGGAATTGCCGAACGGAAAGCCGGGCCTCTCCAGCGGCGTGGAAAGGGAATTGCACCACGCCTTTGAGGGAGGCAAAGAGGTGTACGTGATCTGGGCATGCAAGGCGATGCCCTCTCCATTCATAACGGAGACGGCCACGAAGGTCTTTCACTGCACGGAAGAAGCGCTGGATTATTTTCGGGACAAGAAGTACATCAAGTGATCGGCCCGCTGAATCCGCTTCGGGATCATTCCACCAAGACGATCATCTTCGAGCCCGCGCCTCACAAGACTCAGCATCGCCGCGTGGAAGCTAACCAGCTGTATTCAAGCAGTTCGGGAACGTGATCGGCGACGCTGAAGCATGCCGACGGCAGCGATCAGCGTTAGCGCCGCACAAGTTGGCTCGGGGACATCTGCCATCAGGCCATTGGCCGCGGCGAATGCGTCCAGTGCGGCCCAATCGGCGGCCGTTACGTCGGCACTTCCGCCGGCGGACTTGCCGAAGTTGCCGGCCAAAAGCCCAAAGTCAACACTGTTGACCACGCCGTCATAATTGAAGTCACCCTGATCCCAGACCTTTCCGGACTTGCCGAAATTCGCCGCCATGTCGCCGAAATCGATGCTGTTCACCGAGCCGTCGAGATTGGCGTCACCGTAAAGTGTGTACTTCACTTCGAGTTGTCCAGAGGTGATGCCACTGATGCCGCCATCGGCGCCGTCGGCATAGCCGATGCCATACTTGGTGCCGGTCGCGGAGGAAGTGATGATGGCTCCGCCCGTCGCGCTGGTGCCGTTCCAATTACCGTTGTTGTAACCTGTGGCAAGGTAGCTTCGGATAGTGGCATCAATGCTGCCTGCCGGATCGCTGAGGATGGCGTGATTATTACCCAGATCCAAACTGCTGCCCGCATTGATCGTCAGGGCGGACAGCGTTTCGGCGCCGGTTCCTGCAAGAAGCTGCACGAGGGCCGTGGTGCTGGCCGTGCCGATCGTCAGATTGCTATTGGCGGGAAGGGCTCCGGGGCCGGCAATCGCCAACGTACCGGTGTCCACCGTTGTCGCGCCGGCATAGCTGTTCAAGCCGCTTAACACCACGGTGCCAATCTGCTGCGAACTCGATGTGCCCTGCAACGTGATTCCACCGGCGCCGCCGATGTCGCCGGACAACGTCAAGGTATTGTTCGTCATCGCGCCATCCGTGTTGGAGTTGCCGACGGCGATTGTTACGCCGTTGGCCCCAATCGACAGCGGCGCCGAGATGGTGTGATTGCCCAAAAGATCCTGAATGATTGCCGGCGTGGTGCCGCCGTTAAAAGCATCGTTGAGCGTCAGCATTCCGCCCGTTCCAGCGGCAATTGTGTAGGCCTGCACGGTGGAGAGATCCAGGCCGGCACCGCTGTTAAGGGTGAGGACGCCCACGGTGTAGTTGCCGTTGAGATCGACGGTCGTCGCCGAAGAAATTGAAGGTCCGAAGGTCGCCTGATCGCCAATATTGGTCGGCACCCCGCTGCTCCAGTTGCCGGTGGTTCCCCAAACTCCATCGTTCGCAGCGCCGGTCCAGGTTGATTCAACGATGGAAGGGGCGGCGTAGGCCGCAAAAAGGAGATCCCGAGGGCCGCCACCGCTGACTTGGCCTCGCGTGATGGTGCTGTTGTCCGTTTGACTTCCCGCGGTTGTCGTCGAATAAGCCTGGCCATCCAAATACGGCTGATCGATGCCGCGCTGGGTATAAAACGTACCGGTTGTGCCGGTATTCCATAGCTCGACGGCATATTCGGTATCGGGAAGCAGAGACACCTGATCCGCCCCTGAGAAGACGAATTCATCGACATCGTACCCACTGGCCCCGCTGAGAGTAAACGTCAACCCTGCGCCGCTGCCAAGAAGATCGTTACCCACTTCCGCGGTGCTAAGGGTGTATCCGCCGGAGGTACCGGTAACGGTGCTATTGAGTTGGAAGAGGTGTATGCTGCCGGTTGCTGCGCTGCCACCGATAACAAAGTCGATTTCACCGAGATTAAATCCGGCCGATCCGGTAAGGAAGGTTTGTGCCTCCACTTTGCCGGTGCTAATGGTCTCATTAACAAACCCCTGGTCCGGTGCTCCGTCATTACCGGCATCTCCGGAATCAATCAGCGCACTAGAGCCAACCTGCGATGTGGGCGCGCCCCCAGTGGGAGACGAAGGCCAATAGTCGCCTGGCGCAGCCCCGTTATCGAACGCAGTAATGGTGACGCCGCCGAAGGCCGCCGCCGCAAACAGGGGCGCAATGGCACCGGAAATGATCATCAAGGACTTTTTGCTCTTCGACATTGTTAGCCCTCCAGAGCTTGCAGGTTTGACAACAAAAAGACAGCCAAAGACTCCTCGCCTGAATCCTTGCAGATGGCTTGTCCCTATCTCCGTTTCCGCCGTCCGCGGCGAAACATACCGTCCAAAATACACGCGCAGATATGCTCACGTAACCGCTTACTATAATACCTGCACCGCAGAATGTGTCAAGAAAAAAAGTCGGGATATGGAACAAAAAAAGACCCGGATTAAACGGCCGGCGGCGGCGCCGTTGAGCCTCTGACGATCAAATCCTCCGACACCCGAATTTCTCTGCCGAAATGCGCCTCGGGCGACAGCAAATGATTCAACACCAGATCGGCCCCCAAGCGCCCCATCTCGCGGCCGGCAACCGCAACGGCGGTCAGCGGCGGATAGAGCATCGACACCGGAAAAACATCATTAAAGCAAACCAGGCTGAAATCCTGCGGAACGCGCAGGCCCAATCCATACGCGGCCCCCAGCACCATGACGGCGATTTGATGATCGTATGTGATGACGGCGGTCGCACCGCCTTCAACCACCATGGTCCGCACGAACTCCGCGGGAGAATGAAATGGAGTGTCGTGACCGGAAATCAGCCGAAGCGATTGTTCGCGAGCGGTCGATAAAAGCGTGCCGTAACGTTCATTCACGCTGTAATGGCTGAAGTAAGCGGCCCGAGCGTTCGCATACGCAAATCGCCTGTGGCCCAATTGTGTCAGATGAGAAATAACCCGCTTCATCCCCATCGCATCGTCAGCCAGCACAAACGCGGCCGCGTGGCCCACCCGTTCATTCACGCAAACATACGGCACCCGGCGAAGATCCAGTTCTGTCACCGTCTCCGGCTTTGGCGCCTGCATCAGCACCGCTCCGTCAAAACGCCAAAACGGCAATGGATTTTTCGTGCCGCGGATGGGGCTCAATCCAAAAAAAACATCGTAACCGCCGGCGTGCAGTGTTTCAGCGATGCCTTCGATCAATGATTCATTGATGCCTTCCGCGACGTGCGTCTGCGGCGAGGCGAACAAACCGATCACGCGCGTGTTCCGCAAGCTCAGGCTGCGGGCGCTCAGGTCGGGCACATATCCCAACTGGCGGGCGGTATCCCAAATTTTTTGACGGACGGCTTCGGTGGTGGAGAAGTTCTTTTTTTGGTCGTTCAGGACACGGCTGACCGTCGCCGCGGTCACGCCGCAAAGCTTGGCCACGTCCATGATTGTCGGCCGTTTGCTCACAAGCGGATTATACACAAAATCCGTAGAGAAAAAGCGATTGGGGTGGTGAGGAACTCCACCGGTCCCGTCGTTAATCCGCTTTCGCATAGCCAATGCCCCCAAAAATTCGCTCTGGTCCAGCATCTTCCACGTACACCGCGACCGGCTGGCCCGCTTTCGCCGTTACTCGGCCGAGATATGCTCGATATAGCATTCGATCAGCACTTTTCGGATTTATCTTGTAGGCAAACTGGGAAGCTTCCGCCGTCTGGCAACCCCGCGTCCGGTATTGCATCATCTGATCCAGCGCCAAGCCCGCGCCGATTTGCCGGTCTTCGCCGGGCGCCGACCAGAAAAACGCGAACAGGTCATACGTTCCATCTTTCAGGTCATCGACGTTGACCTTGAATTTGGACGCTTCGCCCGGCACCGCCGCGATGTTGTTGGACGCGAAATGCACCTTCCCGGCGGATTCGTCTTTTCCGATGATCGTGCCAACCATGGCGGCATCATAGTGCTGCGATCGGCTCATCGTTCCGCGGAACCAAACCAGCACGGTGCCATCGCTCGACGCCACGGCCAATGGCCGCAAATTGTCAACCGTCGAGGTCTGCGTGATCGGCGTCCAGGACCATTTTTTTCCCAAATCGCTGGTTTGACCCTGGAAAATTTCGTGCCTTGCCAGCGCCGAATCGTTCCGCGGATCGACAGTCGTCGAAATGTACACGATGTTCGGATCGGACGGATCCACCGTGGCCAGGCCGGTGTAATCCTGCTCCGCCGGCCAGAGGCAAGCCCCCGCCTTGGCAAGCTCGTTCACCTGCCAAACTTTGCCGTCGAATCGAATGTAGAAAAATCGATGGTCCTGGAAGTTGGTGTTTTCCGGCTCATCGTTCGCCCGCGCGGAGATCACTCCATACGGCCGCCCCCCGCTATCCACGGCCAATTCGATTGTCCAGGCGTGCGTCATGATCGTGCCGTCGAACATGCTGTTGGCGGAAAAAACCTTCGTCAGTTCCGTTTGAGGATGTCCCGGCGAATGGAAAATATCGTCATCGACGACCGTTCCGTCGGAGCGATACAGCTTGCCGCCCTGGATGTAGCCGTGATAGATGCTGTTGTTGAAGTCGCGCGGATGATGCTCGGTCGTGATGAAATCGATTCGATCCGTTCCGTTGGAGGCGTATTTCGTATAACCGTTTACGTATCCGAGCTTCGTCTCCGTCAGCAGTTTTCCCGCATAGGACCAGTGATCGCCCTGATCGGCGGAAATGAGCATCGACGGGTCGTCATTGATCGCGCGCGAAAAATCGTACGTCCGCTTTTCCGTCGTAAGGTAGAACAGGTTGGAATAGGTAACATGACTGTGCGCGCCGGCCGCCTTGATTGCCGACGTCCAATCGAACGTCTGCTCCGGGCCCCATTCGTTGGCGTCATGCGGCTTGGTTGAAATTCGCCAATACGTCAGATTCTCATGATTGTGCAGGGCGTACATCGCCAGATACCGGCCATCGGGACGAATGAGCAGCGCCGCGGCGTTATGGTCGTCCTGCGGATCAAAATGATGATGCAGAACGAATCGCGTCCTGGCGCCGGTGGCGAACTGATATGCCACGACATCGACATCGGCTCTGCGTTCCTTGCCGTCAAAGCCGTCGGCCGTCGCGATCGATGAGACCAGCAGCGTGTTGTTGACCGGGTCAACCACCAGACGCGGATCCTGATACCAGCACCACGCGCCGTTCTCGTTGAACTGGATCAGGTTGCCGGCCACTTCATCCGCGGCAACGGAAGTATTTGCACTCATCACGATCACCGCCACCACCACGAAAATCGCCGCACAAACCGAACGCATGCTTACTCCATTTGAATTTTTACTCGTGACCCGCCCGGCGTCAGGTCGGCCGTGACGGTTTTGCTTTGGCCATTTGCGGTCACGGTGATGTCATACGACCCGTAAAATCCGCGAACGCTGGCCAAGCCGGAATCGCTCGTCTTCACCGTCGCATCGGTGCTCCACTGCTTCTGGGTCAGGTCGATCCAAACCTTCGCCGCCGGCTCCGCAGACCAGTCATCGGCAAAAATTCCCGCCTCCGGCCGCCAGTGCCGGCCCTGCCAGAATCCCCACAGCATGATGTCCTTCACCGCCGGCTCGGAAAACATCGCGATCATGTAATCGCGCAGATAATCCGCCTGCAATTGCTTGTCGTGCAAGCTGATGCTCACCTCCGTCGATTCGATTGGCAAGCCAAACACCGAGAAACGGTCCAGAATCTTCAAAATCTGCTCGGGCGGAGGCAGTTCGGTTCCGAAATGGGATTGGATGCCGATGCCGCCGATCGGAGCGCCGCTGCTTTTCAGGAATTGGATGTTGTCATAAAAATTCTCCCGATGCTCGTTGAATTTCCCGCCGTCGAGAATGCCAAAGTCGTTAAGGAACAGCCGGCAATTTGGATCGGCCTGGTGTGCAACATCGAACCAGTGAACCATGATCTGCCGGCCTCCGAGCAGATCGATCAGATCGTGATTCGTAAACGGCTCGTTGACCACGTCCCAATCCACCAGTTTGCCCCGGAAATGGGAAACCATGTAGGTAATGTGCTTGTCCGTGATCTCGCGGAGCTTGGCCGGATCGTTTTTGTAAGCCTTCAGCTCCGTCGGCAGCCATTGCCAGCTTGGCCAAACCAGATTGTGGCCACGAACCGCGATGTCATGCTCGCGCAGCCATTGCAGCGCGCGATCCACATCCGGCGGCACGCCGTTCCATGTCGCCTGCCATTTCATTTCGTTCTCGAAAACCGCGCGATTGAATAGTCCCAGGATCGTCTGCCGATAACGCTGCGCATTTGGCGTCGTGCCCAGGATGAGGTCGGCATCCACGCACGTCCCGAACCCGAACGCGTGTTTCCGCAGGACTGCGTGAACTTCCGCCCCGCTCACGGGCGCGCCGGCGGCATCCGCAACGTAAATATCCAAATCTCCCTTGCGGATCTTTTCGATACGCGCCAGCGCGTCCTTTCTCCACTGTGCATCGGGCGAGCGGCCGGGGTAGGTAATCTTGGTTTGAGGAAGGTCCTCGACCTTTACTTTCGACTGGTAATCGATGACCTCGATGCCGCCGATCTGGATCGTCTGCCGGTCAAACCCTGCCCGCAGAGCGATACGAGCCTTGCCGGCGGGAAAATTCCGCGGCGCAACAAACGGAACAAATACCTCTTTCCACATTGACCGACTGCTGATCCGGAACTCGACCGCCTTGTCGAAAGGTGGGCTGGCCATCTCAAAAACGAATGTGGTGTACCCCTCGCCGGTCATTGAATTCGCGCACCGCAAGCAGAAATGCCCCAGCAGCACATCCCCCTTTTTCACTTCTTGCGTAACCGGCGCGACGACCTGCACCAGCCATTCCGCCCTGGCGCCCGGCTCGGTCTTAATCTGAAGGGCCTGGTGAAAGTCGGCATAATCCGCTTTGACAATGGAGAGCGCCCCGAGGTCTTTCTGAATGCCGAAAAGACTAAAAGACGCCAACCCCGACGGCGACAAGACCGATTCCCCCGGCGGCAATGCGTTCATCTTCGCTGAATCAGCCGATTGCACGTTCGTACAATGGGCCATGCTCAGGAAGCCGACCAATATAACCCAACGCAGAGTGCTGCGATTTATGTGGAAACACATGAGAAGTCTATTCACCGCGATGCGGCGAGAAAAAGAGGCCGTCAGGGCAAAACGGATTGAGGCCTTTCGCCTGAGCCCGCCGGACAATGTACGTCATTGATGATCTTTGCTCCTTCGGGCGTGTAAGAAAGAACCCAATTTTTTGCTCCGGGCTTTTTTACGAGAATCCCTCCGAATGGTAACATCGAAGAATGCTGCGCACTTGCCATCATCTCGTCGTGGGCTTGCGGGGTCAGCTCTTCCAAATAGCCGGCGAACGGCGCGGAGGAGGAACACTTAAAAACCATGCAACGAACGGCCATCGCCCCGTCGTGTTCGCAAGGCGGCACATTGCGAGAATCATCCGCGAACCATGTGCGTCCATCGTCCGTGGTGTAGTAGACCTTCTCTGTCGATACACGTGCTGGCTGGCGCCCGCCAAACAACTCCCAAAAGACCAGCGCGATCAACAGCAAAACTACAACGCCAGTTATGCCACCAAAAACTACTGATCTCTGATTGATTTGTTCACGAAGGGACACCCAGTCACTCCCACGCCGGGGCGATCATTGCTACGGATTGACGTTGATGTTCTTCCGAAGAAGATCGGTCGTCTTGGTCGCTGGATTGTAATTAAAGATTTCAACGTGACCATCCACCATCAGAGCGTTAGCCTGCGTGTTGGTGTTGTGACGGAAGCGAATGTTGCCACCGCCATCAATATTGTTAGCGACATCGTATGAATATTGCGGTTGATCAGTATTGATATAGCTGGCTGTCGGCGACGCCGAGTCGGCCGGGATCAGATCAATCGGTTGACCTCGGTTTATACCTGCGCCGTTGTTGTTCTGGGCGCAATCGTAAGCGTCGGTCAGAAAAGTTGTACCCGGGGAATTGCAAGGAGGAGAAGTCTTGGTCTGCTCATTGTAACAGAATCGTCCAGCGTCAATTCGGTAGCCAACCGGTACGCCGCTGCCAAAGCCCCATCCAGTGCCATTTCCCTGCGGCTGCCAAAAGAGCGCGCCGTCGAAAATGAGGCAAATCTCTGAACTGCGCTTGATATGAGCCAGAGCATAGGGCTCAATCGGATGACCCGTAATCGGATCCATTTGACTATCACTCCAGCTATCAAACCATGGCATCAATCGAGGATGGCATAGGTACGTTCCCCCAAGTTGCGTGTAGCTATCCGTAACACCCTGTGCAACCGCCTCCGGACAGAAAAAAACCTGGCGCACGGCGCTCTGACCACTATTTTGACCATTGGGATTTGCTGCCGTCTTCAAGCCCGTTGTGTCGAAGGTGCTGCCGGAGGCACCTATATACGGCTGAATTAGCACGCACCAAAAACTCTCCAGCTGAGTGATATTTTGTGTAATGTTGTGTGGCTTACCATGAGCCTGCCAATAGCCAATATCCCACAAAGTAGAGCCGGTCGAACTGGACCAATTGCCGAACGGCAATATTCCGTGGTTATCACCGGCATACATAACGATCGCCTGGCCGATCTGACGCAGATTTGATTGGCACTGAACGCTCATCGCCTGTTCGCGCGCACGACCCAAGGCTGGGAGCAGAATGGAGATCAGAAGCGCAATGATCCCGATCACCACCAGCAACTCAACCAACGTAAAGCCCGCGCCAAGCCGAAAAACCCGTCCTTTTTCAATATTGGTGGTGGGGTGCTTCAACATGAGAATCGCCTTTCAGGTCTCCGTGTCGTGCCTACACATGATATGGGCCGCCAACTGCACCAGTACGGTTCCGCACACCGTTAAGTAACCGCTTACTATTTATACGTAGGAAGTTTTTGTTGTCAAGATAAATTCACGCAGGGATCATCGATTTCAGCGCGGAACCGCTGCTTTCGCCGTCGTGTGTCAGGTTTTTCAAAGACTCAATTGGCAATCCCACTCGCGCTAAGAACGACACGCCCCAGCAAATCCATCCGCCTATTCGCCCCCATCATTAGTTCCCGGATTTGAGTTACCGCGCCACGTAAACGCGGCATTGGGTCAAACATTTGTGATACGGTGGAAAATGTGGCACGCCAACATCGCTGGTCCCCGTGCCGCACGTCGGCCATCCAATGTTTCCCATTTTCCGGTTTATCAGCCTCGCTTTGCGCCAAAAGCTTGCAAAATTTTCTTGACATTCAATGACGACCCATTAAACTCACGTAATCGTTTACTGGATGGCGTAGAGAAGAGACGCAAGTCTGCCCAAACGGGTTATTCTGACAAGGACCCAAGCGGGCTGTTCCTACGACGAAATCTTGTCAGAGGACAAATCTTGGAGGGCATTTATGCGACGAAAGATGGCCATTTTGGCTGCTGCTTCGACTTCGGTGCTGGGGTTGAGTGCCGGCGCATTCGCTCAGATGGCAACTGGTACGTTTGCGACCCCGCTCACGAACGCCTTTTTGTCAGTGGACATCAACGGTGGAACGTCGAGCCAAGAGGATCCGAACAACGGTTGGAATGAAAACACCAGTTCGGGGGCGTTCAGCCCTGACAACTTTGGCGTGGTCTGGTCTCCCTGGTTTGGCAACGCCTACTCCGGTGGCGACGGCACGGTGGCGCCCAGCGGAACATCTGTTACAAGCATTACCAATACATTCAGTTATTCCGGACCGCCGTCAGCCAACTATGGCCCGGGTGGCTCGGACGGTCCGGTCGTCAACTACGGAGGCGGCACTTACACTGGCAACTTCAGCGGCACGCCGGGTAATGTTGGTCCGATCGCACCGATCACCGTAACCATCAGCGAACCGGGCACACTCAGCAACTATGTATCCACGGGGCTGAACTCGCGCGACCGCGGCGCACCCACCGGCGCATACGGGCTGGACGACAATGATATGTTCGGGGATCTTATCTTCGCCAGCGGCAGCGGCAGCAATACTCAGGGCACTAACTACCTGCAGATGGAGTTTTCCGGATTGACGCCGGGCGCGCAGTACGAGATCGCCGGGTATTCTTTTGACAATTCCAGCGGCCATAGTGAAGCGTGGACGGCCACGGCTCCTTATGCCGCCGGCGGATATACCAATTCGAGCGGTTTTTTGGCTCCGGCGGACGAGCAGGTTATTACCTGGGCGGCCGGCGGCGCTACCCCGGCGCCGGCTATCTTTACTGTGACGGCCGATAGCCTTGGCGACGCTTCCCTCTGGACCTGGGGTGGCAGCGGGACCACGGGCGATTCCAGTGCCTCCGCCAGCTACATCGACGGCTTCCAGATCGCTGAGGTTCCCGAACCGGCATCTGTCGGCCTTTTGGCCATGACCGGCCTGGGAATCATGGCACGTCGCCGTCGTAAAGCTTGAGAATTTTGCGGCTTGCTGCTTCCTCCTCCTCTGCAGCGAGACGCGGCGCCGATGGCATCGGTCCGTCGGCGCCGCCTTTTTTTCGCGCTGTTTTTTGGGACCCTCCTGTCCCTAGTAATCGTTTTCCTTTGCTCAAATCCGGTATATCGTTAGCATTTGAAGCGTAACCTTTGAGCGATGCAGCCATGAAGTTTCCATACGGTCCCGCACCACTGGTGATCCTTATTATTGCGATGATCACGGGGATCGGCCTGGCCGTTTGGATTCCCCTCTCGCGGCCATCCGGATACCGGGCGCCCGATCTCGTCCTGGCCACTTTCGTCCCGGAACAGGCCGACGCATATCGCGCCGCTCTCCCTAAATTCGAAAAGGAGAATCACTGCAAGATTCAAATCGAGCTGGTCGATCAGCAAGCCCTTCAAAGCCGATTGCAATCCGCGCTTCAGGTCGGCGCGGATGTGCCGGACATGGTGGAGCTGATGTACGGAACCATCGGCGTCTTCACCAAGGGTCCGATCCAGGATGTTGGATTCATCGATCTGACCGACAAGATCAAAACCAGCGGACTGTACGATCGATTGGTGACCAATCGGCTCTCCAAGTGGTCCTCCCGCGGCCATGTCTTCGCGCTGCCTCACGATGTTCATCCCGTCATGCTTGTTTACCGCAGTGATCTGGTGAAACAGTTCGGCATTGATGTAAACAAGCTGACGACGTGGGATGAATTTGCCCGCGTTGGGCGCGAGGTCGTGCGGCGCTCGCGCGGCCCCGATGGATTGCCCGCTCACTACATGATCGATCTCCCCACCGACGGCAACGACGCACTCATCCTGCTGTTGCTTCAGGACGGGGTCAACGTGTTCGACGCCGCCGGAAACGTCGCATTCGATAACGAAGCCACCGTGAATGTCGTCTGCTGGTACGTCAAGCAGATCGAGGGAAAAACCCGCATCTCATTTCCCTGCGGTGAGGGCCAGAATTTTGCCAAGGCGATGATCGACGGCCTTTGCCTGTTCTATCTTTGCCCCGACTGGCGATCCAATCGGATTGAATTGGAAATCCCCAGCCTGGCGGGCAAGCTGTCGCTGATGCCGCTGCCCGCGTGGAAACCGGGCGGGCTGCGCACCAGCACCTGGGGCGGGTGCGGGCTGGCGTTCACCAAAAAGTGCCGCAACTTCGATCTGGCCTGGAAGCTGGCGATGTATCTTTATTACGATCCCGCCCAGCTCGGCCCCCGATTCGCCGCGACACACATCCTGCCCCCGTTGAAATCGGCCTGGAATCTCCCGCAGTTCGACCAACCCGACCCGTTTTACGGCGGCCTGCGCCTCGGCCGGGTATACGCCGCTTTGGCGCCTTTCGTCCCGGAAGAACACTATACCGCGTACCAGACCATCGCCAACGCCAAGCTCTCCGAAGCTTTCACGAGCGCGTCCCTGTACTACCAGGCCCATGGCGACGTCGGTTTGCGCGATTACGCCCGCGCGGAATTGAAACGCTGCGCCGACCGCGTGAGGATCGTGATGCACCGTAATGTTTTTCTGTACCCCCCATCCGCGCAGGTTTCGGAGGCATCAGGCAAATGAGCGCTACCCCGATCGCGTCATCGCCGCCCATTCCCGGCCTTCCCAGCCAAAACCACCCGTCGCGCAAGCGAGTCGGCCGAAAACTTCGCAGCCGCAGCACGCCCTATTTCTTTCTGCTTCCGTTTATTGTCATCAACCTGGTTTTTTTCCTTTATCCGCTGTTCTACGCCACCGTCCTGGCGTTTTACCAAACCAACGGCCCGGCGCGGCGTGCGTTCGTCGGCTGGAATAATTTCGCTTTCGTCCTGCACGATCCCGATTTTCACAAGGCCCTATGGAATACCACGATCTTCGCGGTCTTTTCCATCGGCTTGCAGCTTCCGCTGAGCCTCGGACTGGCAATGTTGCTCAATTCCAAAAATGACCGATTCAAAGGATTCTTCCGCTTGGCGATCTTCGCACCGAACCTGGTCGGCCAGGTCTTCGTCGGCATTATCTTTTCCGTTTTGTTCGCTCCGCATTACGGACTGCTCAACCGCTTTCTGCACGAATTGGTCGGCTGGGGACTGGAGCAACAGTGGCTTGGCAACCCCAGGCTCGTCATGCCTGCCATCATCATTGCCGCGATGTGGATGTACGTGGGATTCAACATGATTTATTTCCTGGCCGCGTTGCAGAACGTGGACCAAAACCTGGTCGAAGCCGCCACCATCGACGGAGCCGGGCCGGCCAGCATTTTCTGGAACGTCACCGTCCCGGCCATCGCCCCGGTCGCCACATTCGTCGTCGTCACCAGCACGATCGGCTCTTATCAGCTTTTCGAATTGCCGTATAACCTTCTGCAGAACAACGGCGCCGGATATGGCCCCAGCAACAGCGGCCTGACCGTCGTGGGATATCTTTATCAGAACGCCTTCACCAATGGCGATCTGGGCACCGGCGCGGCCGTCGGCTGGATTCTCACCTTCATCATTCTCATCATCAGCCTGGTGCAGATTCGGCTTGTCGGCTCGGTGGGGAGTGAATCGTGAACTCGCTGCAAATCTTTCTGATCATCCTCGCCGCGATCTTTTTGATCCTCATTCCCCTGTCGCGCAGTTTCGCCGTCAAATACGCCCGCCGCACGGTCCTCTTGCTGGTGGCTGCACTCATGCTGATGCCGTTCATCTGGCTCATCTGCGCCGCCTTCAAAAGCACCGACGCCATGAGCCAATATTCGTTCCTCCCCCCGCCGTCGCAAATCTCCGCGAAGACGGTGAACCTCGGTAATTTCCGTTCGCTATTAGCGCCTCAGCCCACCATTCAAGGCCCGGTTACATTCTGGCGGTACGTCACGAATTCGCTTTTCCTCGCCTCCGCCATCACGGTGATTTCTCTCTTCTTCTGCTCCCTCGGCGGCTACGCCCTGGCCAAGTACCGATTCGCCGGACGAAATGTCATCATGATCTATATGTTGGCCTCCATGACCATCCCCGGCGTGGTTCTCCTGGCCCCCAATTTCGAAGTCATTTGGCGGCTCGGCTGGATGGACACCTACAAAGCCCTCATTATCCCCGGCGCCGTCGGCGCCTTCGGCATCTTCCTGTTCCGTCAGGCCATGCTGGGCGTTCCCAACGAACTCATTGAGGCCGCCAGAATCGACGGCTGCAACGAATTCCGCATCTACCTCACGCTGATCATGCCCCTCGTCCGGCCCATGAGCGGAGCCTTCTGCCTCATCAGCTTCATGGGCTCGTGGAACGCGTTCCTCGCCCCGAACATATTTCTGCAATCTCAAAATAAGCTGACCCTCCCGGTTGTCCTGAACCAATACATGGGCACCTACGTCGAGCACTACGGCGTTTTTCTGGCCGGCACCATGTTGGCGATGATCCCCCCCGCCATCCTCTTTTTCGCCCTTCAGCGGGAGTTTATTTCCGGTCTCACCAGTGGTGCCGTAAAGCAATAAATTGCCTATTCTTCCAGTCATCCCTGGGGGAATTTTCTTTCCTTGGAGCCAAAACTCGCTAAAATACCTGACAATTAAGTAAACGCTTACCAAGAAGGATTCCGTGCTTAGCGATCTTTTGCCATTCCCCGGCAATTTCAACTTCAATGCCCAGCATTCCCCCATGGGCGCTTACATGAGTTTCACCTGCGGGCACTTTCAAAGCAGCGGCGGTATCGGACTCGAAATTGGAAAGCCTGCCAACCAAAATATTTACATCGGGGTCAAGGACGGTGACCGGCGGTCGCCACAGCCGATTCGGTGCCTCCCTTTTTTCAAAGGCGGAACCGAGCTTCACACCCCCGCTTCTTCCTATGAAATTGAAGAAAGCGCCGCCGCCGCGCCAAGGCAATCCACCCTGTTTTACCCCAGCGATCAGATCCGTCGATTATTTGGCTGGGCAAGCGATTGCTGGCAGACGCCCGACTTCAAGTTTTCGATCTATACCCCGTTTTCGCCCATTCCCGAGCCCAGCGCTGATTCCGAAACCCTCAAGGCGTGCCTTCTTCCGGCCGTCATCGCCACTCTCGAAGTCGATAACCGCCAGGGCCACGAAACCAAGACGGCCGTATTCGCCATCGACTTCGTCGAACCGGGAGCGCGGATTCTGGAATTCGAAACCCCCGGCTCAGATCGTCCCAAGCTCGGCTTCGCCTGGCGGCGCAACATGGGCGTACTCGGCCGGATCGAAAGTAATTCCGACAAAAGCGGCGGCGAATTTATCGCTGTGCAGCGATGGCTCCTGGCCGAGGCCCTGACCGATCCCAACCCGATCCACGCCCTGGGCACCTGCGCGGGCTTGGCCATGGAGGTCCCGCCCGGCGTTAAAAAGACGCTGGTGCTGGCGATCGGCGTTCATCTTGACGGCATCGTCACCACCGGCCTCGAAGGGCGGTATTACTACACGCGTTATTACACCAACCTGGACGAAGTCCTCGCTGCCGCCCTGGATCGCGCGGCCGATCTGCAAACCAGCGCGGCCGTCCTCGACGCACGCCTGCTCAATTCGGGCCTCTCTTCCGATCAGCAGTTTCTCATCGCCCACGGAACCCGCAGCTATTACGGAAGCACCCAATTGCTCGACGTCGGCGGCGAACCTCTCTGGATCGTCAACGAAGGCGAATACTGCATGATGAACACCCTGGACCTCTCGGTGGATCATGCCTTCTGGGAACTCAAGCACAATCCCTGGGTCGTCCGCAACATTCTCAATCAGTTCGCACGCCGATACAGCTACCACGACCAGGTTAAATCCGTCGGCGGCCAATTGCGCCCCGGCGGAATCTCCTTCTGTCACGACATGGGGATCAACAATAACTTTTCCAGCCCCGGCAACAGCAGCTATGAATTGTCGCATCTCAAGGGCTGCTTCTCCTACATGACCCAGGAGCAACTCTGCAATTGGGTCGTCATGGCCGTCAGCTACGTCGCCGCCACGCGCGACATCGGCTGGCTCCTCGGCAACAAGCATCTGTTCGACGCCTGCGCCCAGAGCATGTTGGCCCGTGCCAACCAGCGCAGCGGCCTGATGGCCTATGATTCGGCCCGCTGCGCCGAAGGCCGCGAAATCACCACCTACGATTCGCTCGACGAATCCCTCGGCCAGGCCAGGGCCAATACCTATCTGGCCACCAAATGCTGGGCAACCTGGCTCGCACTGGACCTGGTCTCGCGTCTGCGCTTCATGGCCGGCGATATCCCAGCCGAGCCGGTCGCGCCATTAGCCGAGCAACTGGCGAGCACCCTCATCACCTCCGCCACCGACGGATTGATTCCCGCCGTTCTGGAAAAAAATAGCCCTGGATATCACTCACGCATTCTTCCGGTGATCGAGTCGCTGATCTATCCGGTCTACTGGCTCAGCCTGATCCGCACCTGGCCGTCCGATCTCGCCGGCGATGCCGAGGAGATGCTCACGCGGCATCTGCAAAGTCCCCTGATTTCCGTCCTTCGCCAGCACGCCCTGAAGCTCCTGACCGACCGCGACAGCCCCAATCTTTTCCCCGACGGCGGATTGAAGCTCTCCTCGACTTCCAACAATTCCTGGATGAGCAAGATCGCCATCGTCCAATACGTCGCCCGCTCGATTCTTCGTCTTGCGGAAGCCGATCCCCGCATCGATGGCGTCATGAGCCGCGCCGACGCTGCCCACGTCAAATGGCAAACCGACGGCAGCGCCTACTGGGCCTGTTCCGACCAATTCGTTGCCGGAGAAGCCAAGGGCAGCCGTTATTATCCCCGCATCATCACCGCCGCCCTCTGGCTCGAAGAATCCGTCAGTTCGCGGCGTGTCGTGAAAGCCCCCGAAAAACTTTCACCCGTTGCCGTCGACCGGCCCAGATAGGGTCAGAAACTTCAACCAGCGTTCTTCGTAGGTTGACGTGCGCTATTTGGAGTAACGATTTACCGTCGGGGGACACAAATTATCCGCCTTCCTTCAAATCCATCGGCTTTACAAGCAAGCGCGACGAGACGGCAGGCGCGGTTAATTCAGCCGCGGCCATTGCGCGTTTTGAGCCGCATCAGGACCGCCGCCGTCAGACTGATCATCGCCCCGCTCGTCGGTTCAGGTATGGTGTTGGAGGTTATCGACAGCGAGCTAACGTCAATTGTGGATTGAGCGGTTTGATTAAATTGAGGTATTACGTCATCCGTTTCGGGAGGCTCCGAGGTTTGGAATCCAAAGGATAAACCATCGAAATAATTGTAGAGAGATGGAATCGTTACATAATGGATACTGGCCTTGCCCACGAATGGTGGACACGCGGGATTTATCCAGTTCGGGCTGCCTCGAACGTTTCGGGGCTGACGTAGCCTAGCGAACTGTGTGGACGAACGCGATTGTAGATCACCTCCACATATTCAAAGATTGATCGG
>DATAWP010000031.1:0-257523 GCA_036267155.1 Tepidisphaeraceae bacterium
TTTCGGACCGCAGGAACTGCACTTCCTGCGTGCGTTGCTCATAGAGTTTTAACTCCCGGCCTTCCATGGCCCATGCAAATTACCACGACTGACAAAATCGCGCGCCTGGTAAAATGCCGCTGCACGGTAAACAGTTACAAACGATCCAAGGACTACGAGACGGCCTTCTTGCCGCAGCCCTTCGTTGACCTCGTCTTCTCCGATCCTGAAGGTGCGGAAGAAATGGCTGATTGCATCGTCGGCGAAGTCTGGGAACGCCTCCTCAACACAGTCAAGAATGTTGGTTGGCTCAGCATTTCACAAAATATCGTTGGACTGCTCTATGAAGTAATTGTCGAGGAACGGTTCCGGCATCAACTCGGCCAGTTCTATACCCGCGAGGACGTGGTTGACTTCCTCACCACATTTGCCATCCGCGAACCCGGCGACATCGTGATCGATCCCGCAACCGGCGGAGGCAGCTTCCTTCGGTCGGCCTACCACCGTAAGCGCGCGCTGGGCGAAACCCACGCATCGGCCCTTGCAACAATCTGGGGATGCGAGATTACTGCCTTTGCGGCAGAACTCAGCACAGTCACGCTGGCCACCAGCGACACGCACGAACCCGCCGCATATCCGCGCATCATCCTCCGGGATTTCTTCGACCTTCGCCCGGGTCTTGAGACCGACCTCGAAATCCCTGGCGAGCTTGGGCTGCTTAAAATCCCCAAGCAATTCGACGCGGTCATCGGCAATCCCCCATACATCTCCTATCGCCGGATCACCAATCAGAACCGCATTTTGAATGCCTTGGCAAATGCCGATCAATCCATCTCAATGCCCAAATTCTCCGGCAAGACAGATGCTTATGTATGGTTCGTCGTCCACGCCACGCAATTCCTGAAAATCGGCGGAAGGCTGAGCTTCGTCGTCTCTTCGGCGTTTCTGTTTTCCGATTATGGCATTCCGCTCATCCGATTTATTGGCGCTCATTATTGCGTTCGCGCCATCATCGACTCGATGGTCGAGCGCTGGTTTCCCGATGCCGACACCAATACGGTTTTGCTCATGCTTGAACGCGAGGATGATGACGAAAAGCGCGCAAAAAACTCCGTACGCTTCGTCCGCCTCCGTAGGCCGCTTGCTCAACTTATCCCCGAACCGGGCAGCGCCAAACGTCGCAACACGATTGAGACACTGCTCGACACGCTACTCTCCGCTAATGCCACCGAAGATGATCCGCGTATGCAGGTCAACGTCTACGAGCAGGGAACTGATGGCGGTCTTGCCATCGAGACAGATGAACAGGGCGGACTTCTTGATGACGAAGAGGAGGATGAGTGAGCCTCACCAACAGCCTTGATCGTCTTGTCACACCCAACGCCTATCCCGGCGGAAATGTAGCGATCCGGTGGGGCCAGCTTATCCGCGCCAGCCCCATCCTCTCTGATGAGGAAGAGCGACTCGCTAAAGCCGAAACCATCATCCGTTTCGGTGGTCTTGGAACCATTCGCGGCGGCATCGTCACGCGCGCCAACGCCTATTTCATTGTCCGGGAAATCCCGTTCGACCAAATTCCGACCCGCATGGGCGTGACCCGCAATGACCTAAAACGCATCGCCGTCGTCGCTGATGGACTTGACCACCTGACCAAGATCGAACGCGAATTCTTAAAGCCAATCATCAAAGGCCCAGAATCCCTCGAATCTGCCTTTGCGATCAAGCGAAGCGATTTGCGCTTGTTCGATGTGAAAGGCGACAAAAAAGCGCTTGAAAAGAAACATGCCAACGGGGCGATCGCTTATCTGCGGCGCGGCGAAACCGTCAATTACAAAACGTCCGACGATGATTTGAAGGGCGGCATCCCAGCCAAACGTTCACAGGTCAAAAATCGCAAACCATTCTGGTATAGCCTTCAAGGCGAACAAAATCCGGGCGTTCGCATCGTATTTCCTGAACACATTGACCGCCGCTATGTTTTTACGCTTGTGGACAAGGACGACAAAAGCGCGGTCATCGACAAGCTCTTTTTGTTCGAGCCGGAAGACCACGCCCAACTAATCCACGTTGCTCTCAATAGCCTCTATACCTGGTATCAGGTCGAGCTCCGCGGTCGCTCGCAAATGGGCGAGGGCGTCCTTGAGCTCAAGATCCCCGATTACGCGGGCCTCCACATCCTGAATCCGAGCGAAGTGAACGCCAAAGACCGCAAAGAAATCCTTCAAGCCTTTGCTGAATTAGAAAAGCCAGGATCAGCGCCCAGCCTCGCCGAACTCGGAACGGCCGAACGGCATGACTTCGACCTTGTTTATCTCAAGGCCTGCGGATTTAAGAAGCCCGATGCCATTCTCCTCAGGCTTGAGCAATCCCTTCGTGCCCTTGCCGGTGAACGCTCAGAGCGCCGCTTGTCCGTCGCTGATGCCAAGATCAGCCGCCGCAAGATCACCAACGTCGCTGCCTCCATCGATGCCTATGTCGCGCGTATCGCCGCGTCCATCGAACCCCATCCTGACCCCAGGAACTTCGTTGAGGAAGCGGCAAAAACCGAAGCCGTCCCTATCGCCGCCGAGGTCGAAGGGCCAATAGAAGTCGGTGTCGAGTTATTCAACCAAGGCGAGGTCATCGCCAACGGTACAACTGTAGCGCGGGCAAACAGCATCTTGGCGGCACAATTCGTCCGTGGCGTCTTACAAGTTCAACCCGACCTGTCGCAAATAGAAGTGCCGGTCGCTGATTCCATCGAAAAAGTAATTACGGACTGGACGCGCGAGAGTCGTAAGTGGCAGAAGAAATTCAAGGCTGCTTGTGATAAAGGGCTTGTTGGGCTGGACGACACGCGCACTAGAACTGCTATTGAGCAGCGAGCACTTCGATTGCTTCACGCCATCTAACGCCCACCGCGGGCTTCCGGCGTCTACCCGGTTGGCCTGCTCAATCACTCACGCATTTGTTGTGAGCGCTAACCGTCCAAGAGGAAAGGACCGGAATTTCTCGCGGTCAATCGGCGCGGTGCGCTAAGCATCGCTTGTCTCATCGAAATGCATCGGGCTTTCGGCCACTGGACGGTTTGAGGGGAAGCGGAAAGGGTGGTGGGGGTGTGGGAGCGGCGGGAAAACGCTTGGGGCCTTATGGGTTTTCCCGCCGCCCCCACATTCGCATTCAAGATATCAAGTCGCCCTCGCGGGAAGGAGGGAGTTGCGATGATCGAGAACTCTACGCGGGCTCCCGCCGAAACGTATTCGTCGTGCAAGCACGCCGGGAAAAACAGAACGCGGTTGTCCGGCGCGCTAAATCTGCCTCGCCCGGCCTTCCGCCGCCAGGGCGGCTTCGCGGACGGCTTCCGGCAGCGTGGGATGGGCGTGGAATGCTTTGCCGACGTCCTCAACGCTGGCCGCGAATTCCATCGCCAGGGCTGCCTCGGCGATCATGTTGCCGGCGTCGGCGCCGAGAATGTGCAGGCCCAGCAGACGGTCGGTTTTGGCGTCGCCGATTACTTTTACAAATCCTTCGACATCGTCCATGCCGCGGGCGCGGCCGTTGGCGGTGAAAGGGAATTTTCCGATCTTGATCGGACCGCGGGCCGCGGCTTCCTCCTCGGTCATTCCTACCTGAGCCAATTCGGGATGCGTGTAGACCACGGCGGGACAGGCGCGGTAATTCACGTGGCCGGATTTGCCGGCGATGTTCTCGACCGCCGCCACGCCTTCCTCCTCGGCCTTGTGGGCGAGCATCGCGCCGCCGATTACGTCGCCGATGGCGTAAATGCCCGGGACATTGGTGCGATAGTGATCGTTGACGATCACGAAACCGCGGCGATCCAGCATCACGCCGGCCTCGGCGATTCCCAGCCCATCGGTCACGGGCCGGCGGCCGACGCAGATCAGCACCTTGTCCGCCTCTTCCGTGCCGGTTTCGTCGCCGCTTTTGAAGGTCACGCGCACCTTGCCGCCCTCGGCCCTGGCGGAATCGGCGGTGGTGTTGAAGCGGAATTTCATGCCCTGTTTTTCCAGGGATTTTTGAAGCGCCCCGGCCATCTCGCGATCGGAAGGCGGAAGAATGCCCGGCAGGAATTCCAGGACCAGAACGTCAGAGCCGAGCCGGTTCCAGACGCTGCCGAGTTCCACGCCGATGTATCCTGCCCCGATGACGATCAGCCGCTTGGGAATCTCGCTCAGCGAAAGGGCCTGGGTTGAAGAGAGAATATTTTTGCCGTCGAACGGCAGAGACGGCAGTTCGATCGGCGCGCTGCCGGTGGCGAGGAGGATATTTTTCGTCGCGTACGTGACGCCCTTCACTTCGACGGCGTTGGGCGAGACGATCCTGCCCTGGCCGACGAGGTGCTCGATCTTGTTCTTGCGGAACAGATATCCGACTCCGCTGGTCATTTTTTTGACCACGTCGTCCTTGAAGGTCATCACGGCGGGAAGATCGAGCGAGACATTGGCCGCCTTGATTCCGCGACGGGGCAGGTGATGGGTCACGTCGTAATAATGATGGGAGGTATCGAGCAGGGCCTTGGAGGGGATGCAGCCGATATTCAGGCAGGTTCCGCCGAGAAATTCGCGCTCGACGCAGGCGACATTGAGGCCAAGCTGCGCGGCGCGGATGGCGGCGGTGTATCCGCCGGGGCCGGCGCCGATGACGATGAGATCGAAGTTGGTTTGGGGCATACGCGAAATATCTTAGGTTGGAAAGCCCGAAATCCGAAATCCGAATGACGAATCAAATTCGAAACCAGAAATCCGAAACGAATGCAGTTTCAGTCATTCAGTCATTCGGATTTGATTCGTCATTCGGATTTCGGATTTCGGATTTTCCACCCGTGGTCATTAAAATACCGCGGATGACGCGCTTCCGCGGTCTTTCCGATGACCAATTGCTGGCCCAGTGCCGCTTCGAGGCCTTTCGCGGCCCTGGGCCCGGCGGGCAAAAACGCAACAAAACCAGCTCGGCCGTCCGGCTGACGCATCGGCCCAGCGGGCTGTCGGTCATCGCCGGGGAATCGCGCTCGCAGCATCGCAATCGACAGGCAGCGATGAATCGTCTGCGCCATCAAATCGCCGTGCGAATCCGCGAGCCGATCGATCCCGGCGAATTTCCGCGGCCCTCGCTGCTGGGAATTTCGCGCCGGTCCGACGGATACCCCGCCGCGATGGGAATGGTGCTGGATGTTATGGCTTGTGCCGGCTGGAGCGTTTCCGACGCGGCTGATATTCTCGGCGTCACGACCGCCCGGCTGGTGCGATTCCTTCAAGCCGATGAAAAACTCTGGACGGAAATGAACCAGCAGCGGCAAAAGATCGGACTCCGGACACTCAACTAATGCCCGCGTCGACCATCAAAGATTCGCTTCGCATCCTGTCGTCCGAGATCACCGATTGCGATCGTTGTCCTCGCCTGCGCGGGCATTGCCAAACCGTTGCCCGCGACAAACGGCGGGCGTATGCCGATTGGGATTACTGGGGCAAACCGGTCGGGGGCTTCGGCGATGCGCGGGCGAGGATATGGATCGTCGGGCTCGCGCCGGCCGCGCATGGGGCCAATCGCACGGGCCGGGTTTTCACGGGGGATCGCAGCGGGGATTTTTTATTCGCGGCGTTGCACCGACTCGGGCTGGCCAATCAACCGCAATCCGTGAATCGTCAGGATGGTTTGAAACTGAAAAAGGCGTACGTCAGTTCCGCCGTTCGCTGCGCGCCGCCGGGCAATAAGCCGACGCCGGCCGAAATCGCCAATTGCTCGGAGTATCTTGATCGCGAGTGGCATTTGTTGAGCGATGTCCGTGTGATGTTCGCACTGGGCAAGATCGGCTGGGATGCGGCCGCGGCCCTGGCCAGGCGTCACGGGTGCGACTTTCCGGACGGCAGGCGGCCTTTCGGCCACGGGGCGGAGATGCGGCTATCCGATCGGCGATGGCTTATTGGTTCCTATCACGTCAGTCAGCAGAACACATTCACCGGGAAATTGACTCCGGCGATGTTTGATGCGGTTCTGCGCCGTGCGCTGCAGAGGGAGTCCTCCGGCGGTTCAAAAAATGCTGCGCGTTAGCGAATGGGCAACTCGCCGGCAAGGCTTGCCTCGATCAGATTTAGAATCTGAATTGGCTCGACGGGTTTGATCAAAAGCGGCGGTAATTCGTGTTTGGGCAATCGATGAATCCGAGGCTGAATGTCGTCCGCGGGCATCCCTGAAAGCAAGATCACCGGCAAACCGGGCCGATGTTCCTGAAGATAGGCCAGCACGTCAAAGCCATCGATTCCCGGCATGTGCAGGTCGAGGACAATTAGATCCACCTGCCGATTTTTGAGTTGGGACAATCCCGCTTCGCCATCGGCCGCTTCCTCAACTTCATATCCCTGGTCGCGGAGATAATGGCTCAGGGCCGCGCGCTCAAGCGACGAATCATCGCACAACAAGAGCCGCCATGGACGACTTGGCGGGGGATGTTCGGGATTGCCGACGTCCATCATGTAATTGTCGCATAGACAGGGTTTTGGACGCAATCTACAAATTGAGAGCTTGACAACCCTTTGCGCCGGCGTAGCATGTTTACCAAACTGAATAGTGATTCTTATCGCGAGTGGCTGAGGGTAGGGCCCGATGAAGCCACAGCAACCGTTTGGAGCATTTGCTTCGGATAGGTGCTAACTCCCGCCCGGTTTCCGGGGCAGATAAGAAGAAGACTTCGCACACGCCGCAGCCTCTTCTTATCGCAGAAGAGGATTTACTGATGAGCTACGTTTTAGGTCTTAAATGCAAAGAGTGCGGCCATCGCGCCGCTATCAGCCCTGTCCATGTTTGTGAGGCCTGCTTCGGCCCTTATGAAGTTGAATACGACTACGCAAAGATGAAGGGGAAAGTCACCCGCCAGTCCATCTCCGCCGGGCCTAAGAGCTTGTGGCGGTATAAAGATTTGCTGCCCGTGAGCGAGCCGAAAGCCGGGTTTTTCTCCGGCTTCACACCGCTGCGCAAGGCTGAGCGGCTCGGCAAGGAGTTGGGCTGTACCGATCTGTGGATCAAGGACGACTCCTGTAATTATCCAACCTATTCCTACAAAGAGCGGGTTGTGTCGGTGGCCATTTCCAAGGCGATGGAATTTGGCTTCGACACGGTTGGCTGCGCCAGCACGGGCAATCTTGCCAACAGCACCGCGGCCCACGCGGCCGTGGCGGGGCTGCGATGTTTTGTCATGATCCCGCACGATCTGGAGCAGGGTAAAGTCCTTGGGAGTCTGATCTTCGGGCCGACCATGGTTCGAATCCGCGGAACTTATGATGATGTGAATCGTCTCTGCACTGAAATCGCCGATAAATATGGATGGGCGATCGTGAACGTCAATCTCCGGCCGTTCTACACTGAAGGGGCCAAGACGTACGGGTTCGAAATCGCCGAGCAACTTGGCTGGCGGTTGCCGCAGCACACGGTTGTTCCCACGGCCGGGGGGACGATTTTGCCCAAGGTTTACAAGGCTTATCGCGAGTTTATCGAGCTGGGATTGGTCGAGGACAATGGGCCGAAGATTTATTCCGCCCAGGCGGCGGGGTGTAATCCGGTGGTGATGGCGATTCACAAGGGAATCGACATCATCGAGCCGCAGAAGCCAAAAACCATTGCCAAGAGCATCGCCATCGGCAATCCGGCGGATGGATATTACGTTTGGCACGCGGTGAAGGATTCCGGCGGGTGGGGCGAGAGCGCGACGGACCGGGAAATCGTTGACGCGATTAAACTGCTCGCCCGCACCGAGGGCATCTGGACCGAACCGGCCGGCGGAACGACGCTGGCCGTCGCGATCAAACTCATTCAGCAGGGCCGCATTCCCAAGAATGAATCAACCGTCATCAGCATCACCGGCAACGGATTGAAAACCCTGGAGGCCGTGCAGGACGATCTGGTTTATCCTGAAGCCATCGAGGCGAAGCTGTCGGAGTTCGATGCGTTGCTGGCTCGCCAGCAGGCGCAGACCGCGCCGGCCGCCAATCCGGCGGACCGCGCCCCACGCCAGGCCGTTTCCGTGTTATAATTCAAATCATGAGCATTAAAGTCCGAATCCCATCTCCGTTGCGAAACTACACGAATGGCGCCGATGTCGTCGAAGTTGGCGGCAACAACGTCGGCGAGGTATTGAATGGCCTGAAGGACAAAGCCAGCGGCATCGAAACCCGTCTGTTCAAAGCCCCCAATCAACTCAACCGGTTCGTGAACGTTTACCTCAACGATGAGGACATCCGATTTTTGAAGAATCTGGAAACTCCGGTAAAAGCCGGCGATGAGCTGAGCATTGTCCCCGCCATCGCGGGGGGATGAAACAGGCCGTCGCTGATGCGCAACATGAAAGAATCCCGCCCATCCTTTTCCCGCCGATGCTGGTTCACGTTCCCGACGCGCGGCGAAGTGGAGCAGCCGATCATCTGGCAAATGAGCCGGAAATTCCCCGACGTTATTTTCGACATCCGCCAGGCGAGCGTGCAGAACGAGATCGGCATCATGGCAGTGCTATTGACCGGCGAGGAGCGCGAGGTGAAGTCCGCCATCGACTTCCTCCGTTCCAGGGGCGTCACGGTCGAGCCGATCGAAAAAAGCGTGGTGGAAGGCTAAAGCCGCAAATCGCCGCTATAATGAGCCACGACACGATGAGCCGAACGGTTCCCAAAATCACGCCGAGCATTTCCAAGGATTCGAGTTCCGGGATCGCCATTTTACCGCTGCAAAACGGCGATCATCTGACGCGCGCCGAATTCGAGCGGCGATACGATGCGATGCCGAATCTAAAAAAGGCGGAACTGATCGAAGAGGTTGTTTACATGGCTCCGCGGGTCACCATTTCTGGGCATGCGAGTCCTCACCTCATGCTATCCGGTGTTGTCGGAACTTATCGGGCCGCGACTCCGGGGATCGTGGTGGCCGACAACGGGTCGGTCAGGCTGGACCTCGATAACATGCCGCAACCCGATATCATGGCATTTATCCCAGGCAATCAAGCGAACATCGACGCCGATGATTACGCCGCCGGCGCTCCTGATCTGATCGCCGAAATCGCGGCCACGTCGGCCAGCTACGATCTGCACGACAAGCTGCGCGTTTACCGCCGAAGCGGAGTGCGCGAATACATCGTCTGGCGAACGCTGGACAAGCAGTTCGATTATTTTGCTTTGCGGGAAGGTGAATATTGCCCGTTATCCCCCGCCGCGGATGGAACGTTCCACAGCGAAATCTTTCCCGGTCTTTGGCTTGACACCGCCGCCCTGCTGGCCGGCGACCTGGCGAAAGCGCTGTCGCACGTCCAACAAGGCGTGGCCTCTTCGGATCATTCCGCGTTTGTCGCCACGCTCAAGGCAAGTCACTGATGCCGGCCGTGTTTTCTCTCTTTTCTCTCTTGCATTTTCATTTACCAACAACTAGCAACTATTAACAAGGAATTTCTTTTCGTTTTATGTCTGAACAATTAAGCACACAAATTCTCTCTCATCTTAAATCCGAGCGATACCGCCCGCTGAAACCGCGGCCGCTTGCCAAGGAGATGCGCCTCACCGAGGAGCATCAATACCACCATTTCCGCGACGCTTTGCGCGAGTTGATGCATGCCGGGCGGGTGGTGCTCGGCGCCGGCGGGAGCGTCATGCTGCCCGCGCAGAATATGCGGCCCGAAGGCATCGTCGGCGCGTACCGCCAGAATCGCCGCGGGTTTGGATTCGTCGTCCCGACGGATCCGGATGGTCACGAAGACCTCTTCATCGCCGAGGGCGACAACGCCGGCGCGATCACCGGCGACATCGTCCGCGCCAAAATCACCAATCGTGAGCCGCGCGACGGCAAGGTCATGTTCCGCGGGAAAATCATCGAGATCATCACCCGTTCGCAGAAGCGGTTTGTCGGAACGCTGGTCCGCCAACACGGCAAGTGGCTGGTCCTGCCGGATGGCAATATTTTCACGGCGCCGATCCTCACCCCCGACGCGGCGGCCCGGCACATCAAGCCCGGCACCACGGTGGTCGTCGAATTGACGACCTATCCACAGGATCAGGTTGCCGCCCAGGGCGTCATCACCCGCGTTCTCGGCCAGCCCGGCGAGAAGGACGTCGATCTGCAATCCGTCATCGTGCAGTTCAATCTTCCGCAGGAGTTTCCGGATGAATGTCTCGACCAGGCCCGCCGTGAGGTTGATCGGTTTAATGGGATGACCCGCTGGCCAGAGCGTGTGGACTTGTCCGGCCACGTGATCTGCACGATCGACCCCGACGACGCGAAGGATTACGACGACGCCATCAGCCTTCGCCGGCTCGACAGCGGCCAATGGGAACTGGGCGTGCACATCGCTGATGTCTCGGCATTTGTCGGGACCGATTCGCCGCTGGATGTCGAGGCGAAATCGCGCGGGAATAGTTGTTATTTCCCGGGCTTTGTCATTCCGATGTTGCCGGAGGTTCTTTCCAACGGCGTATGCAGTCTGCAGGAAGGCGTACCCCGGCTGTGCAAAAGCGCGTTCATCGTTTTTGATGACGATGCTCATCCCGTCTCGTCGCATTTCGCCAACACGGTGATCCGCAGCGCCAATCGGCTGCGTTATCGAGAGGCCCAGGCGATCATCGACCATGCCGATCTGGTCCCGCATCCCGACGGCCCGCGAAAAATCGAGGCCTACGATCCGGCCGTCGTCGAGCTGTTGCATCAGATGAACGGGCTGGCCAAGCGAATCCAGAAACGCCGCCTGGCCGCGGGCCAGCTTGTGCTCGATCTTCCCGAGGTGGAATTGGTCCTGGACGATCAGGGCAAAGTCGTCGGCACCAAGCCGGAAGACCAAAGCTTCACGCACACGCTCATCGAGATGTTCATGGTCGAAGCGAACGAAGCCGTGGCCCGGCTGCTGGATTCGATCGACGTTCCGTTCCTTCGCCGCACGCATCCCGAGCCTGATCCCGACAGCGGCAGCCGATTGAAACACTTCGTCGAAGTCGCCGGCTTCCGACTGCCCAAGGACCTGGATCGCAAGGCGCTGCAAAATCTTCTGGCGTCGGTCAAGGGCAAGCCGCAGTCTTTCACGATCAACCTGGCGGTACTGAAAAGCCTCACTCGCGCTGAGTATTCGCCGCAAATCATTGGCCATTACGCCCTGGCCAGCCAGCACTATTGCCATTTCACCAGCCCGATTCGGCGTTACGCCGATTTGACGATCCACCGCCTGCTGGATCAATACCTCGCCGCGGCCGGCGCCGGCGGCCGTCGCGGGCGGCACGTCAAGCTCGACAGCGCTCCCGCCTACGACCAACTCGTCGATCTCGGCAAGCACATCAGTTTCACCGAGCGCCGCGCCGACGATGCCGAACGCGAACTGCGGCAGGTAAAAGTCCTCGAGCTGTTGACCAAGCAGGTTGGCCAGGACTTCCCCGGCGTCATCACGGGGATCACCAACTTCGGCGTTTTCGTGCAGCTCACGGCCTGGCTGATCGACGGCCTGATTCGCTACGAAGACCTCATGGACGATTGGTGGGAAGTGGACGAGCGCGGCGGTTTCATCCGCGGGCAGCGCACGGGCAACCGTATCCGCATCGGCGACACCGCCACCGTCCGCATCGTGCGCGTCGATCCCGCCCGGCGCGAATTGAGCCTGGCGATCGTGAAGCTTCATTCCCGCTCCGGCGGCGCCGAGCCGCCACCGCCTCCGCAAAAAACCAAGAAGCAGCATCGCAAGGGAAAATCGCACGAGGTCCGTGGCGGCGGTAAGGTCCGCCGCAAACGCCGGCGGTGAAGCAACCGGAGAAACGATGAGACCCGCTGGCCCGGCAGATCGGGCCGAGGACGGCCCGGCTAAACAGATGGGGGGCCATGTTATCATTGGGCAACGCCGATGCCGGAAATCCTTGCCTACGAATCGCCGTCCGATCACGATGCAGCCGATATCCGTGACCTCATCGCGATGCACCGTCTGGTGGGTTGGCTGCTGATCGGGCTGGCGGCGGTATGCTTCATTGTGCTGGCTGGGTACGTTCTGGTCATGCACGCGACCTCCCGACAGTTCAATCTGCACGACATGCTTTATCCGCCTCCCCGTTCCGATCCGACGTTGCCGATCGACGCCGCTTGCGCGGGGATCGTGGGCTTGGCGAACCTGGTTTCGGCGAAATGGATTCAACAACGCCGGCGCCGGGCCTTTAGCCTTGGCGTTGCGGCCGCCAACTTGCTGTTTTGCGTGCTGATTTTTCCCGGTTTTTTGGCGGTCCGAACGCTGCGAATCCTCTGCCGGCGCGAGGTTAAGGCGCAGTATCGAGAAACGCTGGCTACATAAGATCTCCTCCTCAAGCCGCTGCCCGCTTCCGTCCGATAATTCATTAATACATGCATGAAGAATTGGTCGATTCCCTGGTGCACAGCAAGAACGAGGCGGCGGACGATCTGCTGCTGGAAGGTCTGCGCGTCGGGGTCGAAGTCGAACAATCCGTCATCCTGGCCGCTCTCTTTCAGCGCAAAAGCGTTCGGGGTTTGTCCGGCGTCGTCGAGCGATTCGAATCCCTCCCGGAAAGGCTCCAGTCATACATCCTGAGCAACATCAAATTGCTTCATCACGCCCTGCGTGAATGCGGCCGGAGCGATCGGCCGGAGATGCGGCAGACCGCCATGCGGCTCATCGCCCTCAGCCGACAGTGCAAATTAGCCTACGTTTTGTCTGAAAACCTGCACGAATCCGACGAATCACTCAGCAAAAATGCCGCCGACGCGATCGTCGCCCTGGCCCGATGGGTGGCCACCAGCACTCGTCTGCTCCAACGTGAATACAAACCGGCCCCGGAACATCCCATGGATGTCCCGGCGCCGGACCAAGCTGATTCCCAACCCGCCGAGGCCCCGATTGATTTCCCAGCGCTGTATCGCGACGTGATGGAGCAGCGCCCGGAAATCGAATCGGTGGTCGCCCGCGCCCTGGACGTGCATCGCGGCCGGCATTCGCAGGAACTGCTTCGAGCCGCCCTGTTCCTTTGCGATTGGCCGCAGAGCAAAACGCTGGCCATCCTGCAAAGCACCAAGCACGGCGGCCAAAGCACCATGGTCCGCCGGCTTCAGCAAGCCCCGGAGGCCGAGCACATCGAGGCGTTTCTTCTGGGCGCCGCGTACGGCCAGCTTCGGTCGCATTTTGGCAACATCTTCGCCCACATCGAGGAAGCTCCGGTTTTGGATGCCCTGCTGCGAAAAACGCACTGGCTGAAGGACTACAACCTTCAACTCTGCATGCACCAGGTGACGCGAGGAGTCTGGTGGCAGGAAGGCGAAATGCTCCGGGACATCGCCCGGCGCGTCCCGGGGGACTCCTGCAAAATCGGGGATTGGCTGGCCGTCTCCGGCATGCACGATCTCATGCAGGATGAACGCCTGCTGAGCCTGGCCGATCGCGCCGCCGGCGATGTCAGCGGCCGGCTGCGGCTTCTGCGCATCGCCATGCAGCGCAAGAAACCGAGCAGCGTCCAATTCCTGCGTTTTCTGCTCGGCGATGCCGACGAACGGCTGATGCGCATGGCCGCCCGCGAGATCGTCCGCCGCCGGCCGCCGGATTTTGAGAACATGCTGCTTCAGCTCATGACCACCGCGCCGGCGTCGGTTCGCCGCGTCGTCAGCCGAGCCATCGGTCATTCCGGATTCGAGCAATATTGGGAGCGTTTCGACACCCTGGACCGCCCTACCCGCAAGCAGGCCGGCCGGGCCATGATCAAGTTGCTTCCCGACGCTCCGCAACGATTGGCGCGCCGGCTCGCGTCCGGTCCTATCGAACAACGCTTAAAAGCTTTGCAGATGACGCAGGAACTGGGTCTGGCCGAGACCCTGCGCGACGCCGTCGTGGCGCTGGCCTCCCACGCACATCCGAAGGTTCGCAGCAAGGCGATCAGCGTTCTGGGCGAAATGCCGACATCCGCGGTCGAACTACTGGTGGAGCGCATCGTCACCGACACGGATTCGCGCGTGCGGGCCAACGCCATCGAAGTGTTGGAAAATCGGCGGGATCCGCAACTGATCCCACTGCTCTTCGAGCGGGCCAAGACCGCCACCAATCGCGAACGCGCCAACGCCATCAAGGCGCTGAACAAAATGCGCGTCGGCAATGTCGGACCGGCACTGCAGGCGATGTTGCAGGACACTCGCCCGGAGCATCGCATCTCGGCCCTGTGGGCGCTGAAGCAAATGGGCTGGTGGAGGCTGCTGCAGGAGGTCGGACGCATCGCCAAGCAGGACAACAACATTCGCGTTCGCCGCTATGCGGTTGGCATTCTGAAGAACGTCGCGGAAATGGTGCAGGCCTCCAAAGGAGCGGCGTGATGTTGAAGGTACGAAGTGTCGTCATCGGCTGTTTGCTCACGCTGGCCGCGGCCGGCTCCGCGTTGGCGGCTCCGACCCCGGAGGATGTGTCCCGCAGCCTCAACCAAACCCTCGATCAGCCCGTGGACATGAGCAAGGCGGTGCCGTACCTGCTGTCGGCCCTCGGCTTCGTGATCCTGGCGATCCTCTATCACTTTCACAGTCAACGTAAGACCACTCCCCGTTCGCTGAACCATCCCGGAAAACTGACCCGCGAAATCTCCCGCCGAATCGCCTTGCGCAGCGTCGAACTCAAGCAGCTTAAAATCCTGGCCCAGGAGCAGCAGTTGGAACATCCCCTGACGCTGATCTTGTGCCCCTCGGCGCTGGGCAAAGCAATTCGCACGCCCAGCCCGCGCGTCGACCGCTCCGTGTTGAAGCAGATCGTGCAGCGGCTGAAGCAAAGCCTGGTGTAGAGGGAAGAAGTGGTTAGTGGTTGGTGGTTAGTGGTTAGGGAAAGGCAATTCACTAACCACTAACCACTAACCACCAACCACTAACCACTCTATAATCCCCTCATGCCTGCAACGCTCATCGACGGCGCGGCACTGGCCGAGCGCGAAAAACAATCCATCCGTCAGCGTGTTCTTCGTCTGGCCGAGTCCGGGCGCAGGCCGACGCTCACCGCCGTGCTGATCGGGTCCACGCCGGCCGGCGAACTTTATGCCGAGCGCCAGGCGCAGGCCTGCGAGAACGTTGGAATCAAGTACCATCTTCGAAAACTCCCCGGCGACGCCAGCCCGCAGTCCGCCGCGGAGCTGCTGCGGAGTCTCAGCGCCGATCCGGCCGTCACGGGCATCATGCTGCATCTTCCCCTGCCGCCGCAGCTCGACGCCACCGAATTGCAATACAAAATCGACCCGGTCAAAGATGTCGAAGGCGTCAACCCCGCCAACATCGGGTACGTCGTTTACGGCCATACGCTCATCGCGCCTTGCACGGCCCTGGCGGTAATTGAATTGATCGAATCGACCGGCGTCACGCTGCGGGGAGCCGAGGCCGTCGTCGTCGGAGCCAGTGAAATCGCGGGCAAACCGATCGCTCTGCTGCTGACGCAGCGTCTGGCCACGGTGACTCTTTGCCACATCGCCACGCGCGATCTGACATCGCACACGCGGCGAGCCGACGTGCTGGTCGTCGCGGCCGGCAAGGCCGGGCTGATCGGCGCCGATCAGGTCAAGCCAGGCGCGGTCGTCATTGACGTGGGAATCAATCGCATCGCCTTGCCGGACGGCACAAAAAAAACCGTCGGCGACGTGGATTTCGACGCCGTGAGCCGACAGGCGGCGTACATCACCCCAGTGCCGGGCGGCGTTGGACCGATGACCGTGGCGATGCTGCTTAGAAACACGCTGCGAAGCGCCGAATTGCTGAAAACAAAGAGTTGTTAGCCACAGATAAAAATCAGATGCACACAGATAAAAGGCGAAATTCCTCTGATTTATCTGCGTGCATCTGATTTATATCTGACTTCGGCGAGCTCAGTCGAGCCGTGGCTAAAATTCTTTTTGGAGACGCCCGATGTGGGGCAACGCCCTCGGTTGGAAAATCTCCGCGGTCATCTTTCTGCTGGCAATCGTGCTGGGGGCATCGCTGCACAGCCAGATGCAGATCACCGATCCCACGGATCTGTCGCTCGATCCGAAGAATCTGGCGGAGCTTTCGCCGCCCGTTCCGGCGGAGGGGATTGTCGAGCGGAATGTTTCCGGGGATGCGGGGGAGAAATATTCCGCGGCCGTGGCCAATTTCGACGATGATGCCGATGCCTGTGAGGAATTCGCGCAAAATCCGAAAGGGCCGGCGCCGCGGCCGATGCAGCTTGTGCTCGAGGCCACGCATTTGTCGGGCATGAACCTGTTCGACAAAAAACCCGCGGAAATTGTCGATTATCAAACGGATCATCCTTCGCTGGACAATCTGGCAAAGCTGGGCGGGGAAATGGAAAGCGCCGCCCTTTTGTTGAGGCGGGCCGGGAAGAACGATGAATCGCGGAAATTTCTGCTGGCCGCTTACGCACTGGGGCAGAATCTTTTTCGCGAGCGGGTGGATTACGATGAGTATTCCCACGGCATGGGCCTGATGGATGGGGCGACCACGGCTCTGGCGGAAATGGAACCGGCCGGGTCGGCGAGGCAAAAGACGCTCCAGGACCAGCAATCGGCCATGGTGGATTTCGACCAGAAGAATGTGCAGCCGATTTATGATGTTCTGGCCAGTGCCGACCCGCAGAGGATTGCCGCCAACGCGGGGGATGTTTTTCGGTTTGCCACCAGGGGGCGGGAGCGGATGTTCCGGGTGGAGGCGATTTTGAAGCTGGGGAGGTATCGCTACGACGCCGCCCGGATGGCCGACCAGCTTGCCGCACCGCGGTTTTTGAGTCGTTTGTCGCGGGATTCCGACCCGGTTATCCGTGCCGCCGCCACGGCGGCCGCCGACCTCACCATCGAACAATATCGCATGATCCATTGACGCAACGGCGAGACAAAGCGAATCTTTAATATGGCCACGCCCTCGTTATCAGAATGAGGTCCGAACCGGGAACATCCGCATGCGCAATCGCAAAGCCTTTACCCTCGTAGAGTTGCTGGTCGTCATCGGCATCATCGCCATTCTGGCTGGGCTGCTTCTGCCGGCTGTGAACCGCATGCGCATCAGCGCCTCGATCACAGCCCAGAAGGCGGAGTTCCAGACGATTACGTCGGCCTTGGAACAATACAAAGCAGATTTCGGGGATTATCCGAGGAATGCGAATTTGCCGACGTGGAATACGCAGCAGCCCCCACCGTCCGCGGCGCCAATTTATCTATCGCTGGCGACGGCATTGATTGGGCCGGGGCCGGCTATAACGCAGGGGAGCGCTACTAGCTTGCAAATTGGCGATGGAAACGATGGGCCAGGGTTTCGCTGTCAGACTTCCGATGCGATTCCGGGCACGACTACCATCAGCGCAAGCGGCACCTCGGTAAATGTCAGTGCCAACTCGCAGTACACGGCGCAAGCCACGGCTTTCGCAAACAATTTCAGCACGGCGACTGAAGCTTCAATAACATTTTTCCCCACCACCGCTGATCCCTATGAAGAAACCATTGGGATAAAAAGTGCCACGCTTTCTGGTGCTACTTCGTTGACCTTGACGTTGACTTCACCAGCGTCCGCCTCGCACAACGGGACTTGCCTTGTATTCACTCCCGGAGGAAAAGTCTGGGGCCCGTACATCTCCCCTGACAGTTTCAAAGTCGCGTATGTTCCGAAGATGGATATGAACGGTGTTGCGCTTGGCGGCTCTGGAGCGAGTCCTCCCATCGGCAGCTATGGCGAGCCAGTTCTGCTTGACCACTGGGGCCAGGTCATCCAATATTTCCCGACATACGGGCCGGTGAACAATCGAACAAATGATTCGGTTTCGTATGCACCCGGATCAGCGGCGGCAACTGCGGTATCGGCTGGTCCGCTTTACGGATATTCTCAGCCAAAATCCATCGACACCAAGAACGGTCAAAACGCCATCTGGGATTCCCGCGACGGCGCGCCGTTTTTCAGCATCTGGACTGGATCGGGAATGGGAACAGCCTGGGCCGATCCGGTTTCTGGGACCGGCACCGTGTATTGCCAGCAGTGGCAGGATAACACTTCCGCGCCATATTTTTATCCGGAATTGGCCGTGCTGTGGATGCTTGGCGTTTCTCAGCCCTCGTCTCCCAGTTTCACCCCTGGCGCCGGCGGCAATGCGATTACCACCGCCGGCTCCGACAAACTCAGCTTCACCGGTCCCTTCATCCTGATTTCCGCGGGACCCAACGGCCCTGCTGGCAGTACGAACAGCCTCGGCGGCTCGAACTTCGGCGGATTTTGCAATATGGTCGATCCAGCCACAGGCAATCCTCTTGCGCCAAATCTCCTGCAGCAAGCGTTCATCAACAGCGGAAATATCTACAATTTTGATCGGCAGTAAAGAACCGTCTGCAAATTAAAACAATTTGCAGATTCGGCGATTATCCCGCATTGAGCGATGGAGGCGAGCCGAGGACGGAGTGGGGTCGGACCATTTTCGGGGATCGGGGTGGCCTTCGTGCAAATTTGCAGTTGAAGGGTATTGCGCTTACCATGACCAACAGGTGAGTCGTTTTTTGTCGAAGTGCAACCTTTAGCCGCTTAAATCATGAGGCTCAGGGACGAAAACAAACGAAAGTTGATCGTTCAGACCGCGGTCAGGCTTTTTTCCGAGCGGCCATTTAACAGGGTTCGGCTCGATGATGTGGCGGAAGCGGCTGGGGTCGGCAAAGGAACCGTCTACATCTATTTCAAGAATAAGGAAGAGCTTTATTACAGCCTGGTGTATGAAAGCTTCGTAGAATTGGTGGCGCGGCTTCGCGGCCAGCTTGCCCAGCCGATGAGCCATCGCGAGAAGATCATGGCAATTGTTGACGGACTGGCGGATCATGGCATACGGCATCCGCAGCTTTTTGAAATCATGCGGACCGTTGCCATTCCCGACGCGTCCAGTGCGTGGGACGCCACGCGAAGGGAATTCTGCAAGGTGATCGAGGACGCCATTCGCGAAGGCATCGCCTCGGGCGAATTTACCGATGCGCACCCCGAACGGACCGGAATGTACCTCATGGCCATGGTCCGGGCCGTCCTGTTATATGGAACTCCGATCACCGATCCCAAGGATTTGGCCGGGCACATCTCGTCGATATTGCTTGGAGGGATTACCCGGAAAATCTCATGACTAAGACGTTGACCATCGTATTTGTGGCAGCGGCGGTGGCGGCGTCGGCCGGCGCGGCGATGGTGCTTCACCAGCGTGACGCCAAGACTGCCGCGACGCTTCCCACTGATTCATACACCGCTGCCGCGACTCGATCGGACATCGTTGAGGCCGTTTCCGCCACGGGACCGGTCGCATCCAACCTGGACGTGCAGATCAAGTGCCGCGCCTACGGCGAAGTGATCAAGCTTCCATTCGACATTAGCGACAAGGTCAAGAAAGGCGATCTGCTGATCCAGCTCGATCAGAAGGATGAGAAGGTTCTTTACGACCAAGCGGTCGTAACTCTGGAGCAATCGCAGTCCAAGCTGAAGGAGGCACAGGAAACCGAGCGGATGGGAGAGCTGGATCTGAAAACCGCGACGGAGCAGGCGGATGCCAACATTATTTCCGCCCAGGTCAAGGAGACGAATCTGCAAAAGCTGGCCGCGCGGCAACAACAATTGTTGACGCAAACGCTGGCCGCTCCCCAGGATTTCGAAACCGCCCAAACCAACGCGGCCCAGGCCGTGGCCGATCTTGAGGCCGCCAAAGTCGCCAAGGAAGAGTTGAAGAGCCAAGAGGTCGCCCTGGAGGTAAAGAAGGAGGATGTTGAGCTGGCCAGACAGCAGGTCGAACTCGACACCATCTCGCTGCAGAACGCCAAGCAGCAGATGGATTACACGACGGTCGTCTCGCCGATGGACGGCGTGGTCTCGGACCTGGAGACGCAGATGGGAATGATCATTTCCTCGGCCATCAGCAACGTCGGCGGCGGGACGAGCGTCATGACCATTTCGGACATGTCGCATATCTTCGTGCTGGCCAGCGTGGATGAAAGCGACATCGGCGGAGTCGTCGTGGGGCAGGATGTCGATATCACGGCGGACGCGTTTCCCGGCAAACATTTTTCCGGAAAAGTCGTTCGCATCGCCACGCAGGGCGTCAATACCAGCAACGTCGTGACCTTTGAGGTGAAGATCGATGTCACCAGCGACAACAAGGCGCTGCTTAAGCCGCAGATGACCGCCAATGTGGAGATCATCGAATCCAGCGAGCACGATGTGATTACCGTTCCGATGATGGCGATCGTGCGCAAGCAGCAAAAGACGTTCGTCACGATCGTCAAGCCGGACGGCTCGACCGAGGATCGCGAGGTGGAGATCGGCATCAACGACGGCGAGAACCAGGAGATTGTTTCGGGCCTTTCCGGCGGTGAGCAGGTCCTGGTCTTCAAGGGCGATTCCAACAGTTCCTGGTCGAACACGGGGCGCAAAATTCCCACCAGCGCAGCCATGCCGGGCAGAGGGAAACGCTGATGATCCGCGCGGAAAATCTCGTGAAAACCTACGTCCTCGGCGGGCAGGTCGTGCATGCCCTGGACGACGTGAGCCTCGTCATCAACGAGGGAGAGATGGTTGCCATCCGCGGCCCATCCGGCAGCGGAAAAACCACGCTGATGCACATCCTCGGGTGCCTGGACCGGTGCGACTCGGGCCGATATTTTCTGGCCGGTCAGGACGTTTCCAAGCTGTCCAAAAATGCCCTCGCCGAGGTGCGCAACCGGCGCATCGGGTTCGTTTTCCAGAACTTCAATCTTCTTCCGCGGATGAGCGCGCTGGAGAACGTGGAGCTTCCGCTGCATTACGCGGGGCGTCATGACGCCCTCCGCGCCGCGCGTACCGCCATGGAAACGGTCGGACTGGCCGGGCGAAGCCATCACGAGCCTTCCCAGCTTTCGGGCGGGCAGCGGCAGCGCGTCGCCATCGCCCGCGCTCTGGTGACCGATCCGGCCATTCTCCTGGCGGACGAGCCGACCGGCGCTCTGGACAGCAAGACCGGCGAGGAAATATTGGCGCTGTTCAAATCGCTCAACGCCCAGGGGCGCACGATCCTGGTCGTGACGCACGACGCCCAGGTGGCGGCGCACTGTCAGCGCGAGATCTATATTCATGATGGCAAGATTGCGGTTCCGCCGACAGGCGATCCGGCTGTCCACCAGATCGGCTCCGAAGCGGAACTTCTTCCGGAGGCCGTGTAATGGATTTCACAAATTGCCAATTGCCTATTTCCTATTGCCTATTGAAACGCCGCCGATTGGCAATAGGCAATAGGCAATTTGATTAGTGATCCCATGCTTTTCTGGATGATCGTCAAAGTCGCCTTCAAGAGCCTCATGGCCAACAAGCTGCGCTCCGTTCTGGCCATGCTGGGGATCATCATCGGCGTGGCGGCGGTGATTGCCATGCTGGCCATCGGCACCGGGGCCGAGCAGCAAATCCTCGACCGCATCAGCGCCATGGGGACCAACCTGCTGATCGTCCGCCCCGCTCCGCGCGGAACGGCCGGCGTCATTTCCGGAACACAACTCAATCTCACCGACGACGACGCCCGAGCCATTATCAAGAAAATCGACCACATTCACGCGTTGGCCCCAGTGGTCGGCCGGAGTTTTCAGATCAAATTCCTCAACCAGAACACCAACACGCAGGTCCTGGGCACGGCTCCCACGTACCTGCCCATCCGCGATTTTGAGATCGGCACGGGGAAAATGTTCACCGATTTTGACGTGGACCATTGGAACCGCGTCGCCGTCCTGGGACCTGTCACGGCTGCCAACCTCTTCGGATTCTCCGATCCGGTCGGGCAGACCATCAAAATCAACGGCATCAACTTTCGCGTCACCGGCGTGCTCAAGAGCAAGGGCGACGAGGGGTGGTACAATCCCGACGATCAGATCATCGTTCCCTACACGGTTGCCATGCATGTGCTCCAGGGCGTGACGTATCTCCGCGAGATTGACGTGCAATGTGAAGCCGGCTCCGATCTCGATTCGGTCCAGAGCGATATTTACGCCGTGATGCGCCAGCGGCACAAAACCATCCCCGGCATGCCCGACGACGTGATGATCCAGAACCTGGCTCAGTACGTGGACGCCTTCAGCGCCGCCGCGGCCACCTTCACCGTCCTCCTCGGCACGGTCGGGGGAATCTCGCTGCTGGTCGGCGGGATCGGGATCATGAACATCATGCTGGTCACCGTCACCGAACGGACGCGTGAGATCGGCATCCGAAAGGCCATCGGCGCCCGCGAGTTCGACATCCTCAGCCAATTTCTCATCGAAGCGATGCTCATGAGCGCCGTCGGCGGATTGAGCGGGATGGGATTGGGCATCGGCGCGGCGTGGCTGGTGGGGCGAGTCAGCCCCTTCCCCACCATCGTCCGGTTCTATAGCATCGTTCTGGCTCTGGTGTTTTCCGCGGCCGTGGGAATCTTCTTTGGATTCTATCCCGCCACCCGGGCCGCCAAGCTCGATCCGGTCGAGGCGCTGCGGTATGAATGAATTGAAACCCTGGAAGATCACCATTCGCGCCGTGATAGGGCTGATGTGCCTGTTCGTCGCCGGCTGCGCAATCGATCAGAAAAAGGAAATCGCCACGTATCGCAAGGTCATCGACGACAACAAGCCCGCTGCCGTGCAGATCGCGCCGGATCGCGTGGTCACGCTGACTGACGCCCTCAAGCTGGCCGTGCAAAACGAGGAGCAACTTTCGCTGCAAGGCGAAAATTATCTCCAGGCGCTTTTGACCAAGGACAAGACGTTTGCGAATTTTCTTCCCAACGTGAGCCTCTCGGCCGACTGGAGCTATACACATGAGGGCAGTCTGGGATATATCAACGGGACATCGGTTTCCTCGCCGCAGCAGACCACCGTTACCGTTCCAGGGCAGTGGAACCTGTTCAACGGATTCCGCGATTATTACGGGCTCAAATCGGCCGACCAATCCATCGAACAACAAAAACAACTGATCTTCGATGTGAAACAAACGGTCCTGCTGGACGTGGCTCAGGCGTATTACCAGGTTCTGACCAGCGAACAGTCGGTTGATGTGCTTTCCAATTCGCTCACGGCGCAGCAGGCAAACGTCAAGACTCTGGAGGAAGAATACCACGTCGGCGCGGCCCGGCGGCTGGATGTCGCCCAGGCGGAATCGGAAGCATCCGCGACCCGGGTGACTCTCCTGCAGTCGCAGGCCGACGTCCGCACCGGCCGGGCGATGCTGGCGTATCTGGTGGATGCTCCCATCCTGAATAATCCGCTGCGGGATGATTTCAATCCGCCGGCAAAGGTTCCGGCGCTGGATCAATGGATCGCGGTCGCCGAAGCCGGGCGGCAGGACCTCATCGCCGCCGATGCCGCCGTTCGCGCCGCCCGATACAACGTCGAAATCGCGTTCGGCCAGTATTATCCAACGCTTGGGCTCAATACGACAAACGGCCTCCTCGAGCCGCCGTATCAGGCCGGCACGTTCTGGAACGCCCTTTTTAACTTCAACATCCCGATCTTCACCGGCGGCTTGATCCGCGCCGAGGTGCGGCAAGCCTGGTCGCAATTTCGAAGCGCCGCACTCACGCAGGAGCAATTAAAGCGCGACATCGATCAGAATATCCGGGTCGCCTACGTCGATTTGGGCCTGGCCCACGACGAACTGGCCGAGCTTCAAACCGAGGTGTTGGCCTCTCGCGATGAGTATTATCTGGCTGAAATGCTGTACAAAAACGGCGGCGGGACATACCTGAACGTCTTGCAGGCGCAGGCCACGCTTGTTTCCACGCAGCTTCAACTCACCACCGAGCAGTTCGCACAAAAGACCGCTTACTTCAATCTCCTTCGCACGGCCGGGGAGCTGAGCTACGCGTCGGTGACCTCCACCACGCGACCCTCCGAAAAGGCGATCACGCAACTCGCGACACAACCCGTCACCCAGCCCTCTAGCAGACCATAAAACTAATGGCCGGGCTCAAAGCACTTCTCGTCGGCGCCGGGGGAATGGGGCAGGCGTGGGCCAAGAATCTCCGTGATTGCGCCGACGTGCAAACGGTGGGATGGATGGACATTCGCCCCGGCGCTGCGGCCGAGGCGATGGAGAAGCTGAAGATTTCCGGCGTTAAACCCTACGACGACCTTTCGAAATCCCTGTCGGAACTTCGGCCGGATTTTCTGGTGGATGTCACGATCCCCGAAGCGCACCACGATGTGACGCTGGCCGCGCTGGGCGCCGGCGTTGCGGTGCTGGGCGAAAAGCCGATGGCCGATTCGATGGCCGCCGCGCGCGAGATGGTCGCCGCTTCCGAAGCGGCCGGCAAACTCTATATGGTCAGCCAAAGCCGCAGATACGACGCCCGCGTCCTGGCTTTCCGCAAGGCCATCGATCAGCACGCGGGACCGCTGGGAATTTTAACCAGCGATTTTTTTCTCGGGCCGCATTTCGGCGGATTCCGTGAACAGATGAACAGCCCGCTGCTGCTGGACATGGCCATTCACACGTTCGACAACGCCCGCCAGATCAGCGGCGCCGATCCTCTGGCCGTTTATTGTCACGAGCACAACCCCGCGTGGAGTTGGTACCAAAGCGGCTCAAGCGCCACGGCCGTTTTCGAAATGACCGGCGGACTTCAGTACACGTATCGGGGAAGCTGGTGCGCCCAGGGATTGAACACGAGTTGGCAATCGGAATGGCGGGCCTTTGGCCGCCGCGGCGCCGCGACCTGGGACGGCGAGCACGATCCCGTCGCTGCCCACGTCACGAGCGGCGAAGGTTTCATCCCGTCCACGGAAAAGATCACGGTCAAGTCCGATGAAAACGTCCCCAGCGGCATCGCCGGCTCGCTGCGCGAATTTCTCCACGCGTTGCCCACAGGCCGAACGCCGCAGGGCGAATGCCACGACAACATCAAGAGCCTGGCGATGGTCTTCGCGGCCATCGAATCGGCCCAGACGGGCCGGCGGGTGCATATCCCAACGTAAACCCGCAAGAAATCCGCTAGAATCCCGGCATTGTGTCCAATCGATATCAAATCCAACGTGCGCTTGAATCGGCCGTCGCGCATCAGCGCGCCGGCCGCCTTGACGAGGCCGAGCCGATTTATCGCAAGGTCCTTTCCATCGTCCCGCAAAACACCGATGCGCTATATCTGCTGGGCATGATTCTCAATGCCGCGCAAAGATATGCCGAGGCGGCTGAGTTGTTTGAGCGGGCCATCGCGGTGAATCCCCGAGCCGCCAAATATTATGCCAATCTCGCGATGGCCGTCGGCGCTCCTGGGCTTGGGCGTATTGACGAAGGTATAGCTTTGTATCGCAAGGCGCTGACGCTTGAGCCCAAGGAGGCGATTCTTTGGAGCAACCTCGGAAACGAATTGCGGGCGGCCGACCGCTGGCAAGAGGGCCTGGACTGCTATCGCAAGGCCGTGCAGCTCAAGCCGGACTTCGCCGATGCGCACTGCAACCTGGGAGCCGTTTCGATGGAGGCGGGCCTGCTCACGCCCACTTCGCCGGCGCGCGAGCTTTTGGCGGAAGTGGTCGCCCATCACGAAAGGGCGCTGGCGCTGGAAAAGGATTTTGCGCTGGCTCATTCGAATCTGGGCGCCGCCTTGCTCTTGCGGGGCGACTACGAGCGGGGATTGTCCGAATATGAATGGCGCTGGGGGTGCACTCCCTTTAGCGCAAATCTTCGCCGGGATCCGCGGCGGCAATGGGGAACTTCCGAGGGCGTGGGCTTTCCCGATGTCGCAGGCCGTACGCTGCTGATCTATTCCGAGCAGGGATTGGGAGATTCCATCCACATCATCCGTTACGCATCACTCCTCGCCCGGCGCGGCGCGCGGGTTTTGGTGGAATGCCCGATGCTGATCCATACGCTGATGCAGTGCTGTGAAGGTGTGGATGACGCCTTCATCTGGGGCCGGAAACTTCCCGATTATGATTGGCATATTCCGATGATGAGCCTGCCGTTCGCGTTCGGCACGCGGGTTGAATCGATCCCGGCTCCGGTCCCGTACATCCACCCCGATCCGATCCAGACCGAGACATGGCGCGTCCAACTCACCGCCGCGGCTTCCGGCAGGCCGCTGCGCGTTGGGCTGGTCTGGGCGGGGAATCCGAAGAACAAGGTGCAGCGCCACCGCGCGATCCCATTCGAGGAATTTGCCAAGTTGGCGGCGCCCCAGAACCTCGATGCGAAAACTCTCGAGCGGATTTGCTTTGTGAACCTACAGAAAGGCGAGGCCGGCAAGCAAGCGGCGGCGGGACCGTGGAAGCTTGTGGATTTCACGGATCAGCTTCACGCCTTCGCCGACACCGCCGCGCTGGTTGCGAATCTGGATCTGGTCATCAGCGTGGACACCGCCGTCGCTCACCTCGCGGGGGCGCTCGGCCGGCCGACCTGGCTGCTCGTCCCGTCGATGTGCGACTGGCGGTGGATGCTGGACCGATCGGACAGCCCGTGGTATCCGACGATGCGCGTGTTTCGCCAACCGGCCCGCGGCCAGTGGCCGGCGGTCATCGCAACCATCGCCAAGGCCCTCACCGAACTGGCCGTTTCCCGGCGGACGTGATTTTATCCCAGATTATTCACGCGACTGTTTACCGCAAAACGTAATGAGCTCCTGACCCAACAGGGCAGTTTTCTCCGCGGCTCCAGCGTATTGGCGGGCGGTGTATCTTGAATTTTCCGGGTTATTGCACGCCGAGCCGCAGGGGCAGATTGTCCAGTTCAAACGGCACGCTCAACCGCTTCTGTTCGAGCGTCCTTTCCCATCGCAGCTTGCTGGGCGTGTTCATCATCGGAAAAAAGATCATGTTGATGACCAGACCCCCGCCATTGGGGACATTGCGCGTGGGAATGAATGCCTGCCGCTGCGCCGACTGCCCATCGGCGTCCACGAGTTCGGCCGAATTGAGAAAATCCTGCACTGAGGCACTTCCCATCTCCGCGCCGTGGAACTCCAGGCTCAATTGATAATTCATGTTCGTCCGGGTGCAGTTCAGAACCGTCACGGACATATCGCCGTCGCTCTTGGTGACGTTGGCGGCGCGAGTGATGTCGTCGATCTCCAGCGTCTGGGCGCGGGTCTGGACGGAAAAATCGAGTTCCCCCCGCAGCCGGGCGATTTTTGTTCCGATCCCCGTGCCGGATTGCAATGTCACCTGCAAGGGCCACGCCCACAGCCGCGGCCTGTTCCGCGCAAAGAAAGACCGCCGATTCATGTCCGACGGCATCAGCGAATGCCCCTTGTCATCCACGCATTCCTTTAGCCAATCCATGTTTGCCGCTCCAACCACGTGAAGCTTGGGCTCGGGGATCACGTCGATGGAAAGAATCAGCGTCGAACTATCAGCATTCTCGTTGTAATTTGTCGTGCGGGTTTCCTGGGTGAACTGAGGAGCGATGTACAGGCCGCCGGTTTCCAGCGCATATCGATTCGCAAAATTGATCTGCATGATGGTGCGCTGCTCCGATGGGGAAAGCGTCACTCCCGCCTGGCCCACCCAGGGGTGCAGACCGGTGGCGTCGCTGATCGCGCGCAGCGATTGCCAGAAATCCGCGTTGTCCAGATCGATGCTGGCGGTGCGGTCCTGCGCGTATCCCGTGACCGCCGGCTCACGCACTCCCATGTCCGCCCCCGCCTGCCAGGCGAACTCGTTCAAGACCGTCGTCATGGGCGCGTCCTTGTAATGCAGCGTAACGGACGCATGGAGAGCCTTGGTTTCATCCAGTTGACCGAGTACATCGTCAAGCCGGGCTCGGGCCTCGTCGGAAAGCTTGCCTTGCAGCGCGGTGCGCAGGGTGGGTTCGATGTCCGGACCCAGGTCCATCAGCTTTTTTTCGGCGAGTTCACGAACGCTGAAATCCGGGCTGGCCAAGTCGGAAATGAGGGCGGAAACATCCTGCGAGGGCTGCGTTGCCGCCGGTTCAGTGGCCGCGATATCCCCGCGCACCCGCAGCCCTAGACCGGCCGCCAACATCATCGACAAGATGGCGATGGCAATGCGCCCCCCCGCTATCCGTCCCGACTTCATACGTCCTCCGCGTTCGATTCTCGCCCAAGGTCCGGCGCTTCGCAACGGCTTAGATGTCCGCCGGCACCGGCTCCACCTGCACCATTCGCCGGCTCTCCGACGATTGATACAGCGCATTCATGAGTGCGGCGAGCAGAACCCCATATCGCACGCCAATCCGCAGCGGTTCTTTGCCCATCAGCGCATTCACAAAATTCGCGTGAGGAGTTCCCGCCGCCGGCGATTGCGAATCCTGCTTCACATGCGGATAAACCCGCTGACCGTCCCGGCCGGTGATTTGCAGGCTTCGGCCCCATTGGTCCGTCACAATCAGCATAGTTTCGGTCTGAATTTGAAGATCCTTGCCGAACGCGCCGCAATTGCCGCCGACGCAGAAGCTGGCCAGCGCGCCGCTTTGGAACCGCGCGATCGCCACGCCGTTGATGTCCACTTTCGATGCGCATTTGTCGTAGAAGCAGCCTACTTCCACCACGGGCTCGTTCATCAGCCACATGACCGCGTTGAACAGATGGGCTCCGGTGTCGTACATCATTCCGCCACCGGACCACTCCGGCTCCTGTCGCCAGGTGTTGGCCGTGCCCTTGAGCCAGGTCTGAGCCACCCACCCGCTGATCGTCTGCACCTTTCCCAATTGCCCGCTGTCCCGCATCTCGGCGAGATATCCAAATTCCGCCGAATACGGGGCCTGAAACGTAATCCCCAGCAGCATCCCCGTCGTCTTCACCGTCTTCCAGAGATCGTACGCATGTTCCAGGCTTGTGACCATCGGCTTTTCGGTCAGGACGTGCAGGCCATGTTCCAGCGCCATCTTTGCGTGCGGCCAATGCAGGGTATGCGGCGTAACCAGCGTCACCGCATCCAGTTTCACGCGACCGCCGGCCAGCAGCGATTCGATGGAATCAAATTCCGCCACTTCGTGGAAATATTTCTGGCGGAATTCCGCCGTTCTTTCGGGCAGGGGATCGACCAATGCCACCACTTTGACGTCCGGAATCTTGCCAAGTTCCTGCGCGTGCCAATGGGCCATCTTTCCGCAGCCAATGATCGCGAAATGAAACATGCGAACTCCTTTATTTTAGCGACAGCGGCGCGACGGCGCTCAGGACGGCGAGGTATTTGGGCGAAATGTCGCCGATTTTGATCGCTTCGCGGCTCAGGCGCCGATTCGCCGTATGCCAATGATCCGCCTGCCAGGTTTCAAGGTGCCGGCCCCAGCGTGCGCTTTTCACTGAAACCAGCCCATCATTGGGACCTTCGATCCGGCTGACGGTTCTCCAGGAAACCAGGGAGAACGCCGGCATCTTACGCCACGGCTGGGCCGCGGAGATCGAAAAATATTCCACCCCGGCAACATCGAGGATTTCCGTATTAAACCGCCGGCAGCTTTCGGTCGTTACGTCCAGGACGCCTTGCATATCCAGACCCAGGCGATTCACCAGTTCGATGACGCGCAATCGCCGACCGACATTTTCGACACACCAATCGGCCCACGGCGAGCCGCGATGAGGCGTACAAACCGTCACCAGCGACCTCACGTGCCGGGACATATCCAGACGTGAAAGCATATACCGCGCATCCAGTCCCCCCAGCGAATGCGCGACCAGCACGACTCGCTGGCCGCCGGAGGCCTTTTTGCCGTCCAGAATCCATCGTTTGAGTTGTGACGCCCGCGTTTCGATCCCCGCGGTGGGATGCACGGCGGTCACCGTCACGCGATACCCGGCATCGGCAAGTGCGCGGTCAATTCCCTGAAACGGCGGCCAGCCGAATTTGCCGACATGAATTCCGCGCCCGCACAGACCGTGATGAAGGACCACTGGAATCATGGGATGCCGGACAATTTATCAGCTTTTAGCCCCGTCGTCCGCGAAGCGCGGCCCGATTGGTAAACGCCGCCTGCCCCCTGTAAATTACTCCGAATTTTCCCGGACCCTTTTCCAAATGCCCAAACGCACGGACATCCACTGCATCCTGATCATCGGCTCCGGCCCCATCGTCATCGGGCAGGGTTGCGAATTCGACTATTCCGGCGTCCAGGCGTGCCGGGCGCTCAAGGAAGAGGGTTATCGCATCATCCTCATCAACAGCAACCCCGCCACCATCATGACCGATCCCGAGTTCGCGGATGCGACCTACATCGAGCCGATCACGCCGGAGGCGGTGGAGAAAATCCTCGAGCGCGAATCCCGGGGCCCCCAGCCGATCGACGCCGTGCTGCCGACGCTCGGTGGCCAAACCGGCCTCAACACCGCCATGGCCTGTTACGACAAGGGAATCTTCACCCGCTATGGCGTGCAGATGATCGGGGCCAACCGCCAAGCCATCTTCCGCGGCGAAGACCGGCAGGTTTTCAAGGACCTGATGATCAAAATCGGCCTGAAAGTCCCCCGCAGCGGCGTGGTTCATTCGCTGGAGGAAGGCCGAAAAGTCCTGGCCGACATTGGCCTGCCGCTGATTATTCGCCCTGCGTTCACGCTCGGCGGCACCGGCGGCGGGATCGCCTACAACGTCGAGGAATTCGAAACCATCGTTCAGCGCGGACTTGACGCCAGCCCGGTCACCGAGGTTCTCATCGAGCAATCCGTCATTGGCTGGAAGGAATACGAGATGGAGGTGATGCGCGACCGCAACGACAACGTCGTCATCATCTGCTCCATCGAAAACGTCGATCCCATGGGCGTCCACACGGGAGACTCCATCACCGTCGCCCCGATCCAGACGCTTACGGATAAGGAATATCAGCGGATGCGCGATGCCAGCATGGCGGTGATCCGCGCCGTCGGCGTGGAAACGGGCGGAAGCAACATTCAGTTCGCCGTGAATCCCGAAAATGGCGACATGATCGTCGTGGAGATGAATCCGCGCGTATCGCGCTCATCCGCCCTGGCTTCCAAGGCAACCGGATATCCGATCGCGAAATTGGCGGCGAAACTGGCGGTTGGATATACGCTGGATGAGTTGCCCAACTATATTACGAGCCGAAAAAAAACCCCCGAAGCCCCGCATGTACATGCGGGGCCGCCGTCGACAACCGAACGGGACTTATACACCTCCGCCTGTTTTGAGCCGACGATTGATTATTGCGTCATAAAGATTCCACGTTGGACGTTCGAGAAATTCCCCGATGCGGACGAAACGCTGACGACGCAGATGAAGAGCGTCGGCGAAGCGATGGCCATCGGGCGGACGTTCAAAGAGGCCCTGCAAAAGGGTATTCGCAGCATGGAGGTGAAGCGGTTCGGGTTTGGCCTGGACGCCTACGACAAGTGGCTAAACGCTCAGCACGGCCCCCCCCAAAAAACCCAGGGAGCTAGCTCCCTGGGCTTTGGCACAAACACCTCCGATAAAACCACCCAAGGCGAATCTCTCGATCACGAATGGCCCATTCCCGAAGAAAAACTGCGGCGAAAGCTTGCCGTCCCGAGCCAGGGCCGCCTGTATTACATCCGCTACGCGATGAAGATGGGCTGGAGCATCGATCGGGTTTATGAACTGACGAAGATCGACAAGTGGTTTCTCGCGGAGATGCACGAACTGGTTGAGTTTGAGCGAGAACTCTTTAGCGCAGCCGAAAAGAAACTCATTTTCGACAGCACATACAACGGTAAGGTCACCCCCATCCTGCGGAAAGCGAAGGAATTCGGCTATACCGATCATCAGTTGGCCGACATCTTCCAGTCCGAACCGCACATGATCCGTGGGATGCGCCAGGATCACGGCATTGATCCCGTTTACAAGCTCGTGGACACCTGCGCCGCGGAATTCGAGGCGAGCACGCCCTACTACTACAGCACCTACGAAACGCCCTACGCGGTAAACGGCAAACCGGTTACCGAGGATGAAATCCGTCTCACCGATCACCCCAAGGTCATCATCATCGGCGGCGGCCCGAACCGAATCGGGCAGGGCATCGAGTTCGACTACTGCTGCGTGCAGGCGGCGTTCGCGATGAAGGAATTGGGAATTGAATCTGTCATGATCAACTCCAATCCCGAGACGGTGAGCACCGATTACGACACGAGCGACCTGTTGTTCTTTGAGCCGCTGACGCATGAAGACGTGCTGAATGTCTGCGAGCGATTGAACGGCGGAAAATTCGACTGGCTGACGCGATTTCGCGACCGTCCTGACGTAGTGATCCGCGGCAAGACCGATGCGCCCCCCTCGAAGAACCTGGTAAAGGGGGTGATCGTGCAATTCGGTGGCCAGACCCCGCTGAACCTGGCGCGCGGCCTTGTGCAGGCGGGCGTACCGATCCTCGGAACCGATATCGATTCTCTCGACGCGGCCGGGGATCGCGAGCAATTCCGCGCTCTGCTCCAAAAATTAAATCTCAAACAGCCCGCTAACGGCATCGCCCGTTCCATCACCGAGGCGCGCGAAATCGCCGATCGCATCGGCTATCCCGTTCTGGTCCGGCCCAGCTTCGTCCTCGGCGGGCGGGCCATGGAAATCGTTTCGGATGAAGCGCAGCTCAATCATTACATGGCCCATGCCGTCGAGGCTTCCACGATCGCCAACGCTCCGATCCTCGTCGATAAATTTCTCGACGCCGCGACGGAAGTCGATGTCGATTGCCTCGCGGATTTCGATGCCGGCGGAAAATCGGATTCGGGGCAGGCCATCATCATCGGCGTCATGGAACACATCGAGGAAGCGGGCATTCATAGCGGCGATTCGGCCTGTTCGCTGCCGCCGTATTCTCTTTCGCCGGAGATCGTGGCCGAACTCAAACGGCAAACGCGCGACCTCGCCAACGCGCTGCGCGTTCGGGGGTTGATGAACGTTCAGTATGCGATCAAGAATGGCGAGATTTACGTGATCGAGGTGAACCCCCGCGCCAGCCGAACCGTGCCGTTTGTTTCAAAGGCCACGGGCGTTCCGTGGGCCAAGATCGCCGCGAAGATCATGGCCGGCAAATCAATCGCCGAGCTTGGCGTCCACGAATTGCCGCCGCCCAAACACGTTTCCGTCAAGGAAGTCGTCTTCCCCTTCAGCAAATTCCCCGGCGTGGACATCATCCTCGGTCCGGAGATGCGCTCCACCGGCGAAGTGATGGGCATCGACGCCGATTTCCCGCACGCATTCGCCAAGAGCCAGATCGCCGCCGGCAGCGCTTTGCCCACCAGCGGCAATGTCTTCATCTCCGTTCGCAATGAGGACAAGCAGGCGATTCTTCCGATCGCCCGGACGTTCAGCGAGATGGGATTTCAAATTCTATCCACCGGCGGGACGTTTGACGCCTTGAACAAGTGCGACATTCCCGCCACGCGCGTCAGCAAGTTGTCCGAGGGGCGACCGAACATCAAGGATTACATCAAAAACGGCCAGGTTCAGCTCATCATCAACACGCCGACGAAAAAAGGTCCCGACACCGATGAGGGAAAGATTCGCGCCATGTCGGTTTTGAACCGGGTGCCGATCGTGACGACGATCACGGGCGCCAGCGCCGCGGCCAAGGCGATCAAGGCGATGCAATCCGGCGGCTGGAACGTTCGTCCGCTGCAGGACTATTTCCCGGGTTCATCAACATGAGCGAATCGACGCAGGCGCCGCGCCCCAGTGCGACGTTGCAAACCTTTGGGCCGCCGATCACGCTGATTCTGCTCATCATTGCCACGGCCATTTGCCAGCGCCTTCGCGGCGGGGCCGTCACCTTCCTGAGCGTCGAAAACTTCCGCAACATTCTTGCCGATTGGTCATTCGTCGGCATCATCGCACTGGGCATGACGTTCGTCATCATCTCCGGAGGGATCGACTTGTCGGTCGGCTCCCTCGTCGCGTTCGCCGGCGGTGCGGGGATATGGATGATGAACACCGTCATCGGAGCAGTACGGATCCGCCAGGAAATGGGCTCGGCCGGCGACATCAATCTTCCGCTTCCCTACAGCTATTTCCGCTTGGGTCTGGCGCAACTGTTTATTCACCTGCATTTGGCCGGCAGCGAACGGGCCGGCGTTCTGGTCGCCGTCGTCGTCAGCATTTCCCTCGGCCTCGGCGCGGGAATCGTGAACGGCCTGCTGGTCGTTCGCGGCCGGATCGCGCCGTTCATCGCGACGCTCGGCGGCTTGGCCGCCTATCGCTCGCTGGCCATGGCCATGATCGACGGCGGAACATTCGACTCCCAAAGCCCCGATCTGTTCCATCGCCTCGCCGGCAGTGGGATCGCCATTCCCGGCATACACATCGGCGGCGATCTTCCGCTGATCGTTCCATACCCGGTGCTGGTCTTTTTCATCCTCGCCGCGGTCATGGCGGTGCTTTTGAACAAGATGCGCTTCGGCCGATATATTTTTGCCATCGGCAGCAATGAACGAGCATCGCGATATTCCGGCGTGAATGTCGAGCGAATCAAAATTCTCGCGTATGTTCTCATCGGCGCGCTGACCGGCATCTCCGCCCTGCTGGTTGCTTCGCACACCAACAGCGTCAGCAGCTCCACCACCGGCGAGCTTTATGAATTGGACGTCATCGCGGCGGTGGTGGTCGGCGGCACGCGCATGACCGGCGGAGCCGGAACCATTTTCGGGACCGTCATCGGCGTGCTGATCCTGGGCGTCATCGGCAATATGCTCAACTTTCTGGACGTTTCGGTTTATCTTCAGGGGCTGGTCAAGGGGGGGATTATTGTTGCCGCCGCCTTCGTCCAGCAGGTGGGGCAGAAGGAAACGTCATGAAGGGCAAGAATATCGTGATTGCAGTTTTGCTGGCGGCGGTCGTCGCGATGGGGGTGTCGCTGGTTTTCTCGCCGCCAAACCCAGGCTCCGGCGAAACGGCCGCTACGACCCGGGCCGCCCAGCGGGTCCGCATCGGCGTTTCGATTCCCGCGGCCGATCACGGCTGGACGGCCGGCGTCGCCTGGTGGGCGCAGCGAGCGATGGCCCTGCACCCGGAAATCGAATGGCAATTCGCCACCGCCAACACTCCCGAAAAGCAAATCGCGGACATTCAGGACATGATGGCCAAGGGCGTCGACGGCCTGGTCATCCTCGCCACGGAGAGTGCCCCGCTCACACCGATCGCCGTCGAAGCGCACGAGCGCGGGATCTACATCGTGAACGTGGATCGCGGATTTCTGCAGCCGGTCGCCGATGTGTTTCTCGAAGGCGACAACAAATCCTTCGGCCGAAAAGCGGCGCAGTTCATCGCGCAAAAGCTGAACGGCAAAGGCAGCATCGTGATCCTCGAAGGCGTGCCCTGCACCGTAAACACCGACCGGGTCAATGCGGCGATCGAGGTTTTCAGGAATTATCCCGGCATCAAAATTCTCGCCCGTCAATCGGCGATGTGGACCCGCGAAAAGGGTCTGACCGTCATGCAGAACTTTCTCACGCAGTTCCCTCACATCGACGCCGTCTGGGCCGGCGACGATGACACGGCACTGGGGGCCATTCAGGCAATCACCGAAGCCGGAAGGGACAAAGAGATGTTCGTGGTCGGCGGCGGCGGGATGAAGCAGATCATCAAGATGATCGCGGACAAGAACCGGCTCGTGCCGGCGACAATCACTTATCCTCCATCGATGATCGCCGAGGGAATTCATTTGGCCGCCTCGACGCTCCGCGACGGCCACGGCAAAGAGGTCTCGCAATTTGTTCCCCGGCACATGATGATCGACGTTGAACTTGTGACGCCCGACAACGCGGGGCGGTATTATTTCCCCGATTCGGCGTATTGACCGTGAAAACAAGGGAGATTCCATGGCACTGAGCGCTCGCAACCAATTTCCCGGCAAGGTGGTTTCCGTGAAACAGGGCGGCGTCATGGCCGAAGTGACGCTGGACATCGGCGGCGGCCATCGGATCGTTTCGCTCATCAGCATGTCATCCGCCAGGCGGCTGAAGCTGAAAAAGGGCAAATCCGCCATCGCCGTGATTAAGGCGACGGAAGTCATCATGTCTTCCGACCCAACCGGCGAGTAATCACGTGGCCCGCAGACGCCAACAGCGCCGCAGCGCCGATTCGCGCATGATCCTGCGCGGGCGGGTGTGGGTTGAGATCGGCCGGCTGTCCGCCTTCACCGAAGCCGGCGCCGATCTGCTCGGGCAGATCGAGGCGTGCGGCTCGCTGTCCGAAGCCGCGCGGCGGCTGCGCTTCAGCTATCGCAGGGCGTGGATGCTCATCGACGCGATGAACCGCCTGTGGCCCCGGCCGCTCGTCCAAACCGCCACCGGCGGAAAACGCGGCGGCGGCACGCTCCTTACCCCGCTCGGCCGGGAAGTTTTATCGACCTACCGTGATCTTCAGATTCAACTGGAACATCTGCTCGATCGGTCGATCGCCGGGTTTTCGCTCTTGCCGCATTCCGCGGAAAAGGTCTAATCTTGGAGCTTAAAATGTCCTTCCGTTTCGCGATTATTCTGCTGTCGGTCCTGTGCGCAGCCCCGCTCACCCAAGCCGATTTGCCGGCCACCCGGCCCTCGACAATGCCCAGCGGCGACGCGGCCGTCCTCCATGTCGCCGGCAAAGTCCCGCATCCACTGAGCCTGTCCCTCGATCAATTGGCCGATCTGGATCACGTCACCGTGACGATTCCGACTCACACGGGCAAATCCACTTATCGCGGAATCCCGCTGGAGACCATCCTGAAGCTCGCCGGCCTGCAATTCGGGGACATGGCCTCCGCTCGGTCCGCCGCTGGGATGTGCCTGGTCGTTCAAGGCGCAGATGGATACAAAGCGGTCTTTTCACTGGCGGAACTGGATTCGCAATTCCTACGACATCTCGTGATGCTCGCCGATCAGGAGAATGGAAAGCCACTGGACGCGGCTGTGGGTCCGCTGCGCATCATCGCGCCGGATGAAGCGGTTCACGCCCGGTGGGTCCACCGGGTTATTTCCCTCACGGTTGCCGAGCCTTGAACCTGCACGGTATTCTTTCCGCGTGACGCTCGCCGCGACATCGCAAACGACCAGTCCGTCGCATATCACCAGCCGCCGATCCTGGTGGATCGTTACCTGGCTGGCTGTGGCCGCCGCCATCTTCATCCGCTGTTGGCATCTCGGGAGCAAAAGCCTCTGGTTTGACGAGGGCTACACGGCGTGGCTCGTTTCGCATCCGGTGGGGGAAATCATTCGTCTCATCCGGGCCGACACGGCGCCGCCGCTGTATTACGTGTTGGTGCATGGCTGGACCGCGATCTTCGGCCGATCCGAAATCGCGCTGCGATCGCTCTCCACCGTCTTTAGCATACTGACGCTTCTGCTGGCGATCGACATCGCGCGGCGATTGCTGACCAACCCCGCCGCCGTCGCGGCCGCGGCGTGCGCGATGGGCCTCTCTTTCATGCAGTTGTGGTACGCACAGGAGGCACGGGCTTATGCGATGATGACATTCCTGATCATCGCGGCATTCGATTGTCTCCTGCGGCATCTGGCGGCACGGCATCGGCGCTGGTTGATCCTCCTGCCGATCCTTTTCGCCGCCGCGATGTATTGCCACAACATGATGGCGCCGTACGTCCTGGCCCTGCTGCTCGCGTGGCTCGTGTTGCCTTCGGAGCATCCGCTGCCTCGCCGCATCGGCGAAATCGCCGTCGTCACCTTCGTCGCGGGATTGCTTTATCTGCCCTGGGCGATCGGCGGTTTGCCGGCCCAGATGCAGATGATCCGCCGCGGATTCTGGGCCGACCCGCTCAAGCACGGCGCGGTGTTTTCCGATGTGGCGTCGCTTACCGGTGTCCAGCATTACTGGTCCGCCGCCAATGTCTTTGACCGAATCCACATCCGCATTCTCGACGGCAGAGGTCCTATCCTCATGACGATGATCCTGCTGGGGGCATCGGGGATGCTGTCCATCGTGTTCCAGCAAGGCCGCCGTCGCCGGGAGGCGATCGGGCTGTTGATCGTCGCGCTGTTTCCTCCGTTTTTCGTGGCGATCTACAGCGTCCTGCGCACTCCGTTGTTTATCGACAAATTGTTTCTTCCCTCGGCCACCTTGATGCCGATCTTCGCGCTGCTTCCGCTGGCGATGCCGCTGTCGCGGGCGCTGTTTCGGGCGGCATGGGCGGGCGCGGCGGTGCTGCTTTTTTTGTCGGCCACCACTCTCTACGGCTATCACAATGAGGGAAAGAAGGAGCAATGGCGCGACGTTGCCGGGGTTGTGTCTCAGTTGCCGCCGACCCATCGTCTGATCATTTTCGTCGCAAACGACGGCCAGCTTCCGTTTGATTACTATTACCACTACCGGCCGGGCGATGAGGTGACAGGAGTTCCTGGCGATTTCTTCGATCTCAATCCGCCCCGCACCATGCGCCGGGCAATGAGTCCGGAGGACCTTGCCCCGCTGCGATCACGTCTCGATACCCATCATTACGATCAGATCGTCTTGCTGCTCGCTCATCAATTCTGGGGCGACCCGCATCATCTGACGCGGGCGCTGATCGGCGAGCGATTTTCCCTCGCGGGGCATCTCGAATTTTATGATGTGACGGTCGAGTGGTATCAATCCAACCCGACCACGCGGATTAATACAACGCAAATCAAACGTTAACATTGTCCCCTAAGCGTCACCGCTACCCTCAAATCGTTGTCGCACAGGAAGATTCGATTTTGCGCGGGTAAATATGCCCGCCTTTTTGCGAAACATCGAGGGCATTTCGTATGGCGAAGAGGAAGCGGTGTTGGGCGGCAGGGATGATCTTGACGGGTTTGGCCGGATCGGCGGCGCTGGCGGCCCCTTCCACGCAGCCATCGGCGATGGATCAGCAGTTGCTGGACCGGATCAATGCCCTGGAAATCGAGGTACATCAACTTAAGGCCCAGCAGCGATCGCAACAACAACCCCAACAACAGCAAACGGGTGATGGGGCGGCGATTCTTGGGCAGATTCAATCCGATGCCGATCGGCAGAGCCAATTCCTCGATCAGGGATTGTTGACCGCCGGATATGCCAACCGGCGATTTTTCATTCAAAGTGAGGACGGCAATTTCGTATTGCGTCCGTGGGTTCACATCGAGATTCGCGACAGCACCAGTTGGCGGCAGAACTTCTTCCCGCACGGCTCGGATGATACCGAAAACGGATTTGAGATCCGGCGGGCGCGATTGGGCTTTGATGGGAATCTCTTCACGCCGGATTTCACTTATTTCATTAACTGGGCCACCAACCGCGAAAACAGCACATTGACCGTGACGAATTCCGCCGGCGCCACGGTGGGAACCACGACCTCTCCCGTGGGCGGCCTTCCGGTATTGGAAGAGGCGTGGGCGAAATACAACTTTCACGATACGCCGTGGTACATCCACGTCGGCCAGATGCACGATCCCCTGGATCACGAAAACATGGTCGGCTCGAAATACCGGGCGCCGGAAGCGTCGCTCCAGGGTGATATCTTCGGAAACACCGATACGTTCACGCAGGCGGCGACGGTGATCTTTGATAATAAACAGCAGGTCCGCGCTGAAGCGGGCGTCACGGACGGCATTCGCGCGGCCAACACCAATTTCGAAGACTCGCCCAATAACGGCATAGGCTACGACGGCGGCGTCGCCGGGCGCGTTGAGTGGAAACTCATGGGCAACTGGAAGGATTACGATCAGCTTACCGCTTACGGCGATAAAAAAGACCTGCTGGTTCTCGGCACCGGATACGACTATTCCTACGCCGGCGCGGGATATAACCAGCTTTCACACACCCTGGACCTGCAATACGGCAGCCCCAGCGGTCTGTTTGCTTACATTTGCTACTTCGGAAGATACACGGAGCACAACAAAGGCATCCCCGCCACGTCGGGGGTTTCGGCGTCGTTTAATTCTTCCACGCCGGACCTCGGCAAGGATACCTATGAACCGTCGATCGACGCGGAGATTGCTTATGCTTGGGGAAATTGGGAACCGTTTGGCCGGTACGAATACATGTATCTCCGCGGAACACCCGCGGGAAGCCAGAACAACGTGACCGATCTATCGCTGGGTGTGAACTACTATTTCTACGGGCACAATCTGAAGTTCACGGGGCTGGCCACTTATCTGCCGACGGGCATTCCGATCAACGACGACAGTTCGGACGTCCTGGTCAGCAACCGGAAGGCGGAAGTGGTGTTCATCACCCAGTTGCAGTTGTTGTTGTGAGGCGAATCAGGGCGCCGGTTTCATTTCTCGGGATGGTCCGGCGAGAGGATCTCGCGCACGGTTGCGACGATCGCGGGTTGCGGTTTGCGCAGCGGCGGAATCTTTTGGTATTCCTCCCACCCGCCGCCCAAACCTTTGTACAGGGAGATGAATTGCACAACCACGTCTTCCTGGGCGACGGCGTACTGGTCCTGAAGCTCGTAGAGTTGCCGTTCCGCATCCAGGACGTTCAGAAAATCCGTCAGCCCGCGATTGTAGCGCTGCTGCGCGAGATCGACCGCCCGTTGGCTGGCCGTCAGAGCATTGGCCAAGTCGCGCAGGCGCTGCTGCTGGGCATCGTATGAGCTGATCGCGTTTTCCACCTCCTCGACGGCGGCGAGGATCGTCCGCTTGTAATTCACCAACGCCTCGTGTGTGCGAAGGTCCTCGATGCCGATCAGGGCGTCGAGCGTTCCGAAATCGAGCAGAGGCCAATACGCCGACGGACCGGCCGACCAGAGAAAGCTGTTGACCGCCGGGGTCCTGCCCAGCCCCTGCCCCTGCATCCCGATGCCTGCTGTGATGGCCACCCGGGGAAAGAGGTTTGCCGTCGCCACGCCGACTCGGGCGGTCGCCTGGGCGACTTCCCGCTCGGCTTCGCGAATATCCGGCCGGCGCCGCAGAAGGTCCACCGGAAGTCCCGGTGCGATATTTTCGGGAACCATCGGCAACCTCGCCGGCTTGGTCAACTCCGCAGCTATTTTGCCGGGATATTCGCCCAGCAAAACGGCAATTCGGCGCTGGGCGACGACAAGATCATCGCGAAGCGGCGGAAGTGCCGATTGCAGCGTCTCTAACTGTCTCCTGGCCAGAGCCAGATCCAGTTCGTTCGTCAGGCCGCGATTGAACCGTTCCTGAACCACATCGACCGACTGCTGCTCGATGCGGATATTGTCTTGTGCGATCGAGAGCCGTACCTGGAGATCCCGGTAATCCATGTAGGCCCGGGCCACATCGGCGACGACGGAGATCAGCACGGCATTGCGCTGATCGAGCATCGCCTGGGTTTCGTCGCCGGCGGCTTCGATCTCGCGCCGGTATCGACCGAACAAATCGAGTTCCCACCCGGCGTCGAACCCGACCACCTGGGTGATTTCCCTCAATCCGGTGGTGTTGGTGCCGGCGTTGAGCGGGCCGGAGATGCGACTCTTGGTTGAATTCGTGCCCGACCCGCGGCCCGCCGCGCCGCTGAAATCCGCGACCGGCAGCGCGCCGCCCAGAACGACGGATTCATACGTCCGCGCTTCCTGCAACCGCGTGAGAGCGATTTCCAGATCGAGATTCGCCGCCACCGCGCGCTGCACGAGCGAATCCAATTCCGGATCCTGCAGCGATCGCCACCAACGCGCCAGGTTCACCGGACGCGACCTTGGCATCGCCACCGCCGGGCGCGTCGTCGCGTGGGTGTCGTAGGCATCCGGTATCGTCGTCGCCGGTGTGTGATAATTCGGGCCGACCGTGCATCCCCCCAGGCAAGTTAGCACGCCCACGATCAGCGAAGCCGGGACTTTCATCGTCCACCCGCCGCCGATGAGACAAGGCTTGCCGAACGTCTCGCTGGCGTCGGCGGCGCTTCCGCCACCGATTTGTCATCACCGTGGACCGTCACCCGCTCGCCGTCGGATATTTGACTGCTGAGGTTCAGCACAACCCGGTCGCCCGCGGACAGCCCCGAGCCGATCTCGACATAATCCCCTTCGTCCACGGCGATGCGCACGTCGTGAAAGCTTACTTTTCCATCATTATCCACCACGGCAACCTGCGGCCCCGCGGAACTGAATACCATCGCGCTGGCCGGAACCTCCAGGGCCTTCACGTGCTTGAGTTGCAAAGCGACTTCCACATACATACCCGGCACCAGGACCAGCTTGGGATTGGGAATATCAACCTCGACGCGCAGCGTCCGCGACGACGGATCAATCGACCGCGAGGTGCGTGCGATCTTTCCTTCGAACTTCTGGTTTGGGAACTCGTTGGAACTCGCCACGGCCAGGGCGGCCATGTCCAGGCTGCCGGCCACTGCCTGCGGCACATCCACGAACACGCGGATTTTGTCGGTCTGGGCGATGTTGTAGACCGGCGTGGTGTTGCTGGTGCTGCCGGCGGTCACCAGATCGCCGATGTCGATTCGGCGTTTGGTAATCACGCCGTCGAACGGAGCCGTCACCTGTTTGAAATTTTCCAGGTCCGTCAGTTGATCAACATCCGCGCGGTCGGCGTTCACCTGGGCCTTGGCGGCATTTACGCGGGCGGCGCTGCTGCTGTATTCCGCTTCCTTCTCCTCCCGTTCCTGTTCCGAGACCACGCCTTTGGGAGAATCACGCCAACGTTCGTACGTCTTCTTGGCAAAATCCGCGTTCGCGTCCATGACCGCGACTTCGGCCTGGGAAACGGCCAGTTTTTGCTGCGCAGCAATCAGTTGCTGATCCAGTTCGGGTGTGTCGATCGTGGCCAAAACCTGTCCTTTGTGCACGTAGTCGCCCATATCGCTGAACCATTTGGCGACGTAACCGTTCACGCGGACATAGATGGCGCTTTGATACCAGCCGCGCGTTTCCCCGGGCAACGACAAAGATTCGGTGGGGGGAGCGTAGCTTGCGCTGGCGACATCGACGACCGGCGCCGCATCGACCGACGCGGCGGTCTCGGCGGCCAGCTCCCGGGTATCGCGGCTCCGATGCCGCTGCACGATGAAAAAGCCGATGCACAAGCCCGCGGCGATGAGCAGCGCCGAGATCGCCAGCGTGAATCCGGTGGTCATGGAAGCCGTCGCAGACGCGGGTTGCGGGGGATGAATGTCATTCGATTGCAAAGGCGCCTCCCTTTTCAAACTTCGGTTGGGCGGTGTGGGGAGCGGTGTGCCGGCTCAGAAGCCGGAACATCGACGGAACGAAAACCAGCGTGGCGAACGTGGCGAACAGAAGACCGCCGATCACGGCCCGGGCCAGCGGAGCGTTTTGTTCGCCGCCCTCGCCGACGCCCAATGCCATCGGAATCATCCCCAGAATCATCGCCCCCGCCGTCATCAGAACGGGCCGCAGACGTGTAAATCCAGCGGTCGCCGCCGCGGCGGCTTTGTCATCACCCGCGTCGATGCGGTCGTTGGCGAACGTGACAACGAGAATGCTGTTGGCGGTCGCCAATCCGATGCACATCAGGGTTCCCATCAGCGCCGGCACGCTGATATGCGTGCCGGTGAAATAAAGCATCCACATCACGCCCGCCAGCGCGAACGGCGCCGCCAGCAGCACGATCAACGGATCGAGCCAGCTCTGAAACTGGATGACCATCAGCAGATAAACCAGGACGACGGCCAGCCCCATTCCGCCAAAAAGACCGTCAAAACTCTCCTGCATCGTTTGGATCTGTCCGGAAAGTTGGACGTGAATCCCGGTGCTGGCGGCGGGTGCGTCCGCGGCAATCACCCGGTTCAGGTCGTGCGCGATCCCACCGAGGTCCCGGCTCTGCGGATTGGCTTGCACGTCAAATACCGGGCGGATGTTCAATTCCGAGAGAATCATCGGTACGGTGCCGCGATGCACCTTCGCCACGTTCATCAGCAGTTGCTGCTTGGTCGAATCGTTCCGTGCCACCGGCACCGACAGCAGCGACGGAAGTGAATCGACCCGATACTGCGGCGTCTGCACCAGCAGCGGATAGGTGACGTTGTTCTTCGGATTCACCCAGAAATTCGGCGACACCATCGCGCTGGAACTCAGCGCTACCAGAACGCTGTTGGAAACGTCGCGCTGCGACATGCCCATCTGATCCGCCATCGTGCGATCGACGTCGACTTTCAGCGCCGGCGCGTCGGGGACCTGGAAGATATGGGCGTCGACGATGCCGGGCACCGCGCGGATGTCCCGCATCAGTTTCACCGCCGCGGCGTAATCGGCGCTGCTGGATGGTCCGCTGACGCGAATGTCGATCGGAGCGGCCTGGCCGAAATTCAACACCTGATTCACCATGTCCGCCGGCTGGAAAAAAAACGTGAGTTGCGGGAACAGCTTGGGAAGCTGCCGCCGTAATTCCTTCATGTGCTGAGCGGTGGGCGTATGGCCGTGCTTGAGGGAAATGAGAATCTCGCCATCCATGGGTCCGACCGTCGCCGAATCGCTGAGGGCGATGTTGATGCCGCTGTACGGAAGACCGATGTTGTCCAGGATCACGTCGATCTGGTTGTTTCCCACGATGCGGCGAATCGCGGATTCCACCCGCGAGAAATAAGCCTGGGTTCGCTCGATCCGCGTGCCGGGCGGGGCGCGCACGTGCAGGCGCATCTGGCCGGCGTCGATCTGCGGGAAGAAATTCTCGCCCAGACGCGGGAATAGGAAACACGATGCCGCCATCAACGCCAGAAAAAATGCGACCGTCGGCACGGGACGCGCCACGCACCAGATGACGGTGGTGCGATACGCATCGCGAAACTTGTTGAAGCCATCGTCGAACCCGCGGTGGATCAACCGCAAAGGATTCCGCGTCTTGCGATGCCTGTGACCCCGACCCCGCTCGTGATCCTGATGCGACGCCATGTGTGAACGCAACAGGTATTTGAACAGCACCGGCACCAGCGTGAACGACAACGCCAAACTCGCGAGCAGCGAGATGCACACCGACATCGCCAGCGGCGAAAAGAGATACTTGGCCGTCCCCTGCAACAGGAAGATCGGCACGAAAACGATGCAGATCGCCAGCGTCGAAAGCAGCGTCGGCACGGCGACCTCGGCGGCGCCGTGCAGAATCCCCGGCTCCAGGTGCTTCCTCAGCTCGGACAGATGCCGTTCGATGTTTTCGATCACCACGGTGGAGTTATCCACCAGAATTCCCACCGCCAGCGCGAATCCGCCGAGCGTCATCGTATTGAGCGTCTGCCCGGCGCAGTACATGACGAGAATGGCGGCCACAATGGACAGGGGGATCGACGCCACGATGATGAGCGTCAGTCGCCAGTTGCCCAGAAACAGCAGGATCATGAGTGCCGTCAGCCCCGCGGCCATCATCCCGCCCATGATGACGCTGTCCAGGGAGGCTTTTACATAGATGGACTGGTCGAACAGCGCCTTGATCGACATTCCCCTGGGAAGGAGTCGCTCGATGTCGGGCAAGGCGTTGCGGACGCCGTTGATGACCGCCAGAGTCGAGACGCCGCCGGTCTTGCGGATGGTCATCAGCGCGGCCGGGCTGCCGTTCTGACTGACCGAATTGGTCTGAACCACGGAGCCGTCGCGGACATGAGCCACGTCGCGAAGAAATACGGTGGCGTCTCCGATCGTCTTGACGGGAAAACCGTTCAGCGCCTCGACGGTGTCGGTACTATTGTTGAGGGGGATCTGGTAATCGATTGCGCCGATCTTAGCGTCGCCAGAGGGGGCCTGAAGATTCTGGTTGCTCAGGGCGTTGACGACGTCGTCGGGCGTCACGCCCCGTGCCCGCATCGCATCCATGTTCAGATCGACCATGATGACCCGCGTCTTGCCGCCATAGGGATACGGAACCTGCGCCCCATGAACGACGGCCAGGTCGGGCCGGAGAACCTGCTGCCCGAAATCGCTCATCCGCTCGGTTGGCAGAAACCGGCTGGAGATGCCCAACTGAATCACCGGCACGTCGGTCGCCCCGTAGCGGATGATCAGCGGCGGCGTGATGTTGCGCGGCATGCTCTTCAGCACGGTCTGCGCGCAGCTGGAAAGCTGAGAAACCGCCCGGCTCACGTCCGCCCCTTGATGCAGATAAACCTTGATGACGCCAACTCCGTCGTAACTGTTGGCTTCGATGCGCGAAATGTCGTCCACCAGCGACGCCATCTGGCGCTCGTGCTTGACCAGAATACGGTCCTGGATTTCCTGGGCGCTCATGCCGCTGTAGGTCCAGACTACGCTGACCACGGGAATGTCGATCTCGGGAAAAATGTCGACCGGCATCCGCAGCGCCGCCCCGATCCCCAACAGACAGACCACAATCACCGCCGCGAAAACGGTGTACGGACGTTTCAAAACAAACGCGACGATGGACATCGAAAAAAAACTACTCCGGTCGGGACAGGAAGCAATTCCTGACTTGCGTAGTCCTCATTCTGCTAAATCACTATGACTGCTGTGGCGGCTTAACCTGAACGCCCCTTCATGACATATCCAAAAAAGAGGGAAGAACTATTTTAATTTATCCTGCATTTCGGAATTAGTTGCAAATATTCTGAACTAAATTCTGTCGCTAGTTATTGCAAACAATAAACTTGCATAATTTCCTATATAATTACAATGAAATTACCTAAGCCCCCTGCCCCGAACAAAATAAGCCCTTGACTTCTGTTCAGAATTCTATATATCTACTACTCCGATAGGAAAGGAATGAGTTAAAAAAGGGTTTAAATGTGCATGTCCGCAGAGGTGCGGATTACAGACTAACCCCCCCTGCCAGGAGAACGAAGCAATGAGTCGTCAATTCGCTTTTAGAGGCGCATCCGCCTCGGAAATAGTTGTAAACAGTATAGTCGAAATACATGTGTGGCGGCTCGGCAAATCCATCGCCGCCGTCGCCGCGTTGGGATTGTTTCTCGGCGTCTCCCGCGCCGGCGCTGATGCCACCGCCCAGCCCGACTCCGTCCAGCGGGACAACACCGAGCTGAGAGGCGAGGTCAATCAGCTCAAGGACAAAGTCGATCGGCTCGAGGCCAATCAACAGCGGGTCCCAGTGACGCAGCCGGTCTATAATCCAAACACCAACCAATCGTCGTTTAATGCCTTTCGCTTCACCAGTGGATACGATCCAGCCGTCGGTTTCGTCATTCGCAGTGATGACAATCTCTTCTCACTGCATCCCGGCATAGTGCTGGATTTCCGTAATATGACCGACTACCGCACGGAGTTGTCTCCTACCAGCGGCAGCGTCGTCTCCTCGCCCCGCTACGAAACCGAAAATGGATTCGATCTCACCCGGGCTCGTTTGACCTTCGACGGGCACCTCGGCCAAAACGTCACCTATTTCGTGCAGTTCCAGGACGACCAGGGCGCATCAGTCGGCCTGCTGGATGCGTACTGGGCTTATCACTTCGGCGACAGTCCCTGGGCGCTGAAGGTCGGCCAATTTAAAGACCCCATCTGGCACGAGCGAAATTTGAGCGAGGCGGATTTGCTGGCCGTGGACCGCTCGGTGACGGAATCGCTGCTGGGCGGCGGGCAAACCAGCCGCGTGCAGGGCATTGCACTGATGTACGATCAGGATCGTTTGCGAAACCAGTTCGTGTTACACGATGGGTTCAACAGTCTCAACACCCCTTTCTATGACGCGGGCGGTTTGGGCGCCGGGGTGGGCGGCGGCGCAGGCGTGACGCCGACCGACTACGGCATAAGCGATCGCGCGGAATGGTTGGCCATCGGTAATCGCACGCCCGATTTCAATCCGTACACCGAATACGACCGCCAATTCACCGCACTTGGCGACAAGCAGGACATCCTGGTCTTCGGCGGCGGCGCGGATTTTTCCCAAGCGGGCGCCAATAGCGTTTTCTTTCACACAATAGACGTTCAGTATGACGCCACCGGCGGATTTTCGGCGTACGCCGCATATCTGGCGTCCTATCGCAACCTGGCCGAGAACCAAGGAGTGGCCAAGGGATTCTATTACGATCCGGGCTTGGTTGTTCAAGCGGCGTATCTCCTGACGCCAAAAATCGAACCGTTCGCCCGATACGACTACAGTTACCTGCCCCGGGGATCGACGACCAATCTGATCACCGGCGAGGTGCAGGAAATCACCATCGGAGCTAATTACTATCTCTACAAGCAAAACCTCAAGTTCACGCTTGACGCATCGTATCTGCCTAACGGTGCTCCGAGCGATCAAACTCCCCAGGGCATACTCAAGGACAGCGGCCACAACGAAATCGTCGTTCGGGCGCAGTTTCAGCTTGCGCTCTAAAATCAATACTGCCAGCCGTGGGAAAGCGAAACGGGTCATCGGCAATGGCGCTTATGGCGAGCCTCCGCCATAGCGCATTCAGACGATCTTGTGCTATAGCCGCAGCTTGAGTTTTAAATCCCAAGCTGGGCTTGTGCGCGGGCGATCGCTTCGCCGTGTCCGCTGTTCACGAGCACGCCCGAGCCATTGTCGTCAATCGGTGAGCCGTTGGGCAGATATGTTCCATCGAGTGTCAATTTCAGGTTCTGGCCGTAGAAATAGTAGTTTACGCCCAACGTGAATTCATGAACGTTAGTATTGGTGTTGGCCGCGAATTCTTTGCTGTCCAGCTTCAAATAATCATATCGGCCAAACACTTCCCAATGCTCGTCGTTCAGGAGATAGCTGACTTGCGCGACGGCGCTGGAGTCGAAGGTATCGCCCGCGGTTCCGTTTTGACCCGTGTATCGGCCGATGTACGCGCCGTACAAACCCAGGCCGCCATGGTTCCACTGGATATCGGCTGCCTGCCGAACGTACTCGGTGGGGTCGGCTTCGGTCCAATCCACACCCACCCCCGCGACCAATAGATCCTCTTTGTCGCCCACCGAGCTGAATTGATCGTAATCCTTCCACTGGCCCATGAATTTGTATTCGCCGCGAGCGCCGATTCCAAAGTTGGCCGGCCGCATCGGATAATCCTCGAAATTCACGTCATTGGTTCCGAACCCGTTGGTAACATCCGCCTTCACCCGAACCGCATCGGCGTTGTCGTAAATCGCCATGACGCCTTGGCTGAACGCTTCACCGCTGGCCAGGATGTCATCGGTCAGCGTGCGATCGGCGGCAAGAAGCGTTCGATCAAACACCATCTGTTCGTGAGCGAACGGCGTCTTGAACTGACCCGCTTCGACGTACCAGGGGCTATCCGGAAAATGATATTTCACCCATGCATCAAAAAGCGACGCCCCGCCGCCGGTCCGATCGGTTTGAATGAAAATGCGATACGTCCAATCCGGGCTAAACACATTCCCATCAAATCCGATCTGCATGCGGCGAATCTCAAATCCGTTCTGCGTATCGGTCGCGCCGCCGGACTTGGCATCATCGCGCCAGTTGGTGACATCGCGCACCTGCAATAGGAGAAATGGATGCAGAAGAAAGTTGCCGTCGTCGCTGGCGATCAAAAACCCTTTGGAGGGATTGTATCCCGTGCTCATCCCAACGTCCGAGAATAACTGGCTATGCTGCTCGGCATCCTGAACCAAGCCTTCGGTCGGATCCGCCGAACCCTGAGCGGCCGAAGCCGCCGGCCCCGGCGCCGACTGCGCTTGAAGCTTCTTTTCCAAATCCTGCTCGCGGACCTTCATTTGTTCCATTTGCGCACGCAGGTCCTGCACTTCCTGCCGCAAATCGGCTGACGAATCCTGCGAAGGCCGAGAAGTGGGCGCCGCCCCTCGCGCCCGACCCGAGAAACCGAAACCCACAAAAACCAGCGACGCAATCGAAGCCCGCAACAGCCGCCCGTTCCAAGTTTTCATGCAATTTTCCTCTATAATTAACGGCAAATTAACGTGATATACTGACGTATATAACGGAAAGAATGGCTAATCAAAAAACGACCCTCGATTTCAACAGTCGCGCCAAGACTGAATTCTGCGGCAAATTCAAAGTGGCCTTTCGCACGAGATGCCGCTCCGGGCGACATCGGCCTGAAGGCGGGCCAGTCCACGGGAGGAGAATTGGTGTTTCCCTCGACACCGCGCAGGCTCGGCGTATACTGCTGGGCGGTTAGCCCAGGTGGCGAAATTGGCAGACGCACTACTTTGAGGTGGTAGCGGGGCAACCCGTGCAGGTTCAAATCCTGTCCTGGGCACATGAAGATAGCTGAGGAACCGCGTTAACCGCATTTTGTGTGGGAAAACGCGGTTCTTTGGTTTCTTCCTGCGCCAACTGCGCGTACTCGCTGGATGAAATTGCAGCGCTTTTTGCAGCGCGCTGCAATCCGCCCTGCACTCCCGTGGCCTGGTCGAAGTCGGCTTCGGTGATCTGGAGGTAATGCCGGCGGGCAATCCGCTCGGTGTTCCCGATCCAGCCGCAGACTACGTGGATCGGAAAGTCCTTGAGCAGTTCGGTCTCCCGGGTCGAACGAAGGTTCTGCCACACCTTCGGCCAGGGGTTGAGTCCGGCCCTCTCAATGAGCCGGACGAACTGTGTGTGCGGGTTGTATCCGGGCAGGATGAACGGCAGAAGGTGGACCTGATCGGGCGAAGCTTTTTTGAGCACGTTTTCAATCAATGGCCGCAACTCCGGCCAGAGCGGGATGACACGCTTGGACTTACCTTGCTTTTCCGTTTTGGGCGATGCGATGGTGATGCGGCCACGTTCCAGGTCGATGTCGCTGATCTTCAGCCCGACCACTTCCGAGGGAATCCGCAGACCGCCGTACCGACCCAGCGCAATCAGCAACTTCCAATCGTCGTTCGGCGCCTTATCCATCACGCGCTCAATCGCCTCGCGGGAGACATAAAACCGGCGCTCTTCGTTGACCTGCGAACCGCCACCCACCTTGCGGAAGGGATTGTTGCTCAACAATCCGTGGTCGATCGCGTCGTTGAGCAGTTGGCGAGTCTTGTTGACAAAACCAGCCACCGTCGCGGGTGAATATTTCTTGTCAACGAGCCAACGGCGGAAGTCCTTGGCATCCCCCTGGGTGATGGCGGCAACGGGCTTGAGCTTGAAAAACTCGATGCAGCGTAGCTTGGTCTGTTCAAGATTGGAGAGAGTCCATTTCTTCAAATCGGGCCGGCGGGCAAAGAAGTCATCCCACAACCTGCCGATGGTCGTGGGAATGCCGCCGTTGTCAGGCCGGTTTCGCGAAGCGACCAGCCCCAACGCCGCGAGCTTGGCGTGGAGATCGTCGGTGATTTCGCCAAGCCAAGTGGCCGTGGCGGAAGGCAGCGACACAGCGGCTTTGCGGCTGCGCTCAATCTGCTCGACGTGGTGCTCGACGGTCTTTGCGCCGTCACGGGTGAGATCACCCAAGCGCCGAACCTGCCTTGCACGTCCAACGCCGATCCGGAGCACATAGGTTTTGCCTTGTTTATAGACGCTGCTCATATCAGTTCATTCCCGGTCGAACCGCGCTTTCGACCATGCGTTTCAGCTCTTCGATCAGATAAACATACCGTCTGCCCATCCGACGCGCAGCGGGAATTCTACCCGCTTTGGTCTCCGCTTGCAGCGTGCGAAGCGGAAGCCCGATCAGCCGCGCGGCCTGTTTCGCGCTGACGCTGATTTCATCGCCCCGAAGTTTGACCACGGTTGTCTCGGTCACATCACGAACCTTTGCTCTGCCGCACAATTCAGACCTGTACGGTCGAGGCGGCACTACTCCCGACACGTAAAGCAGTACCGACCGACCTACACGCGCATCCGCATCCACTTCGATGCCCACAAGGGACTGCAAGGCGACCCAGTGAGCCTCACTGCGATCTCAACTGGAATCAGAGGTTCACGGCGTGGAGGCATGTCCGGATCGTCGCCTTCAAGGAAATGGCGGATGCCCCATTGATCGCAAGTCTTTGGGTCTTCGATAGGCAGGTCGTCGTACAAATCGCGAAACGTAAGAGCGTTACCCTGTGGATCAACAGCTGATTCGATGTAATCGAAATATCCAGCATCGTTGAAGACACAAATTCTCCAACCATTATCCGTTTCAAAGTCGACCGTCCAGCAAGCCCCGTGACACAACTTTCGAATCATTACTCGGCCGGCATCAATACCCCGAATTAATTGCCGAAAGGCCTCCTTGACCTGCACGAGGTGTGCGGGGATGACATAGCGCGCACCTCTAACCTCGTTCAGAGCTCCCGTCGGATTCGAACGGTGTAATTCGCTTGCCACAGGTCACCTCAAAGTGAATTGGCGTAAGACCGTCGTCGTGGTAATAGTCCTTCGCGCTGAAAGCGCAAATACTCATCTTGACTTATCGTCCAGGTTGTAGAAGTTCCGGTCTGGGTCATCGATTTTTCCGCGTGAACTTGCCCAAGGCGGCACCATTCCCGGCAGGTGAAATTTGACCGGCCGACCAGCGAGGCGAATTCCTCGACGCTATACCAAGACTTGGCCACGGTTTTCGTGACAAGTTGCTCAAGCAAGCGGTCGATTTTTTCTAGTCGTTCTTCGGTGGTCATAAATCTCTCATATCTCATTCACCCGCACGCGGGTGACCGACAGTACCTAGTGCGAAGCTGGCCTCTTCCTTCATCCGTCTCGCCGGGCCACACGGCTCCGGCATTTATTCTCGTTCTATTCCGCGATCCGGATCGTCTCGTCCGTGATCATCGTGGGGCGGACCGACCTGATTCACCCGGCTGCCCACGACCGAATTGTCATCCAGCGCCGGCGATTCATCCCGCCGAGCCTCGGTCACCTCACCAGGCGTGGCCATACCGGGCATGGCATAGTTGGTGGGCTGCGCGATGCCGGAGTCGCCGTAAGGCGCTGCGGCTCGCAGTTCCGCCAGCCCCTGCCGCCAGTAACCAGACAACGCGGTCGCGCCCAGTTTCTGACTTCCTTCTGTGTCTGTTGCCATGGCACATTCCTTTCATTTCAGAAGACTCACTGTTCCCGCATGTCGCGGAACCGCTCCGCGACTATTTGTTGTTCGATCACCGCATCATTCATGGCGACGGCGCGGTCGCGCTGCTGGATGGCAAGGCTGTATCCCCGCACAAACACCAACGACGCGGCTATCATGAGATAATCGCCCAGCGGCCGGTTGAGGTAATGAACCCCGTAGCCGAGCAAAATCACCGCCAACGATTCCAGATGTTTAACATTCATTTCCTTCCAATTCGGCAGCAGCCGCCACAGGTATGGCCGTCCGGTGTATTTGGAATGCACCGTGTCCTTGCCGCGCCAGACTCGAATCAGCATGCTGACAGTGGCGATTAGCCACAGCGCACCGAACGCCACCATGTAGCAGAGCAAGGGATGGAGATTCTGATCGGGGAAATGCAGTGCGAACGCTAAAATGACCACGATACCCATGAAGCCGCACCCGACGTACCGGCAACCAAAGCCGTAGTGGAGGAACACTTCCACCGTAAGGGCGATCGCCCGCACCAGTCCCTCCACTATTCCGACCAGCAACGGTCCGGCTCCCTGAGAAGCCCTCTGCGATTGCTGTGAACTTTGCTGCACTGAACACCTCACTTTGTTTCTTTTTCCAGGAATGTTGGGCGCGGACCGTCCCCGCGGACGATCACTTGCCGCCTCATCACTGACCCGGATGCTTAACCTCGAAAATCCTGCGTGAACGTCACCTTCATCCAGTTGCGGCCCGTGGCCTTGAAGCCGGCGCCGTTCTTAAAGACGATCGCATCAACCTGGCCACGGTTGGCCGCGCCACCCGTGCGTAGGCGGGAGAACTCACGCGGCTGCAATTCATACTCGAAGACCTCGCTGATGCCGGAACTGCTGCCTGTATGTTGGTTCCCCAAATATCCTGACCAGCCATCGTTGCTCCCGTAATTGTTATTGGCGCTGATGACGAATTGCTTACACCGGCCAATTAAATTTGCGGCATATTCATTGGAAGCCGGGTCGGTGTTGGCGTGGAAGATCTTCGTGCCATAATTGGAGAGGTAAGCGTCCGCTTCCGCCTTGCCCGCCGGCCCTCCGCCCAGGGTCGCCACCACTCCCGAAATTGACTGCGTCAACAGAACGTTCGCTACGCGGGCTGAGCGCGAGGTCGAGGTGAACAGAAAGTCTGTGGCAGGCAGCAGGAAGAACTGCCCCTCGTCCTGCCAGAGCACAACTGGCCGAGGACTCTTGGTGACATCCCGTCGCTCGATGGATTTCTGGAAGGCAAATTTCCACAGCGCGGCGGCGTAAAGACCGATCTGGCCATACTCCTTCAACGGCATCGCCACCACGATAATATTCCCCTGCTCGATCGCCGTGGGGTCGATGTTGCTGCCTTGCGTGAACAAATCTCTAAGAATTCCTCGATTGAGAACGTCAGCCATCGACGTGAATGTTGAAAGGACGACCGATCGCGTTTTATCCGACAGCGCAGGCAGCTCGCATAAGAAATAATCGGCGACCAGTTCAAAGTCGCGCTGCTGGCTGGGGCTTTTGGTACGCTTGTCTGCTTCAGTCAAACAGCGGAAGCAATACGAGCGGGATCTCCACTCGTCGCTCCTGACCTGCTCCAGCGACGAGGCGGTCGATACAGCCAGTCGGTAGAGGTCCGGCACACTGATCTGACCGGTCGCCAGGACGATCAGATCGACCAGATTCCGAAGGAGTTGGAGAACGGCCTTTCGCCAGTATTGCTCGCTGTTCTTCCCTCCGCCCCGGCCTCCATCCTTCTCGCCAAGGTCCAAGAGAGCAGAGAACAGTTGGACAAGGTTTTCGGTGTGTCCGCCGCCGGCACCTTCCCGGCTTAGCTCAAAGGCCAGTGGATCAAATCTAAAGTTGTTCTGCGGACCGAATTCAATCAGATCGTTTACTCGTCCGGTGAGTTCAGCATAGCGCCGCCACAGATGCGGCTCTTCAGGCTTGGCGCAAAGTACCAGGGCACCGAAGCCTGCCGACAGGTATGACATTGCCAGCGTGCGACCACTCGCGGAAGTCTTGCCCGACCCGATGCCTCCGCCAATTAGAACGTTCTCAACGGCGTTGCCGATGGTGAACGAATCCTTCTTCGACAACTTGAAAAGCGGGTTCTGGAGGGACCAGAGGTCGGCAGCCGGTATTACCGCCGCCGGTTTCTTCCGCGAACGACCAAGCAGAAATCCAAGCATGAATCACGCTCCTTTGAAATGGCGACTTTTTACGAAGATTGCTTGGCCTCGTCGGCCAGCACGTTCAGCATCGTGCGCAGCGCAAGCCCTTTGGTTCTGGCCGCACGACAACGGGCCAGAAGATCCTCCAGCGCCGTAATGACCGAATCGACCGTGAGATTGCTTCCGCACACCGTCACTAGCCGGCCTTTACTCAGCTTGGCGGTGATGCGGGATTTCTCGGTCTCGGTTGCCTGGGCCCCCGGACGCTTGATTGCTTTAATCCTTCCGATCAGGGCATCGCGAGTGAGCGTACCGCCGGCGACCTGGGCCGCGAGTTCCGAACGAAGCTGCGGATCTTCGACGCGAGCCAATTCATATCCGGCTGCGGGACTGATTAGCCCTGCGTCAATCTGCTGGCGAATCGGCTCAGACAATTGAAGTAGACTCAATGACTTGGTCACCGCCGCCGGTTTCATGCCGACGCGCTTCGCCAAGTCCGATGCACTTAAGCCGCTGGCTTTTATGAGCTGATCGAGACCAACCGCCTGTTCCAGCGGACGTAATGCTTCGCGAGCCATATTCTCGATCAGCCGGATTTCCATTGCTTCCGCTTCGGTAGTCGGTTTGTCCCGAACGACTGCCGGGATCAGTTCCAAGCTAGCCAATTCCGCCGCCATCCAGCGGCGCTGGCCCCAGAGACCCCGATAGCCGTCTCCATCCTCGATGACCCCGATCGGCTCCAAAATGCCGTGCGCACGGATAGTCGCGGCCAATTCCAATAGTTCCGCCTCCCCAAAATGCTTTCGCTCCTGCGCCGGCCAGGTGATTTTCTTGCCGGGGATTTGTTCGATGTGGTAATCCAACACATTCCACCTCTTGTTTGGGAACCCGGATCAATGCAACGCGCGTCTACGACGCGCTTCATAATGTTGTTGACTTGGGGAGGCCGAATCTTACATGGGAGTTTGTACAATCTATGGCGCAGATAGACCGCTGCCGAGCGGTTGGCGTGAAAAATACCGCATGACCTGCGCGGACAATAACGGATCGGCCTTCAACAAAATGACGGAAAATCGCACAGCAAACGCATATCGCTCAACAATCATTGAGTCCGACGGAAAACACTAAGTTCTGTCAGCACAAATTTCTGCTGTAAGAATCCGGTTCCCAAGTGCATTCATTCACTAGAAGGCTGCTGGGCCGCTCTGAAGGGTGGTCGCACTGACTTCAGTTATCCAAAAATGGGAGATCATCGTGTTCAAGCAAACTAAGCCAGAAGCGATTCAAGAGACGCACGTGCAACCCACTATTCTTCAAACCACGGACGATGGGCAGACACTCCAGCAGGTCCCGCCATCTCTGGACGCGCCTGATTGCCCACCCAATGCGATATTGCCGCAAACGGCTGCCTCGCGTGGGCTCGCCCAGACGTTTGGGCTGGATATTCGCGCGGCAATTCTGGCCGTAATCGTTGACCTGATGATCTTTGGAGGAGAAGTGTCCAGTCTTGAAACGCTCCTCCCGCTCGGAATTTGCGCCGCCCTAGTATTGGCCTTTATCGTCTACAAAATACAGATGAAATGGCATAAAGATGATCACGATTCCGCCCTAATTAAAGCGATGATCATTGGCTTGCTGACCGCGATACCGGTCCCACTCACGCCCATTATCGCAGTACCCGGCGGCATCCTCGGGATCATCAGCGCGATCAGACGCAAATAGATTGGGACTGATCTACACTTCGTAGCAGCCGAGCCCCATCGCGAGCTTGCGTCTTCCCTTTCGACGCGGAAATATCGGTTGTTTCTCGCAGTTTGGACCGCAAACCTGGATAAATTCGTTGTCAGCCGTTGCGGTCTTTTAAAGTGCCTTCCTATCCCCCTCAAAGTCGATCTGTATTATTCTGGTTAAAATGACCAAGCGTCGAACACGGACCCACAAGGGCAGTCCGGAGCCGAGGGAAAGGCGAGTCAAACCGTTGTTTCCCGATAATCAGCCGTCTCCTCCTCAAAACGATGCCGTGCGGCGCAAAATCGAAGCGATCTTTGCTGGGTACAGTGTGGCGAAAGGTCGGATCATTTTCTACAACAGTCACATCGACGATGACTGTCTTCGCTGGATTCTCTGGCAACTGAAAAGGCTCCGCGGCCTTCGCGAACTGAACATCGCATCCAACGAGCTTGGTTATGACGGAGCCACGGCGCTTGCCTCCTGTGGCCACCTGTCTGGCCTGCACACGCTGAACGTCAGCGGTAACCACTTAGATCACAGGGGAGCCCGGGCCCTAGCTTCTTCTGAATATCTGTCCGGCCTTCACACCTTGCAGCTCAGCCAAAACGAAATCGGTGATAACGGTGTGGCAGCAATCGCTACGTCCGAGTATCTCTCCGGCTTACGACATCTCTATATCGGCCGTAATAAAATCAGCGACGAAGGCGCCATTGTGTTGGCCAAGTCAAGGCGCCTGTCTGGTTTGCAATCGTTGTGCATTGACACCAACAACATCAGCCACGAAGGAGCCATGGCGTTGGCCGCGTCCGAGCACCTTTCAGGCTTGAGCAAACTAGACATTAGCCGGAACGATCTCGGCGACAAAGGCGCCAATGCATTGGTTGCCAGCGGGCACCTGCCCAGCCTGTGCAGGCTGCGTATCGGCCACAACGATATCTTCCGTCCGCAGACCGTCATAAACCTGTGCGAGCGAGTTCTTGACCGCCGATTGAGAATCGCCGGCCAGTCAACCAAAGGGGCCCTCAGCGTTGACGTTCGTTTTAATCCATTGCGCTGGTCGGGGATGGAAAAGCGGATGTCAAATGAAATCCAGGAAGAAACTAACCCGAAAAAGCTTAGAGAATTGCTAATACGTCTGAAGACCGACTCCACCGTTATTCTAGCTGCGGGTTTGGCGTTCATGGGTCGTACGATGCATGGCAAGACGCATGCTACGCGGTGGGTCGTGGCAGATGAGAGCGATTTCGAGTCGTTGCGCTCGCCTATCCCGCTAGACGAGCGGACGTTGGGCTATGACCGATATAGCATCACCCTTTCGCCGACGCGGCACGGCCACTCAGAGCTTACTGAACTCTGGCTTACCGTGGTAGACGTGGGTGGCCACCGAGAGCAGCTTAATTCCGTTAGCAACCTCGTATACGTCAACGCGCGGAGGTCGGTGTTCGTTCTTGTGGTCAAGGCCAGCGAATCATTCAAACACGGCAACTGGGGTCACTACTATTTGCAACTGATCGAATCCCTTCGCGTGCAGAAGCGAATTGTGGAGGACGGCCACCCCCTTGACTTGGAAGACCTTGTGAAATCACATCTGAGCCCGGAACGAATTCCGGTGGTGCTATTGGTGAGCCACGCCAAGGGAAAACGCAACATCGAACTGCCGGAACCCAGTGAATTGAAGAAGATGTATCCTCTGCTGGATGTGCTGGTCTTCGACCCATGGGAAGCACTCGAAGGTGATCAGTACCTTCCGGCGTTGTACAAGGCCATCGGAACGCAGGTAGCCAAGCTCAGAGCATTGCGGGAAAGCGTGGTATCGACCACATTGGCAATCAGGGACGAAATCGTCCGACGATTCGAGCTGGATAAAGGATTTCCTGATCGTGTCCCGCCTCGGATCAATTCAATGACCGTCGACGAATTTCGGATAATGTGTCGGTCACTCGGTGAGACCAGCGACGCGGTCCAGGATGCGACCGTCCGGGAGCTTGGAGCGCTGGGATTCCTGACTGTGGTTGGGGGCACGAGGCGACTGCGGCCGGGTACGCGATTGCTGAATCCGCGTTTCGTCAACCACTACCTCTTTGCCGGCATTTTGGAGCGAGGTGGGCTCGAACTGAAAGACGGATTCATGTCGAACGACTGGTTTGATGACCTGACTCACGACATCAAGGACCCGCTTGAAATTGCGGAGCTTAAGAATTTGATGCGAGACTGCCTCGTGACTTTTGAGTGGAGGCACGGCGGATACCCCACAGGACAATTTGTGCCCGACCTCTTGCCGTTTCGTCCTACCGACGAGCTTCCGGTCTGGCATGATGCGCAGTGCAAAGTGAAACTGCGACCGAAAGGATTTTTGAACGAGTCGGCATTCTTCAACTTTGTTTCAGAGCGGCGATCAGACCTCAGGCCAGCCCTCGTCGAAAAAAGTCGCGATGGGAGTGAGAAAATCACAGTGCTTTTTCGCAACGAATGCGTGATGCGCAATGAGATGTCCGAAGCGCTAGTGAAGGTGGACGTGATCGAACAGGAGATCGTGATTGAAGTACGAGGGCCTGACTATGCCACGGCGCAGTCCTATGGCGACGGACTCCGCTTGGTATTTCGCGAGAAGATCGGCAGCGACCTTGAAGGAAAGTGGGAAAAGGGCCATGCCACTTTAGCCGCCACGAACACGGACGACGAACCCTCGTTCAAATCGGGAAATCATGAGCTGAAAGAATACATTATCAAACTCCTCCGTCATGCGGGTACTGAGGGCGCTTCCGCGTCGACAATCGCTCAGAATATCCGCGACGCCATTGGACGTGAATCTAGATTGCAGTCGATACTCAATGTTTCGGCAGACATTTCGCACGAGACTGTGACTGCTGCGTGTAGGGAACTCCGCAACGCAGAGAGGGTATTCCATAATGGTGGGCGCAACAAAGCATCAAGATGGATTCATGCACAATATCGCGAAACTTGACGCGATATATTCGCCATATTTGGGGCAATATCCACGCTATACGCTAATTAGATTCGCTGCCGGTCATGCCGACCGGCAAACTGCCGCCAGCCGCGTAAAGGCGAAGCGGGGTTAACCAGTTCGCTGGTCGAATGACCTCACGAAAAGTGAGGACGATCATGAACGGTTCAGAATCTCATAACGCGGCCGCGGCGAGCAGCGGCAATCACAACCCCATCGGAACGCGGCAGGACCGGAATGACCGTCAGGCTTTCGAGTCCTTGTTGCTACTTGTGTTCGAAGCCCTGACGAGCCCGCCCCGAGAAACACGCAAAGAGGTGGACGATGCATTAGCCGAAGTAACCAAGATTCTTCGGCGATACGTTGCCGTTATTCTTGCGGCTTGGCGGATTCCCAGTGCTTGGGCAATGGCTGAAGAGGTGGTTCAGGACCTTTTTGCAACATTCCTGGGCCGTAATTTGGCCAAGAGGTACGACGCCCAACGATCAACTCGTAGAACCTTTCTTTTTTCGGTATTGCGTAAAGTGTTGTCCCAAGCGTTCCGTAAGAATAAACGCCGTCGAACCGTCCCGCTGCCTGAGGACATGATGGACCCCGCGTTATACCGCGACGAAGCATCAGCAATGCACGAAATTCGGGACGAGCTTACCGCCGCCATTGGCCGCCTGAGTCCCGCCCTCAAGGCTGCGATCCATGCCCAAGACGAGTACGGGGATGGCGCAAAAGCGGCGGCGCAGCTCGGTCTGAAGCTTTCCGCGTTTCACGCACGCACCTCCAGAGCGAGGCAGGCCTTGCGCGAGGACTTGAAGGACCGATTAGATTCTTGAGCGAAATCGACGGATTTCCACTGGATCGATCCATACTCGGTGCCCGCACTCATTGGGATGCGGGCACCTTTCTTTCATCGGCGTTATGGCGGCAGCGTGAGACGCGTGGCGGATTGCCATTGCGGCAGTCCTGGCTTCTGCGTCTTTTTCGGAGTCTTGGCAAACGCTTCGCGCAACGCTCGCCACCAAACTTCAAACTCGTCTTCCTTTTGTCCCCAGCTTTCAATATTCTCTCGACCAGTCGTTCCCCTCCGGCCAAAGAAAAACCTAGAGTTGTTCTCCGAAAGATGTAACATAACACTATCTGTTACATCCATAGAGCGGATTCCATGAAAAACGTCAGATTTTCAAGCAAATTTCGCAAATCATGCCTCGTTGTGGCTGCGCACTGTTATGGTCTAAAAGGCACTTGGGCATATCAAGTGTACGACTTTATTAACGCGAATTACTTCGCCAATCGGTTGCCTTGTCCCCACATTGTATGGGGCCTGACGGCGCACACGGTGGATGCGTGGCGTGGGCCAGCACCGTGAGCGACAAATCAAGACCGCCGATCATAACCCTGCACCCTTCGTTGCTCGGGGGAAGTGAGAAGGAAGATCCTTGGCATATCTCGCCTCATTTTCTGGGTCCTGCTTTGGCTTTTGATACTAATCCTTCACGAGTGCATCCACATTCACATTAGGCACAATCTGGGTGGGCAGGATGGTCCTACGTCACATAATTGCAGGCGATGGATTCGCCAGGTGAATCGAATCGCACCGCTGCTGGGAATGAAGGGAATTCACGTTGGAATGAGCAAAACAATGCGTGTTCCCGTTGAGCCGCCGCAATATACCGCACGAGGCAACCGGGTAACCCGAGTTGTCAGACGGTGTACCGGCGCCGTGCCCTTTCGTGTGGGCTCTGGATTTCCTCAAGCAGCCCGGACGTACTTGGGTCAAGCGAGAGAGTTCTATGTAAACGACCAGTTGCCGGCCGGCTTGCCGATGCTGGCTGATTGGAGGTCATAAACACCTTGCGCCAAGGGTGTCAGGTTTCTCGCGAATTAATTAAGACTTACCACTCGATCGCTTCGACCACCACTGCATTCTTTCCGGCTTGAAGCATTGCGGCTGGATCCGCTTCTGCAATCCACGGAACCCGATACCGCGTGATCCCCTGAAACAGGCGAATCTGCGGGCGAACTTCCGCATTCAGGCCCCGGCCTTTGATCCGAATCGCCTGCTCGCCGCACCGCAGTGTAATTCCCTCGCTTGGATTGAACTCTACCCGGTTGATGAAGCCATAGGCGATCGCAACTATGGCGCCGTCCTTTTTCCGCAACTCCAGCATAACAGCCCGCTCGCGAGGCCCCCTGAGCCAGCCGAACGCCCCCAGATCTTCGCTCCCGCCATCGGCTTCGAGCCCGCCGTCCACTTCATCGCCGGTAGTAGACCTTCGCCCCGTATATCTCTCCAAAAGTCTATCGCTCATAACTCGTCCTTTCCTTTGCTCGTGGTTTTCGTACCGGCTCGACTGATCGTTCCACCTGCCGCTGTGTCCGACCGATTGCCACCGCCCGGTCGTGGTGATCATGTCCCGATAGCAGTTCTGTAGCCGTGAGCCGATCATCAGAATGACAGACGGCTTCCAGCAGCGCGCGTTTGTCGTCTGTATAAATTGTCGCCCGTTTGCGCCCACGCGAAATCGACACATACGCTTGCTCTTGCGACGAAGCCGGAAATGATTCGGATGCCTGGGCGATGAGGACGCGATCTACAGTCCTTCCCTGGCTCGCGTGACTGGTGACGACATATCCATGCGTGAAGTGGCCAAAATCCTTGGCCACGACCCAGCCGTTACCCAGTTGAATGTCGCCGGAGTCAGTAAACCCATTCACCCTGAAAACCGCGCCGTTGTTCAGACGGTGCGCGCCGTCGGCAGTTTTGCCGTTCTGCGTGATTCGAATCGAGTCGCCTTCGGCCAGGGGAAGAACATTCGGATGAAAGGCCGTGAATCGCGAGGCCTGTTTCAGCGGCAACGGCCCATCACCCGCGGTCACCCGCTGCCCCTTGCGATGGCCGGGCGCGTTCTGATGATACACAAGCACGTCTCCTGGCAAATAGTTAACCTCATCCTGCCGCTCCGCGAGAGTCAGATTTGCATTCTCCAGAACCGTAAATCGTCGCTCATCCCGCCCGATTTGTTTGGCCCGCTGCAATTCAGAACGAATCGCGTCTGCGACAGATTTGCCTTCAACATGCGTGGGACAGATAACCAGCGTGCTATCACCCTTTGATACCGACGCCACGTAATCCTTGGCCAGAACCTTGTAACGCTCGGACCGGTCAACCTCTTTGATCCAGCCCAACTGGTCGAGTTGTCGCAACGCTGCACCCGTCCGGCCTTCACTGAGGGATTCCACTACCTGCTTGTAGTTCGATTTTTGCCGCTGGATATCCCTTATTTCGGCGGACACAATCCCGGCCCCCTCCTCCAGCAACCGAAGTGCTGCCCCGCGCTCAACCGAGCCGTGTTGCCGGCGATCGCCGGATAGAATCACACGGGCATCCAGTCGCTCGGCGAGGTTGAACACCTGCGCCATGGTCCGAGTCCCCAAGAGGCCGGACTCGTCGATCCAAATGGCCTGTCCGGCGACAGATTGTTGGAGGCGTTCATCTTTGAGCAGACGCGCCACCGTGTCGGCATCTTTGAACCCTTCGGCGCGCAAGACGCCCCGGCTGGCATTGGCGGAAGGCGCAAACGTGAAAACTTTCGTTCCGTCCGCTTCGATCCCCTCCACCGCCTCACGCATCATGGAGGTTTTGCCAGTCCCGGCGGCGCCCCGGACGACAATCACGCGATCGTGTGATTGCAACACGTGTTCCACCGCCAGCCGCTGTTCCTTATTGAGCCACTCGCGTTTGAACGGATGAACGCCCTTTGTAAACGCCGGACAAATCCCGCGCCCGTTGCGGGCAAAATCGATCATTGCTTTTTCCTCGGCCAACACGGCTACGGTTGTCGCGACCCGTCGGCCATCACGCTCGCCCAGAAGGAGATTTTGGCCCGCGACGGCCTGCTCAACGTGCTGGCGGGAAACCTGTCCGACCGACCGCTTGAGCGCTTCGGCAATGACCATCCGCTCCGGCACCACGGATTTTCGCTCAAAGGAATGTTCCACAGCCAGCGATGCAGCTTCCCACGCGACCGGCTCTCTTTCAGGAATCGCCGGCGTACCGATTTGCTTTTCGACCTTCGCCAGCGCAGATCGCTCATCGGGCGTCAGCCTTGACCTCCATTCCTGACACAGCTCAGCCATCGATAAGTGCTTATTTTTACGCTCTCTTGTCTTGGCGCCGAGGTCCGACCTTCCGGCCCCTGTGTTGAGGCCTTCTCTTTCAGCGACTTCTGCGATCAACGCCCTCCGGCGGGAGAACTTGTCCAACGTGGCTTTCTCTACGCCCGCGATCTCCCAGCCCTTTTTGGTTCGCTCGACCGGAAGGCCCAGCTCCTCCATTTTCCTTCCCATTTTCGAGTGAAACACCGCCTCGAAATACGGCGCATCGCGTTTGAGGTCGCCAAACTGCCCGGCCTTCCAACGTTGCTCAACGGGATCGAACGTCAGATTGTGAACGAACGCATGGCAGTGGAGGTGGGGATCGGGAACACCATTCACTGGTCGTGACGTTAGATGAATGAATTCGCCCCAAACCATATTGCCGGTTATGCGATCTTCGTTCCTTCCCTCTCGCCGCACGCGGCCTTTCATTTCCACTTCCATCTCGGCCATCGTTTCGTCAACCGCGCTCCGGAACGCGTCCACGATTCGCTCGTCGCCCGTAACCGCGTGCAGCAGCGACACGCTCTTGGGTACGTGGAAGTTAAAATCGTATCCGACCCGACGCTCGGACTTGCGGCGAACGGTCAGCGTCTGTCCCGTGCTCGGATCGCGGTTGTCACACAGCGATTCCCACGCCGCCTGCTCGATTTTTCCGCTTAAATTCAGGCGTGCGGCACCCTCGCCTCGCCAGACGCCCGCGCGTTCCTGGCCTTCGGTGTAATAGTCGCTGGTGCTATAGTACGTTTTGGCGCCAGCCGACGAGACATTCTGAATGATGCGAAGCATGGGTCATGCTAACACGTAAATAGTTGAAAAATGGTTAACGCCACGACATGCGAACCGTTCCTCACTCGTCTCTGCCTCACTCGGTTCTGCCGACACCAACAAACCGCCAACTAAACAATTGCTTTTTCTCAGCCATTTATGCGCTTGTCGGTACATCAGCATCAGCTCACGTCTTGAGAAGTAACCTCATGCCCGGTAGCCTCACAAATGGCGGCCTGAGCGCCCCATATCAACGCGAATGCGATCCCAAGCGCCGGACCGGCTACTAAGGTCCCGACCACGAACCCGACCGTCCCAGCGACCAGTCCTACGGCGACTGGCGCCGGTTCGCTCTTCTTTTCGTTCGACGCGTCACTTTTCGGGTTGTCATTTTTCTCGCACATAATAGAAGACCTTTCATAAAATGATGATTTGCCGTCCGTTGGATCAGCGGCCGCCCACACGATGCGTCCGCGTCCACTATCTAATGACCCCGCGCCCACTTTTCCTTACATGCAATTTCTAAAATGCCGCCCCTCGTCTTGCCGGCCCGGCGGACCCGCGCCTTCATCTCCGCTTCCATCTCGGCGATCATTTCCTCGACCGCGCAGCGGAAAGCATTCGCGATTCGCTCATCGCCCGTTATCGCGTCCAGACGTGACACGCTCTTGGGTACGTGGAAGTTAAATTCGTATGCTACACGCCGCTCGGACTTGACACGCGCGGTGAGCGCCTCACCGGTCGCCGATGTGTTTTGAATCTTGCGAACCATGAGTCACCTTAACACATAAACGATTGAAAAATGGTTAACGCCACGACACGCGAACGGTTCCTCACTCGTCGCCGTCTTATTCGGTTCTTCCGAAACCAACAGACTGCCAGCTAACCAATTGCTTTTGCAGTACCATTTTAGCGCTTGTCGCTGCACCAGCATCAGCTCACGTCATGAGAAGTCACCTCATGCCTGGAAGCCTCCCACGCGGCGGCGTGACCGCCCCATATCACCGCGAATACGATCCCGAGCGCGGGACCGCCTGCTAGCGTTCCGACTACCAGCCCCAGCACCGCAACGACCGCTGTCGCGGCACCTGCTCCCCCTTCGGTCGTCTCGGCGGTAGGCGTGTCACTTTTCGGGTTGTCATTTTTCTCGCACATAGCACACCTCTCATATAAGGGTGATTTGCGATCCTTTGGATCAGCGGTCGCCCACACGATGCGTCCGTCTCCACTATCTAATGACCCCGCGCCCACTTTTCCTTACATGCAATTCCTACAATGCCGCCCCTCATCCTGCCGTCCTGTCGCCGCCGCTATCACCGCATCATCAGCCAGCTTGTGCGGGCCAAACGCTTCCGCCTTGGCAACTGATGTGAGATGGCCCGGTTCGCGGGCGGAGCCATACGCCGCTTCTATTACCTGTGGCGGTTGGCCGTGGTTTCACGTCAATCGGCTGTTCATCTGTTTTCCCCTGTTTACCCGTAGGCGGTCCGACAACACGCGGGCCTGATTGGACGGGCACGTTAAAGCCGACGCCGGGCCGGGCAAGTGGAAAATCGGTTCCCCCTGACAGGCGAGCCTGTCGGTCTCTCCCAATTTTCGCACTGGCCCGGTGCGCTGCGCCCCGGACTCACCTCGGCTTTCTATCACGTGCCGTCAGGCCGCGATGGTCGCGGTCCGCAACTTAAAACGAAGGAGAAACACTATGAGCACTACCGAAAAAACTGAAACCGTCGCATCCAAGCAACCGAGCCACATCGCCTACGTGGTCCGTGACCGCGAGGGACAAAAGGCCATCTTCACGCGAGTCGGCGCCGCGTGGCCCACAAAAGATGGCAAGGGGTTCAATATCCAGCTTGACGCACTGCCGACTGACGGACGGATCACTCTTCTGGTCCCGTCGGAAAAGAAAGAGTAATTCTGAAGTTCAACTGGGCGGGCCGCAAGGTCCGCCCTTCATCAAGGAGGACACTTCACCATGAGCACCACGAAAATTCCCTCGCAGACATACACCTGGAAAATTATTGAAGACGCTCTCGACGCCTTCTGGCAAGTCGTCGCCGATCGCTTCCCAACCGCCGAGTCCGGCGACCTTTCTCCGTGGCAGACGATCAAGCTTAAATGTGCCGCACATGACGCGCTTCGCCATTGGATTGACAGCAATGTTCCTGCTGGGGCATCTATCGCGCCCGCCGTTCCGACATTGAATTCACCAAGCCAGGTCCGCATTCGACAGGCCATTGAAACCGTGCTGGATCACTATTACCCGGACGAGGCCGAGCATTATGAAAGCACAAACTCCAACGACTCCAATCACATTTATCATTCGCTTCACGCGATTCGCCGCTGGATTGAAAACGGCTATCGCGAATGATAGGTCGAACTAGCCGGCTGTTAATCGCGCCTGTTGGATTCCGACTCGGAAAGTACCACGATCATTCCGAGGGCAAAGCCCGCCGCGCCGGCCGCTATGCAAATGACCGGATTGCACAGGAAAATTCCGATCAACAGACCGCGCGAGCCATAATGGAGTCCCATCATCGTCGCTTCGGCCATGGTATCGGACTTGCCTTCGGGCGTGTCTTTATGGGTTTCTTTCATATTCGCTCCCTTGAAGTCATAGCTATTGCTCTTGGAGCGCCGCCGAGCTCCCATGTCGGGCTTCGGCAACGGCCCATGATATAGGCGTCACTTCTTTAATGGCCTTTTGGAGTCGAATCCTTACATGAAATTCGGCCAGGCATCTCCTCAGCCCGTTCCGCATTTGTGTGATGAGTTTTTTGAATCCATTCCGAAGATCGTCCTGCCCTTCGGTTGACCCCTTCTGTTGAGACGGGCGACTGCCAGAACACGACGTTGTCTACGCGCGCCTTCAGCAGAAATCCCCCGCTCAGACTCTGGAGTTCCAGTTTAGCGACCGGTACTCGCCGTCAAGGTCCCTCCCCAAGGGGTCCCCTCCCTCCGGGAAGTTCCACCTTGACTGCTGCGCCCGGTCGCTGCCGTGCCCTTCCTCCATCGAGGCTGAGGCGGGGGTGTGGTTGGTCCACAACCCCTGAGACCTTCGGTCCCTTGTTTTGAAGGAGTACGCGTTATGTCATCGTTCGATCTTTACCAGACTGTCACCGACCAGATTGTGGCCATGCTTGAAGCGGGCGTTGTCCCGTGGCGGTCGCCGATCCTTGGCCGCTCCAAGGCCGGGCATCCCAGGAATCTCAACACCGGCAGGCAGTACCGCGGCGTCAATGTGTTTCTGCTGGCGTTCACCGCATTCGCCAAGGGGTATGGCTCATCCTATTGGCTCACTTTCAACCAGGCGAAGGAACGCGGCGGAATGATCAAGAAAGGTGAGAAATCATCCATGGTCGTTTTCTGGAAGCAGTACGAGACAAACGACAAGGAGACAGGACAGCCGACGACCGTTCCGGTCATGCGGTATTACAACGTCTTCAATGCTGAGCAGATTGAGGGCATTGAAATCCCCGACGCGGTCAAGTTCGAGCCGATTGACTTCAAACCGATTGACGCTGCCGAGCAGATCGCCAGCGGATACGTCGGCGGGCCGGCCGTCGAGCACGATGGCGGGCAGCAGGCCTTCTATCGGCCCGGCACCGATACCGTGCACCTGCCAGAGCGGACCCGGTTTGCATCGGTCGAGGAGTATTACTCAACGCTCTTTCACGAGCTTTCCCACTCGACCGGGCACAGCTCGCGGCTGGACCGGAAGCTGGACACCGCCCCCAAGCCGTTCGGCTCGCCCGACTACGGTAAGGAGGAGCTTGTCGCGGAAATGTCCGCCGCATTTCTCTGCTCAACCGCCGGCATTCAGCCGACGGTGATCGAGAATCAGGCCGCTTATCTGTCCGGCTGGCTCAAGCAACTGAAATCCGACAAGAAACTGGTTGTCTCCGCCGCTGGCCAGGCCCAGCGGGCAGCCGACTGGATTCGTAACGAGCGAGGTGCGTTGGTCGAGGCATAAGGCGTTGCCGTGCAACGAGAATATCTGCCCCTGAGAGCACCGGCGCAATCGCCGGTGTTTTTTTTCGTCCGCGTTAACGATTCATTAAGTATTCTCTGTCATGATGACCAAACCGTCCGGCAGTTCGCCGCGGCGCCAAATCGACTGCAAATCAAAGGAGAATACTATGACACGCAAGAAAGACATCACCGACACATCCGCCGCTAACGAGACAACCAGCTCAGCAACCGCCGTCGCGGAGCTGGCGCCGGCATCCGAGGGCGAGACCAACGATCAGGAGGGCCAGGCATCCGGAAAAACCTGGGGACCGGCCTACAAGGCCATCTTCTCCTGTCCGGCTATGGGCTTTGAAATGGGAGAGGACCGCCGGTTTAAGCAGCGCCTCTTCAAATTCGTCGAGAAGCCCCAAGAGCACGTGCTGGCCGCATTGAAAGAGCACGGCTTCACCTACCGAGCCAGCGAAAAGGCCTGGACTATCAATGCGACTGCTGAAAACCGGGTGCTGTCCGATCGCCTCGCCCAGGAGTTCGCGGGCGTAGAACAGGGCCTTAGCCGGTGATGCAGTACGCAGAGTTCGCCCGGCGATTCCGCGACCATCAGGAGATCGGCCGCGACGGGAACCAGACCCACCTTCTCATCTTCTACGACAACGGACGAGAGGTGGGCCTCTGGTGCCAGGATCGCCGGACAACTTTCGGCTCTGGAAAGGTGCTCAAGTCACAAGACGCGGACGTGGTACGCTATTGGTATCGGAATGGTGTGTACAAGTGGGCCGAGGTTCTGCTCGGAGCCCCGGGCGTCAGCGATTTGTCGCCCGCTTGGCTACCCAGGTTCCTCCAATGAACCGCCGCGGATCACCTGGAGGTGGCTCCGACGACCCAAATCAGCTTCGCATCTCTTGGGGTGATGATTCACGGGTGCCTCGGCAAAGGACGCCAGTCGTAGAGTCACCACCGCAAGAACCGCTCGTGCAGCGACTCAGATGGGATTTTAGGGAAAGCTTTCCGCAACCGCTGCCCGAAGCAATCGACGCTGGAATCATCGGCGATGAAGACGTCGAGCCCGAAAATATTCGGGCAATCCACCAGGAACAAGGTCGCCAGCTTCTGGCGACGCTTCGCGATATCAGCTTCATCGCCGACGCTCGCCTCCGTCTCTTCGACCCCAGGACCGGCAAATCGCCGACGTCACCGGAAGAGAAACAGCGGCTGCAAAACCAGTTGCTCCACGAGACACAGCGACTCGAACTGTGGTGGCAAACACTCATCGACACCTACGCGGAGGCTTTCGGTGAAGAGGCAGCCGATGCTCTTGGGAAAGCAATTCGGGCACGCAAAGCCGGGATCGAGGTTGTCGCTGAATCCCAATCGCCAAGACCCAATGATATTCCAAACGTGCAAGGCTCCGGTCAGACCGCCCCACCAATCGCCAAGCCACCGCATCCGGGGCAGGAAGCTCTGAAGAAGCTGCAGGATCGCAGGACATCACATCCGCGAACTGTCAGTGCAAGATTTCCCGTGCCAAAGCCGCTTCTCGCCGCCGTGAAGGCCGGTCATTTCGGAGAGGATGAAAATGGAGTCATCTACCCGAATGCCGCAGAGGTGCGAGCTATCACCTTGCGTCATTCCGAGAAGCTGATTGACTTGCTGGAGGCCATTGAACAGGCGGCCCTATCCTGCGTCCGGTCTGAAGCGGACCGCCTGCGGGAAGCATTCCGTGCCGGAATCGCGCTCTACGCGGAAGACTTCGGCAAGCCGGCCGCCGAGCAGCTCGAAGCTTTCGTACGTCGTCAGGTACACCTGCGGGCATCGGAGAACGGCCGCGGCCAACATCGTTGACCGCGGCGCCGAGGCATCACGCCGAATAGGCATAGCCACGCGCCAGCGCCCAGGCAATCGCGTCCGTCTTGAGCTTCCAGCTTCAGCCATCTCCTCAAAGGGCATTCACACACGCAATCGTGCTGGCATGCAATATTGTTTGTCACACTTCTCCCCTAAGCAGTGCTTAGGACGGTTTTCACGGTGAAAATCAGTGCCAGCCAGCAAACAGCCCAGCCTGAAAGCCGGAAGGTTGGATGGCTCGCCGGCAGCGATTCCATGCTGCTGGCTTGCTGGCATGTTTGCGCGATGGACTGCCATCGCCCCAGCTAGTCAGCGTGACGGCATGCTTGCGAGTAACCAACCCAGCAAGCCGGCCGGCAGGCGGGCAAGCATGTACTCTTTCTGACGTGCATGCACGCCGGCAGGCAAACATGCAATCGAGCAAGCGTGATAGGATGCCGGTCCGCCGACATGAAATAATGCTTGCGCGCTTGCCTGCAATCGTGCTATCAATGGAACATGATTATCGTTATCGCCAATAGCAAAGGAGGGGTCGGCAAGTCAACGCTTGCCGTCCACCTGGCCGCCTGGCTGCATGAGCAGGGCCACCGTGTGACGCTCGCCGATTGCGATACCCAACAATCTTCGATGGAGTGGATTCGTGAGGCCGTGCCGGAAGTGAAGGCCGTCCGTCTCGACAATCCCGACATGATCCTGAACGAACTGCCGCAATTGAATGCCGACACCGACTACGTCATCGCCGATGGACCGGGCAGCCAGACGGAAACCAGCCGCGCCTTATTGTTGCGAGCGGATCTGGCAATTGTGCCTGCAAAGGCGTCCATGCTGGAGGTCCGGGCACTGGCCCAGGCCACTGAAGTTTTGCGAGTATCGCAGGACATCCGGGGCGGATTACCCAGAGCCGTCATGGTGCTGAGCATGGTCGGCAAAACCTACCGACTGACGGCCGACATGATTGATGCCGCAGCGGCCCTGAATTTGCCGCTGGCATCCCAGGCAATGACCCTTCGCCAGGTTTACGCCGATGCACCCGGACAGGGCAAAGTCGTTTGGAACATGGGGGCGCGGGCACGGGAGGCCGCGAGCGAAGTAACGCAAATCTTCTGCGAAATTCTACCATTCGCTACCGTATCCCGGACGGCACGAGTGTCATCCGCACCATAAGGAGGAATGAATGACGGAACGACGACCATTGACCGACGGACTCAATTCAACGAGGCCTTCCACTCCGAGTGTCAATTCGCAGCTTGAGCGAGAATTTGTTCAGGGGTCAAGGGCCAGCGAGAAGACGACCACGATGCCGGCGACTCCATCACCATTTAGCCGCGTGCCGATCAGTACGCGAATTCGACAGGAATTCGCGGCCGCGCTCAAGCGAGCATCGCTGGAACGCCAATTGAACGGCGTCCAGCCAAACACGCTGCAAGACATACTGGAGCAGGCCATTGAGCCGTGGCTGAAATCCAACGGCTACATTCGGTAATGGACCCTTGGTGGGTCAGAGAAACACCGCGCGAAGGAATTATTGTAATTCTGGACGGGCTTTGCCCAACTGTTTAAGGTTCCCGACATTTAACGTTAACGTCCGTCATTCAAAGGAGGACACATGGCAGATCGATACCTGAAACTTTACCGAATCAAGGAAATCAACATTTGGCCATACGAGGACGTTGTATCAGTTACGCCGGTCGACCGGAACGCGCGGGCCACCTTGACCGTCGATTTCGCGGAAGGCACTAAGTACCGCTGTTATCGTCACCACCCCGGCCAATTCGTCGATCTGGCTCCGATGGAAACTTATGACGAGTCGTGGGAAGGAGCCGATAATGGTCGGGAAATTTCTCCCTACCGACTCTTCGCGGACCGACCGCTTGCCATGCAGATCGAATATGTTCTCTTCCATTCGTACAAGGCGTCCGATTATTCGAAGCTCCATGAGTTGATCGAAAACATCAAGAAGGGAATTTTGACCCCAAGCACGTTTCCAAAGCATCTTCGTCCGGCAAGGGTCATTTTACAGGGGGATGACGAAAGCCATCCATGGAGTTCCCTCCGATTGGACGGGACAACACCTCCGGACCATCCTACCTCAGCCTTCATCATCGCCGAGCATTCAGATCTTCCCTATATCAACAATCACACCATACCCAAATGCATTGATCACGAGTACGTCCACGCTGCTATCGTCAATTATGATTTTTACAAGACGCCACCTACATACGATGAGTTGCTGAAACGCCTGGACAAATACTGCGATTGGTTTCAGAAACTTCTGTCGGAGTCTGCCCGAAAGCCTTTGAAGAGCACCGACGCGAAACCAAAAAAACGCAAGTGAAAGACTTCGGGATGTTTCGTTGGTCATCACATCAACAGATGTGATTACGATATTTCGAGATGCTCTTTCGGCCAACTATTCCAACGCCGAGGGGTCGGGCGGCTTCCTCGGTTCGGTCAAAGGCAATTCCTGCTGGCGACTCGCCCCTTTCAGGTGATAGGACTTGACAAACGCAAGGCGGTCGCCGTTGAACATGAAACGGATGTTGACGAAGAAGACACCGTCGCTGGGACTGCGGTAGATGAATTCCTTCTCCAGTAGTTCCCGCACGCCGCGCTGGTATGTGCGATCGCTGATGCTGTGGTCCTTGGCGACGTACTGATTGAGCTTGATTTCGTCCCGGCCTGGGTTGGCCCGCATTTCGTGGTACACCAGCTCGAAGACCTGAAAGCCTGCCTTGCTCAATCCCGTCGCCTGCTTGATGCCATCCAGGAACAGCTTGACGAATCGGCTGCTGTCCACCTCTTCCTCCCACCAAAAGCCCATGCCGCCGACCTTGATCTCACCGGTGCTGTTGTCCACGATGACGGCGGCCTTACCGCCGGGAACATGAATGCGCTTGGTCCGTGTCGACAGGCCGCTCTTTTGCGGCACGCTCGGATTTGTACGGTAAACCGGAAATCCCCGTTTCGTTGAAATCTGATTCGCGGGTATCTCTGCAATCTGGCGATCAACCGTCATTTTCATCCTCCAATTCTGTCACTGAACAGACAGGAGCATGGCAGACAACCGACAAAAGCGCAAGCGGTTTCTGTCGGCTCGCCGACCGATCTTGACGGTTGCCCGCCTGAATGTGTCGTTGCGGATTGAGCGAAATCAGCCGCTTACAGCCTCCCTCTTTCTTATACTAAAAACACTCGTTCATTCGACCCGCCGCCGCGCAATGCAATTGAGCGCCGTAGGCGGCGGGGTCGCGGTCCCCACTGATAGAACCGTTTGTCCCGTGGATAACTTGTGAACAAGACGAGTGATTCAGCTTAAACGAAACAGGTTTTCCGTGAGGATCGGACGGCCGCATGCAAAATCAGAGCGAACCAGTGGCACCGATGCGGTCAGCAAATCGATTCGAAGGACATGCAAAAAACCGATCGGCATCGTGCCCTTGCGGAAGACCGTAGTTGGCCGCACTGAAACACTGCCAACCCGATTGACACCAACGGCGAATAACTGTGAGATAGACGGCTAGTGCCGCGCGGCCGGGCGGGGGCGGCTTTGTCGCCACCTCAACTGCGGATGACATCAGATGATCAAGCGGATGCACGAGACGATCATGACAATTGACGACTTGGCAGCTTATCTAAAGCTCTCCAAGTCAACGCTTTATAAGTTGTGTGCCGAGGGCAAGGTACCTGGCCAGAAAGTTGGTCGCCACTGGCGCTTCCACAGGGCCGTCATCGAGAAGTGGCTTACGCGACGTGCAAAGTAGCACACAGGAGCCCCTATGACGCAAGAAATTATCGAAGCGATTGTGAGGCTGCGTGCCGCTGTCGGTTTCCTTGGCGAACAGGGGCCGGCCAAGCGTTGGCCGAGTGCTTTTTTTGCGCCGTCGAGTCGGTCATTTTTGTCGCCGCTGTTTCCGCGCACTTTGGTGCTGAGCCAGCTTCGAGGCGTGATCGCCGCTGCTGCGCGCGTTCACGACGAGCGAATTGGCGTTGGAGATGTTTATCATCTTTTCCGGTTGCCAGAAGAAATCGAGCAGTCGACCCACCAGTTCATGTCCATGCCCCAGGCCGAAGCGGTTCTGGCATCTTCTTCGTTTGATGCCAAATCTGCCTCGGCGACCCTCAAGCAACTGGCCGCAAAAGAATCTCTTAAAACGGTTGGGCCAGCGAGAATTGGCCCGACAAAGGAAATGGACCAAGTCGCCGTGTGGCAGAAGGTGGCAGCACTCTATGGGTTCGGATTTCGCAATGAGACGGAGGTGTACCCATTCTTCTCGGCGAAATGACAGCTCGAACTTATACCACGCAATTGCAAGCGGGACTCGGGATGATCACCGAGACTATCGCTCTATTGGGGTTGTGGCGCCCTGGCATGGACGTTCCCAACCTGTTCGAAACCGCCCTGTCGTCCGGCCGTTTCCCGAACGTTTCGGCTCGGCGTCTCAGAAACGTTGTCGCCGAGTGTTTTGCGCCGAGATATTTGGTCCACGACGCTGCGCCCGCACGTCTTCTTCAGGCGCTCAGCAAATCAACATCTACTCGCGACCTTCAGCAGTTGATGTTTCTTTTTACCTGCCGAGCAAACGTCATTCTGGGCGATTTTGTACGCGAAGTATATTGGGGTGCTTATACCGCCGGGCGTAATGAGCTTTCCAACGATACTGCTCGCGATTTTGTCGTCCAGGCAATTTCTTCTGGAAAAACCTCAAAGCAGTGGGCTGAAAGCACAGTACGCAGGCTCGCCGCATACCTGACAGGATGCTGCGCGGATTTTGGACTCGTCGAGCATAGCGCGGGCCGCACTCGTCGGATCCTGCCCTGTCACATTGAAAGCCGCGTTTCGGCGTCCTTGGCATACGATCTTCATTTTTCTGGCGTTGGCGATAACTCGCTAGCCACGCACGAAGACTGGGCGCTTTTTGGCCTCGATCGAGCCGAGGTTGTCGCGGAACTTCGTCGTCTGAGCTTAAAGGGGCTTTTCGTGATTCAGTCCGCTGCCGACGCCATAAGAATCAGTTGGCCGCTCAAAACAATCGAGGAGGTGGCCATTGCCCTCGCTAAAGAATGACTTTGATGAATTGATGGACAGGGTCAAGCTCGGCAGGGAGCTCACACACGCGAGTTTCGAGCCGATCTACTATCTCGTTTTCGCCCCACAGCAAATCCTAGATGTGAAACGCGAATTGCCCGCCTGGACGGCCAAGCTTCGCAATGATGGCTGGGAAGTCACGCGATTTTCCATCGCCGAGGTCATCGCAGAACTTTTCGCGGGCGCTCCGCTTCGCAAACTCTGGCTCGGCGCGGACCGCGGTGCGCCGCTGAACTGGAAACGCACAAATGAAGCGCTGGCAAACTTCTTGAGCCAGGGTGTCCTGCAAGCCCGATTGGCATCGACGTTAGCTTCTCTTGATGGACATAAGAATTCCATACTTCTCGTCACCGATCTTGAGGCGCTTCACCCGTACCTCCGAATCGGAGCCATTGAAAGCAGCCTCGAAGGTAAGTTCCGGGTACCGACCGTATTCCTGTATCCGGGCCTACGCACCGGCAAGACGCGCCTGAAGTTTCTCGGGTTTTACCATGAAGATGGCAACTATCGATCCGTGCATGTAGGCGGCTAATGAGGCCACAGAAGCGAGGTTCGCATGAAGGTCAAACAGCTATTCGATCCCAAACGCGACATTCACCGCACGATTGAGAAGGTCATCACCTATGGCGCTTCGCAGGCGGCTCGGTTGCGCGCTGAGATTTCGGAATATGTCGTCACTGAGCACATTGAAGAACAGTTCGAAGGTCTCTTGTCGAAGATGCAACTCGCCATGGAAGCTGGCGGGGAACACGAAATCGGCGTCTGGGTGTCTGGATTTTACGGCTCTGGTAAGAGTTCGTTTACGAAATACCTGGGGATGGCCCTGGATGATCGAATCCAAATTGACGGCGAGCCATTTCGAAAACACCTTCAAGATCGGTTCAAAAAGCCCCAGACCAAGGCGCTTCTGGCCGCAGTTGCCAAGCAGCACTCCGCTGCCATCATCCTGCTCGACCTTGCCAGCGAGATGCTCGCCGGCGCCACCATGGAGGATGTCTCGACTGTCCTTTACTACAAGGTCCTTCAATGGGCCGGCTACTCGCGAAACCTGAAGGTTGCGGCTTTCGAGCGCCGCCTCCAGAAAGAGGGTCGATACGACGAATTTCTGAAGATCATCAAGAAGGAACTGGCAACCGATTGGCCGACAGTTCAGAGTGACCCCTTGGTCATCGACAGCTTGATTCCCGACATTGCGCATCGGATGTATCCGGCAATTTTCAAAACGCCCACATCTTTCTCCACCGAAACCGGCGAGTTCGTCCAGTTCGAAAATCAGCGCGTCCAGGAGATGATCGATATCGCGCGGCAAGCCTCTGGCAAGGAACACATCATCTTTGTCGTTGACGAAGTGGGGCAGTATGTGGCGTCGCGACAGAATCTCATATTGAACATCGACGGCTTGGCCAAGAACCTCAAACTACTCGGAGGCGGCAAGGCGTGGATCATGGGCACAGCCCAGCAAACACTCACTGAAGACGACCCCCGTGCTGCCCTCAACTCCCCCGAACTTTACAAGCTCAGCGCACGCTTCCCCATCCAAATCGACCTCGAATCCAGTGACATTCGCGAAATCTGCTACGAACGATTGCTCGGCAAGTCAGCAGAGGGCAAGAAGATTCTGGGGGATTTGTTTGACCAGAAGGGACAGTCACTTCGGCACGCGACCAAGCTCCAGGACGCGAAGTATTACGACACTGATTTTGACCAGAAGGTCTTCGTCGATCTCTATCCGTTCCTCCCTGCCCACTTCGACATCCTTCTTCACTTGCTGGGGGCTTTGGCAAAGAGCACTGGCGGCATTGGCCTGCGCTCCGCAATCAAAGTCATCCAGGATATTCTGGTGGAAGGTATTGATGGCCGGCCGCCGGTTGCCGATCGACCCGTGGGTTGGCTTGCTACAACGATCACGCTTTATGATTCATTGGAGAAAGACATCCGCCGCGCCTTCCCTTCCATTTATAAGGCAGTCGGCAAGGTGCAGATTCGATTCGGCGATTCAGCAATCTGCATGGGCGTTGCAAAGACGGTCGCCGTGTTGCAAATATTAGGCAACCTTCCGATCAGCATCCAAAACGTAGCGGCTTTGATGCACGGCGCCGTCGAGGAGCCCTCGCACCGAGATGCCGTCGAGGCCGCGGCAAAGCAACTCGTCGCCGATCCCATCGCACCGCTCGGCGAAGAAAATGGCGAGCTTCGTTTCTACAGCGAAAAGCTAAACGACATCGAGCAGGAGCGGGGAGCCATCCCGCTTAGGTCCATCGAGACCCGCCGCATTTCCAATGAAACGCTTCGCGAGGTATTCACCCCGCTCCCATCCACTCGCCTTCACGGCACGCTTGCCGTTACGTCCGGCTTAAAAGCTGTTTCCGGCACGTTCGCCGCTAGCTTGGCCGGAGAACGCGATACCATCCAGACGCTTGTCGAGTTCGTCGCCCCGAGCGATTACGACACCGCACGCACCCGACTTGTCGATGAATCCCGTCAACGTAGCGCGCAGCACACGGTTTTCCTGATCGGTCGCTCAACCCCGGAGAACGACGAAAAGGTCGCCGAGATTTTCCGTTGCCAGGAGATCGGCCAGCGATACCGCAATGATCCTGACCAGGAAGTCAAAGAATACTGTAATGGGCAGCTCGACAAAGCCCAGCGCATCCGCACGCAGGAATTGGCCCCACTTCTTAAGAAGTGCCTGGCCGGTGGCTCATTTGTTTTCCGTGGAGAAACAACCGCCGTGCAGAGCCTCGATCCAGACATCGTCACGGCGGCATCGAAGAACTTAGCCGTCGTGGCCCAGCAGGTCTTTGAGCGGTATGGTGAAGCGCCCGAGCGAGCCGACACCGCACTTGCCGAGAAATTCCTTCGCTTGGGTAATCTCAAGGCTGTCACTTCGCAGCTTGATCCGCTCGGTCTGGTTCAGATTTCCGGCGGCATGCCGCGCATCAAGACCGACCATAAAGCAATCATCAGCATCCGCGATTACCTGGACCGCAACGGAAGCGTGGATGGTAAGCGACTCACCGACAATTTCTCCGATGCGCCCTTCGGGTGGTCTCCCGACACGTTGCGATATCTCGTCGCCGCGATGCTTCTGGCCGGCGAGATCAAGCTCAAGGTCGGCGGGCGAGAAGTTACCGTCAACGGACAGCAGGCAATTGACGCACTCAGAACGAATCAATCATTTAAGACCGTTGGCGTTTCATTGCGCGATGAACGTCCGTCGATGGAGCTGCTCGCCCGTGCCGCTGAGCGAATGACCGATCTTGTGGGTGACAGCGTCATCCCGCTCGAAGATGAAATCAGCAAGGCAGCCACCAAGAGCTTCCCGCAGTTTCAGCACCAATTCGGCCCGTTGGCCGAGAAGCTGTCAGGCCTTGGCCTCAGAGGCTCCGACAAGATCGAGTCGATCACACGAGATCTCGCGGAAGTACTTCAAACCGACGCCTCCGATGCCGCCCAGCGACTCGGCGCTCCCGATTCATCCCTCTACACCGGCCTGAAATGGGCCAGGGAAGTCGAACACGCTTTCAAGAACGGCCTTGAAGCAACCATCCGGGATCTTCAAAACCATCGCAAGGAAATCAGCTCACTGCCGGAGATGGGAACCCCCGGCCAGCTTAAATCGGAGCTTGCCGACGAATTGAAGCTACTTGCCGACCGTCTGTCCCAGGATGATTTTTTCAGCCATGCCACTGATTTCAATTCCACGCTCACCGCCATCAAGTCTCGCGTCCGCGATGCCGTCGGCGCCATGAGCGTCAGTCAGAAGCAATCCATTAAGGATGCCCAACAAGACCTTCAGCGTCTGCCGGAGTGGCCGGAGTTGACTCAGGAAGAACAGGGCAATGTTTTGGGCACGCTAGACAATTTGTATATCGAACCGACCCTCGACCTTGCCGGCCTCAAGCAGTCGTTAAATCAGGATTTCGTCATTACGTCGAAAACCGGGCAATTGAAACGGGAGATTGAGCAGCTTGGCCGGAAGCGCAAGCTGGAGCGGATTGAGTCCGAGAAAGCCAAGGTCAGCAAATCCGGTCAAACCAAGCTCACGCGGTCGGTTTCCATGCCGTCGTCCCTCAAGACCGCACAAGACCTTGACGGCGTGATTACGCAGTTGCAGGGGATTAAAGAAGAATCGGCCCTTTACAACGAGATCGATGTGACCATTCAGGTGAAGGGCTAATTCATAGATGGCTTTTGACCAACCAACCCGTAACCGCCTTGCTCGCTTCGTCGGCGATGCTCGTCGCATTCTGACCGAGGAATTCACGCGCCAATGCAAGCAAGATTATGGCATCGATCCCGATTCCGGTGAAATATCCGATATCGCTCGCCTCACCCATCTCAACGACACGCAGCGGGCTACCGCGCGTATTTTGCGTGAAACGCTCGACCACTACCTCGCTGGCAATCCAACCGGCGGCAAAAGTGCCGCCATTGAGCGAATCATACGCGAGCAGGCGTTTACCGTGCTTAATCGACTATGTGCACTGCGCATGGCCGAAGCGCGCGACATCCTAATCGAATCCGTCGGCAAGGGTTATCAATCGAAGGGGTTTCAGCTTTACGCCAGAGTTGCGGGAACCGCACTTGGCGAAACCGGTGACGTTTACCGTTGCTTTCTCTCCAGCATCTTCGACGAAATCGCGACCGACCTTCCGTCGCTCTTCGACCGGTTCAGTGCCCAAGGTCGGCTCTTCCCCAGCGAAGGAGCGCTGCTCAATGCCTTGGCGGAAGTCAATCATCCCGATATTGACCCTCTCTGGGCTGAGGATGAAACCATTGGATGGCTCTATCAATACTTCAGCAGCATTGAGGAGCGCAGACAGATGCGCGACGAATCCGCCGCGCCCCGAAACAGCCGCGAGCTGGCGGTGCGCAACCAGTTCTTCACCCCGCGTTACGTCGTCGAATTCCTTGTCGACAATACCCTCGGGCGGCTTTGGTACGAGATGAACCAGGGGCAGACCAGGCTGAAAGAATCCTGCCGCTACCTCGTTCGCAGACCCACCGAGATTTTTCTCGCTCCCGGCAAGCAAATGCCAAATCAGGACGAGACGGCAACTAATCTTTCTCAGGAAGCGCTTCTCAAACAGCCCGTCCACATCCCGCATCGCCCGCTGAAAGACCCACGCGAAATCCGGCTTATTGATCCGGCGTGCGGCTCCATGCACTTTGGCCTCTACGCATTTGACCTCTTCACCGTCATATATGACGAAGCCTGGGAAATCGTCTACGGCACAAATGAAACTGTAAAATCCACTGAGACCTTCGCGCGGTTCGTCACCTTCGCTGCTACTTTTTCTGATAAATCTGCATTCCTCCGTGAAGTCCCTCGCCTCATCGTCGAGCACAACATCCACGGCATCGACATCGACCCTCGCGCCACGCAGATCGCCGGGTTGAGCCTTTGGCTGCGGGCCCAGCGTGCGTGGCACCAGGCTGCGGTGAAGCCCGTCGACCGGCCGCGCATCACCCGCTCCAACATCGTCTGCGCCGAACCGATGCCGGGCGAAACGCAAATGGTCGGCGAGTTCATCCAGCGGCAGTTCCCTCCCGGCGAGCGGGCGGTGTTTGGGTACCTGCTAGATAAGGTGTTCAACTGCATGAAGCTGGCCGGAGAGGCCGGTTCGCTACTTCGCGTTGAGGAAGAAATCCGCAGTGCCGTCGCCGAAGCCAAATCACTCTGGCAGCAAGTCCCCCGGCACGAGCAGGCGTTGCTGTTCACCGCGCCCGGTGAAACCTCCACCCCTCGCCAGATGCGCCTCGACCTCTCCGGCATCACCGATGACCAGTTCTGGGTCCGGGCGGAGCAGCGGATTTACGACGCCCTCCAAGCATACGCCGAGCAGGCCGAAAGCAGCGGCGGATTCCAACGCCGCCTCTTCGCCGCGGATGCGGCGCAGGGCTTCGCCTTCATCGACCTGTGCCGAAAACGCTACGACGTGGCGGTGATGAATCCCCCGTTTGGGCTTTTTACAGAATCAGCACTCACTTACGCGAAGACTCACTATCCCTCGGCGAGTAACGATTTTTACGCTGCATTCGTACTACGAACAGTCGAGCTTACGGGTGAACTCGGCATGATCGGAGTAATCTCGTCACGATTGGGGTTCTTTTTGGAGGGGTTGCAGAGTTGGCGCGAGACATTGATGTGTGAGGAAGCAGTCTTGCGTCTGGTTGCAGACTTAGGATACGGGGTGTTGGACGCGCTCGTAGAAACCGCTGCATACGTCATAGATAAAGGACTAGACGATGATTCCTTCACGGCGGTGTCGGCCCTTTCAAATGCAGACAAAGACGCGGTCATCAAAGCGAGCCTCGATGAGATAAAACTCGCAGCTTCGAGCAACAACGTTCACCTGTCTCACCACAAAGCATTGCGAGCATTGCCCGGTGCAGTCATTGCATATTGGCTACCCCAGAAGTTTGTTTCCAGAATGTTAGAGTTCGAGAAAGTGAGTGATACCGACGTCTCCGTATTCTCAGGATTGCAGACGGACGATGATTTTCGTTTTCTTCGGCTCGCGTGGGAATCGCCAATCGGCGGCACGTATGAGGATTGGTTTCCGTTTGCAAAAGGAGGCGAGTACCAGCCTTTTGCAGACGATTTGCATTTGGTCGTCAAGTGGACTTCAGATGGCGAGGAGATGAAGCAGTTTGTCGCGAGCATCTACGAGAATTGGTCTCGCCACATAAAGAACACGGAAAGGTATTTTCGAGGCGGGCTTACTTACACGGAGCGGACTACGAGCGATATATCCGTCCGTGCTTTCCCCGCGAAGGCTATCTTCAGTGTTTCGGGACCAGTGGTTCAGTCAAAAGACCATGCAAGTCTCTGCTGTGCCTGGGCGCTCTTTACATCCCGTGTTGGTCGAGCGCTTATCGAGATGGCGGTGGGATCTGGCGATACTTCAAAATCGGGCACAGCTGCTCGCCACTATCGCACTGGCATTCTAAAGGAGTGTTTCTGGCCGCAGCTTAGCGACGAGCAACAGGTGGTCGCAAGACAATCACTGGAGACGTTGTCCAAACAGAATTCTGATAAGCTTCGTAATTCGGAGACGCATCGGCTCTTCGCTTTGCAGAATGTCTACACGGCACCATCTTTCACGGTAAGTCGGAGGATGCGCTTCATCGAAGACGTCAATCGGTTTGTAACTTCGGTCTCGGCGTCCTGGAAAATCGATCAGCTTGTTTCAGGGGCGTTTGGATTGGACGCATTCGAAGTCGATCAACTCGGTGGGCCGCATCCTTTCTCCTTTTCTGGTGTCGTTGATAGCGGATTTGAAACCGAGGTGGACCGGCTCTTGAAGCTAAACGAAGAAGAACTTTGCGCAGAGAGCCTTCGAAAAGGTGTCCACTCCCGTACAGCCACGAAAAAGAGTTATATTTACTCACGCCAGTTTGAGCTGATCGCCGCAATAACTCGAATTTCTCCTCTTGACCTCGGAAAGCTGTTCGAGAGGAACGAGAGGATTATTGGCGCAACTGATCCGGGAGTGTCGGATGTTCTGTCAGTTGCAATAGGCTGCATCGTTGGCCGCTGGGACATCCGGTATGCCACGCGCGAGCGGCCGATGCCGGAGTTGCCGGATCCATTTGCGGCGTTACCGGTTTGCCCGCCGGGGATGCTTCAGGGCGACGACGGCCTGCCGCTTTCACCCGAAGCCGGCCGCCGACTGCGAGCCGAGGGCCGCTACCCGCTCGACGTGTCGTGGGACGGCATTCTTGTGGACGATCCAGAGCACGCGCTGGATGTTGAACGCCGGGTGCGTGCGGCGCTGGTCGTCATATGGGGCGACCGAGCCGACGCGTTGGAACAGGAAGCATGCACCCTGCTTGGAGAGAGAACGCTGCGTGAATGGTTCCGAAAGCCCGCAGGTTTCTTCGCCGATCATCTCAAACGATATTCCAAGAGCCGGCGACAAGCTCCGATCTACTGGCCGCTTTCCACCCCCAGCGGCAGTTACACTCTTTGGATCTACTACCACCGGCTTACCGATCAGACGCTTTTCACGGCTGTCAACGATTTCGTCGAGCCGAAACTACTGGATATCTCAAAAGAGACATCGCGACTTCGCGGGACGGCAAATCGGTCAGCCGAGGAAGAGACCGCCCTGGAGGAGGCAGCGGAAGTAGAGATCGAGTTGCGTGAGTTCCATGACGAGCTTCTGCGGATTGCGAGGTTCTGGAAACCAAACCTGAACGACGGCGTGCAGATCACCGCCGCGCCGCTGTGGCGTTTGTTTCAACTCAGGCCCTGGCAGAGAAGGCTCAAGGAAACATGGGAGGCTCTGGAATCCGGCAAGTTCGACTGGGCACACCTGGCCTACAGCATTTGGCCCGACCGCGTGCGGGAGAAGTGCAAGACGGACAAGTCACTCGCGATCGCCCACGGACTTGAAGACCTCTACAAGGAGCCGCCCGCGACGCAAAAGAGGAAGCGCCGGCGAAAGGCAGAACCTGAGGATGCAGAACTGATCGAGGAGATGGAATAGGTCTGGCCTTTTGCCATCAGCTTCCGAGGTAACACGACATGAAGATCGGCCAATACATTCAGAGCAAATGGCTTGAACGACTCAGGCGAACGGGCGTTCTTGTCGTCTACGACCCAGCGCAGCGTTATCGCGATCTTTGCCTCGACCTCCAGGACGACAAGCAGGAAATTGTCGACGCCAGTGAAAGCAGTATCGAGTCGCGAGAAATAGCGATGAGCGCCTTCCAAAAGTTGGGCGAGGCAAGCAGTGGTGTCACTTCCTTGTTGGTGTATGTTCCGACACATCGCCCCCTCACTGATGACGAACGGCAGCGCGACCCGTTCGCGGTCTATGTCTGCTGTGGCAGTGAGTTCCCTGAGGGAGATGGAGACGAATATCTCAATCTTTGCCTCAACGCCAAGCCGGACTTCGCAACCGAGATTCGGAAAGCTTTTTCTAATGGTGCGGTGCCGAGCCTCGATGTGATCGACGCCATTGGCGGTGGCACGGGCTGGCCGAATCTGCGTGCGCTCCTGCACGTTGAATCCGCCCGCGACATTCTTTTCGCATTACTCTGTCCGTCCGAAACTCAGAAAACAGCGATCAAGACCCAGGATGCGTGGGTGGCCGAGGCAAAGGAACTGTTACAGGTTTGCTTCGGCGTCAAGCTGATCACTCGGGGTAAGACCTGGACTTCCGTTTCTGATGAGTTGTGGCGGCTGATTTTGTTCAGCGAATTTGCCTTCGATCTTCCGGGCGAGCTTCCGCCCAGCCTGGTGAATGTGCCGCGGGCGGCAACTGAAGCGAGGTCGTTGGTTGAAGACCTTTGCGATAGTCTTCGTAATGACCGGCGCACTCAATCGGCCTACATCGACCGAGCCGAGGCAATTGAAAAAGAGCTATCGCTTATCGTAGCCTGCGCGACGATCAAAGACTTTGGCGTCCGCGATACGTTCCCCTTCGAAGAGCGATGGTTCTTGGGTCAGACTGCTCAGGCAATCCAAGCCGATGACATTGACAGTGTCCGGCGCAGATTGAGCCATCACCAGGACTCGGTCTGGATGGGACGAGGGGAAAGCGAAGCCCAATGGGAAGTCATTCGCACGGCGGTGGCGTTGATCGAGGCTTGCGCGGATTCGGAGCGGCAGCTTCCCGAGCACGTTCGCAGCCAGGCGGATCTCATCGACTTCTACACAAGTGTGTTGCGCGACGTGGATCGTCACCATCGCGAATTCGAGCAGGTGGCCGGCGACTTAATCGATCTTGACGGACTATTGGAACCCGTCGTCCTGCGAGCACGAGGGAAATACCAGGGCCTGATGGGGGACGTTCAGCGGACGTTCGTGAAGCACTTGGAACGTGAGGGTTGGCCGCCGAGCGGACGGCTTGCGAATGCCGACGTCTTCGACAAGCTGGTGGCGACCAAGCTGCAAACAAGCGGACGGCGGGTTGCGTACATCCTTGTCGATGCACTTCGGCTCGAATTGGGCATCGCGCTGGAACGCCAGCTTGCGGCCGAAGGCAAGGTTACGCTCCATGTCGCATTTGCGCAGCTTCCGACGATTACCCCGATCGGTATGGCCAGCCTGCTTCCCAAAGCCGGCCAGGAGCTGAAGCTGACCCGAAAGAACGACGACATTATTCCGGTCCTTTCGGAGATTCCGCTGACGAATGTAACACAGCGCATGGCAATCCTTCGTGAACGATTCGGGGAGCGATTTGCCGAATCCGGCCTAACCGAATTCGTTCGCGGAAAGGTGAAGGTATCAGATACGGTGGAACTGCTAGTTCTTCGCACGAACGAAATCGACAGTCAGTTGGAATCATCCCCGGATACTGCGCTTGGCGTCGTCCAGGACGCACTTAAAAGGCTCCGAGGAGCCGTGCATGAACTGAAAAAACGTGGCTTTCACGAGGTTGTCGTCGCGACCGACCACGGTTTCTTCATCAATCTGCGACCCGAACCCGGCGATGTCTGCTCCAAACCGAACGGCACTTGGATCAATGTGCATGACCGCAGCCTCCTTGGCGCTGGAACACCGGACCTCAGCAATTTCGTAATGCAAGCCGCAAATGTTGGAATTCGCGGCGACTTCGCTCAATTGGCAGGCCCCCGCAGCATGACGCCGTATCGCGCAGGGCAGTTGTACTTGCATGGAGGAGCATCGCTACAGGAAGCAGTTGTGCCGGTGATCGAGCTAAAGCTCGACGCGGCGACCGGCTCTGTGCCGGAGGCAATTACTGTACGCCTGAATTACAAGGACGGCGCAAAGCGAATCACCACTCGACTTCCGGTATTAAAAATCGCCTGTGAAGGCGGAAACCTTTTCTCGGGAGCCAGCACGGTAGAAGTGCTGATCGAGGCCCATGACAAGCAAGGGAATGTAGTTGGCGAGCCAAAGCCCGGCGGCGGCTTGAACCCCGCGACCGGGACCATTTCCCTTCGCCCTGGCGAGGCGGCGCAAATCACTATGAAAATGCACGAAGAGTTTGAAGGGAAATTCTCGATCAAAGCTCTCGATGCGGGTACGTTGTCAACATACGACAAAATCGACTTGGAGACCGACTACACGGTGTGACGTATGGATGCACTTGATCAAAAACTTCTCGCGTCTTTTGAAGGACGAATCGTTCGGAAGGACCTACTTCATCGAATTAAGAAGGGTACGAACGTTCCGACATTTGTCCTGGAATTCTTGCTGGCTCGATTTTGCGCGAGTACAGATCCCGCTGAGATTCACGCCGGGACCGAAGCAGTATTGGCCACGCTCCAGGATAACTATGTCCGGCCAGACGAAGCGAACGCTGCCCAGTCGAAGGTGGCCACAAAAGGCAAGCACAAATTCATCGACAAAGTCCATGTGCGCTATGTGGAGAAAGAGAAGCGACACTGGGCCGCACTTGAGAACTTCAATTCCCAGCGCGTAGCGATTCCCGAAAAGCTCTATCGGGACAACGAACGCCTTTTGGAAGGTGGAATCTGGGCCGAAGTGACAATCGTGCACAATGAAGTCGATGACGATGATTACGCCTTTGGAATTGAGGACCTTCGCGCGGTCCAATTGAGTCGGTTCGATTTCGAGCGATACGTCGCCGGTCGGAAGCAATTCACGCGCGACGAGTGGATGGACGTTATTCTGCGATCAGTAGGTTTAGAGCCGTCCAAGCTCACCCCACGGGTGAAGATGCACTTCGTGGCGCGATTGGCGCCGCTCGTCGAAGCCAACTTCAACTTCATCGAATTGGGTCCCCGCTCCACCGGGAAATCGTACTTTTTCAGCGAATTTTCTCCTTACTCGACGCTTGTTAGCGGAGGACAGGCCACGAAAACGGTCCTTTTTTACAACAATGCGCGACGCCGAATTGGCTTGGTAGGGTTTTGGGACACGGTCGCTTTTGATGAGGTCGCGGGAATCAATATTCGAGACCCCGAGGCAATTCAGATCATGAAAGATTTCATGGCGAACGGGCGGTTTTCGCGAGGTGTCGAAGTCATCGCCGACGCCAGCTTGGCGTTCGTCGGGAACATCGATCTTTCTGTTGAACAGGTCGTCAATTCGCGCGATTACGACCTTTTCATGCCGCTGCCGAAGGAGTTCGACCTGGCCGTCATGGATCGCTTTGCTTGCTACCTCCCCGGTTGGGAAATGCCGAAGAATAGCTCGGCGTTTTTGACATCGAATTTCGGCCTCATCACAGACTTTCTCGCGGAGGCGTTCCATCACCAGTTCGCAAAGAGCAACCGTTACGAGGAAGTGAGCCACCGGATACGTCTCGGTTCCGCGATCGAAGGGCGCGACGAAAAAGGCATCAAGAAGACCGTTTGCGCGCTCATCAAGATTCTGCATCCCGATGGAGCGCCCCCCGACGCGGAGTTCGAAGAGTATGTAGCCTACGCAGTCGAATGCCGCCGCCGCGTCAAGGAGCAGATGAACAAACGGAAACCGGACGACGAGTTTTCCAAGATCAACCTGTCGTATATCCGAAAAGACGGGTCAGAGATTGTCGTCTTCTGCCCGGAGTCTAAAAACGCCCTCGCGACCCAAAACCCTGTTCGCAAGGAGTCGTTGCGGCGATCCACAGGCTCAGCCACTCCGACCCCGGACCAAGCATCGGAGGTCCGCGTTACCACCGGGCCCGAGGCGACCGCCGCACCAATCTCGGTGCCTGAACCTGTTACCGGCCTGAAGGAACAGCACTACACGATTCGATATGGCGAGGTGGGGCACAGCTATGAGTCCATTGTCGGGCCTTATTTGGCTGGCGCAAAGGAAATCGTCGTCGAGGACCCATACATCCGAATGACCCACCAGATCCAGAACTTCGTCCGATTTTGCGAAGCCGCCGTGAAGGCGACAACGGTCAAGAAAATTACCTTGATTACCGGATACGACGAAGAAGCAAAGCTTGCGGAAGTGCAAGAGAAAATGATCGAGCTTCAGCAAAGCCTGGAGGATGCCGACGTCATTCTCGAAACCTCATTTAATAAGACAATCCACGATCGTGAGATCAGGGTCGACAATGGATGGACAATAAAAATCGGCCGAGGCCTGGACTTCTACCAGAAGCCGGCAAGCTGGTTCGAACTCGGCGCCAGTGACCTGTCTATGAGGAAGTGCCTTGAGACGAAGGTGGATGTCTTTCGGCATTCAAAAACGGCCTTCCGTACATGAGAAGTCAAGTGCTTCACCGCACTCCGGCACCTCGACCAACTTGTTGCTTGCGCATCGCGCCCATCTGGCTATAATCTTTCCCCAATGATCACGTCTGACCAAATCGTCGAAAGGATGAAAGCCGAGATCGTTGGCGACGTGAAAGAAGGCATCGTTCCCGCCAACGTCGCAAGTTTTTTAGACCTCCACAATTTTGTCGATGCCAACTGTTACGGCGGGGCAGAGGAGATTTTTGGCGAGTTCGTGACCGAGTCCGCGACCGATCACGAGCATCAGGCAAAGCTCGATATTGTTAATTCACTCATTACTCCAGCGATTGAAGCCACGGACGCATGGATCAAAGCCGGCGGCATTGAAACCGCCTTGACACTTGAACGCGTCCGCGCTAAACCCAAAGGCATGAAGGTCACTGTGTACCGTCCCAAGGAACTCATCGGGCTTGGCGCTCCCCAGGCATTCCTTGACGACGACCACCCAAAGCAAGGTGACTGGCATCAGAGTGCTAAAGCAGAGCTCCTGGAAGGCGATCCCCACATGCGCCTTCACCAGATGGGACGCGACTTCCTGATTTACTCCATGTATCACGCGCGCGAGCCCCGCTTTCTCGGCTACGCCGTCGAGAATTTCGGTGCAGCATGTAAAAAGCTCGGTTACGAATTGCCTCTCACGGAGAGCGACGCCGTCTGGTTGACATATACCAAGAACGAGATTGAACCAGCGCCGCCGGACGAACAGCAGTTCCTTCTCAGCCAAATTGCCACTGTCTTCGGTACGAAAGCTGCCCAGGAACAGGCTGACGCTTTGGGTGTTCGTTGGCCTTCGCGCCTCGGCCCCACGCAGTCGGGACCCATGCCGCGTCACAGATAGCCCATGTCGCCGCTTCATTCCCTGTCAACACTCATTTTCGCGATCCCCGCCTTATAGTCTCGCCAGCATCGAGATTATCAGACCCGCCTTGGACTTCCTGGCGGTTTTCCTCCCGCTGACCTGGTTCAACCGATCTATTCCACTAGACTTATGCGTTGCCCGCGACCGCTCCACGCGGCGGACGGAACGGGCACGCTGGTGGCGCATGACCTTTCACCAGGATACCCAAGTTGCGAGCGATCGATTTATTTTGCGGCGCCGGCGGAAGCAGTTGGGGCGCGCGCTTGGCCGGTGCTAAGATGGTCGGCGCTTTCGATGCATGGGAGTTGGCAGGGCAAGTTTACAAAGACAATTTTCCCGACGCGCATTTTTTCCACGGGCGCCTGGAAGAGATGGATTTGCATCCCGTCGCCAAACGGCTTGGCAAAATCGACCTGATGCTTGCGTCCCCCGAATGCACGAACCACGGACCTGCGAAAGGAAATCGTCCCCGGTGTGAGAATAGTAAGAACACGGCTTTTCAGGTGACTCGTTTTGCCCGTACTTTGAAGCCAAGATGGATCGTTATCGAGAACGTCTCTTCGATGCGGCGATGGAATAGATACGAGGAACTCATCGCCAACCTCACCGACGTTGGATATCACATCCATCCGCAAATTCTGAATTCTGCCGAGTTTGGGATGCCCCAACGCCGGCGCCGCTTGTTCCTGCTCTGCGACTTGAAGAAGCAGCCAGACCCCGTAAAATTACCTGCATCCACGGGCAAAACCGCTGCGGATATCGTTGACCTCAACGGTGCATATTCGTATTCACTGCTCCGTACCGACCGTCGCGCGAAAGCGACGATTGAGCGAGCAGATCGAGCAATCGACGAACTCGGCGACAAGGTGCCGTTCCTGCTTGTTTACTACGGCTCCGACCATGCCGGCGGTTGGCAGTCGTTGAATGCGCCCTTGCGCACGATCACCACTTTGGATCGATTCGCTGTCGTCAAGCCCGGCCCGGCCGGACACGTCATGCGAATGCTGCAAGTTCCTGAACTGAAGGCCGCAATGGGCATGCCCGACAAGTTTCATTTTCGGTTTGGCAGCCGGCGTGAACGGGTAAAGATGATTGGAAATGGCGTTTGCCCTCCGGTCATCAAACACGCGATTCAATCGCTCACTCTCCGCGGCTAATTATTATGGCAACGGCACTTTTAAATCCCGGTTCATCACTTAGGCCAAGAGCTCGTTTGCTTCGTACCCTTGGCGAGGAACTCATCAGCAACGAAGTCGTGGCGGTCATCGAGCTGGTGAAGAATTCATATGACGCTGACGCCACGCATGTCCTGATTCGTTTCAACGGACCGCTTGAGCCAAAAAAAGGCTCAATCGAGGTGATCGACAACGGCACCGGGATGGAGCTGGAGACGGTCCGCACTGTTTGGATGGAACCAGCAACGCCATCCAAGAGAGGAACGCTTCGACGTTCAAACAAGTATAAAAGACGTCTGCTCGGCGAAAAGGGCATTGGGCGCTTCGCATCCTCTCGCCTGGCCGACGAACTAGAGGTGATATCGCGGACAAAAAGCAACGCGCAAGAAGTCTACGGGATCTTCGATTGGCGGCAGTTCGATGACGAGGACAAATACCTAGACCAGATCGTGATCCTCTGGGACGAACGCACCCCCGTCGAGATAACGCCCGGCGGTGTGATTGGCCGTCTATGGGATGAAACGGATGAGCTTCCGCCCGCGAGACTCCGAGCTACCGGCACCGTTCTCAGAATGACCGGCCTCAAGCAAAAGTGGGAAGCTCAGCACTTTGAGGATCTGCGACGCTCGCTTGCCCGCCTAGTCTCGCCAAAACTGACCAAAAAGAAGCACGATGACAAGGACCCCGGGTTCGAAGTATCACTCGCTCTACCGCCCGAATTATCACAGTACAGCAGTAAGGTTGAACCGCCACCCATCCTCAAGCTTCCTCATTATGTGGTAAGCGGTTCTATGGCCGCCGACGGCTCTTTCGAGATGAGATATAGGATTCTCTCCGAAGGAATTGACAAGACGATTAAGGGTCAGCTCATGCGCATCAAGGATGCAGGGGGTCGTTTTGAACTCCGCGACGTACAGTCCGGCGATTCGACGAGTGACGACAAGCCCAGTGAAACAAGAGCCATCGAGTGCGGCCCGATCGAGATCGAATTGCGGGTGTGGGATCGTGACGAGCTTGGCAACGTAGTCCAGAAGACTCACTCAACGATCAAGGACATCCGCCGTGATCTCGACGCCGTCGCAGGCATAAACATATACCGCGACGGATTCCGTGTGCTACCATACGGAGAGCCCCAGGATGATTGGCTTCGACTTGACTTGCGACGCGTGCAGAATCCAACACTTAGGCTTTCGAATAATCAAATCTATGGCGTTGTCTTGATCTCGGCAGACGCCAATCCCAAGCTGCGCGACCAGTCGAATCGCGAGGGATTGGACGAGAATCAAGCCGTCCAAGATCTGCGTGACGTCATGTCGGAACTTCTCAATCGGCTTGAGACATTGCGTTATACGGCGCGCCCCAGAGAGAATAAGAAAGGCGGCAGGCCAGTTGGCGGCCTTTTCGCCGGTTTCGACTTAGGACCGCTTACGGAATTTGTCACAAAGCATTTGCCACAGGACACCCAGGCCAAGGCGCTGCTAGAAAAAACTGAGCAGCAATTCGGCAATCAACTCAAGGAAATCCAAACCGTTCTTGGGCGTTACCAGCGGCTAGCTACTCTGGGCCAGCTTATCGATCACGTCCTGCACGAGGGGCGGCAGCCGATTGCGACGATCAACAGTGAGGCGGCTCTAGGTCTGGATGACGTCAAAAGAGCTGACGCACTCGGGCCAAGCTTTGTCTCCAAAGCTGCGGGACGCTACACGGTCATCCGAAAACAAGGGGACGTGTTGGCAATCGCATTCAAAAGAATGGAGCCTTTCGGCGGCCGACGGCGCGGTCGTCCAACGCAACTATATCTTGAGGAGGTCATTCGAGATGCCCTCGGCATTTTTGCAGAAGACATATCGCGCCTAAATGTGAACACGTCATTACCGCGAACCCAGACTCTTGTACGAGTTGACCCGGCGGAGTTGCAGGAGGTTATTATCAACCTCGTGCAAAACAGCCTGTATTGGCTGGAGCAGGTCAATGAGTCCAAGCGGGAGATAGCAGTTGCCGTCGAACGAAAAGGGCCGGAACATGTCGATATACGCTTTTCGGATAGCGGCCCAGGCATACCCGAAGAGAATCGCGAAAGCATTTTTGAACCCTATTTTTCGACCAAGCCTGACGGTATCGGATTGGGACTCTCCATTGCCGGTGAAATAGTCAGCGACTACTACGAGGGTTCGCTTGAGCTGCTGAAGAGCGGCCCGCTCAGGGGCGCCAATTTTCTCATTACACTCAGGAAACGAGTATGAGTGATGTACAACCGGGCACCAAGTGGCGATTCCTTATCGTGGAAGACATGGAGGATAAGGTTCGCCAACTACAGGAGATTGCACCGAGCTTCGTTGATGCACCCGATGAGACCGAAGTCGAGGTATGTGCCACGTTCAGTCTAGCGGCGAAGCGACTGAAGACCGAGCGATACGATGTTCTGATTCTCGATCTAAAGGATGAGAGCGATAACACTCTGGAAGCCGAGTCAAATCCGGCTGGATTGGCAATATTTGCGGAGCTGAAGCAGACCCGATTTGTGCCGGTGATTTTTTACACGGCGCTAGCACACAAGGTGCGATCGGAGGAGACGAGCTTCGTCCGAGTGGTCGAGAAGACCGAGGATGTCACAAGAGTCAGAGACGAGGTACGTCGCGTGCTCGGTACCGGCCTTCCCTCTCTGACAAGACGCTTGGAGGAGATACAACGCAGCTACATGTGGGACTTTGTCAGTGCTCACTGGAAAGAGTTTCCACAGTTAGCCGATCAAGCCGACATTGCCTACTTGCTGGCGCGCCGTCTCGCGATTACGCTCGAAGCCACCGCTGGCGAGTTAGCCGCGAAGGTTGGCGGTGCTGGAGAAGCACCCGCGTCGACTGCTAAGTCACACCCGATGATAATGTATGTCGTCCCCTCGATTGGGCCCCATCCCAGAGCGGGCGACATCATCGCAGAAGAGATCGAAGGCCAGAGGGTTCACTGGCTAATACTGACGCCATCTTGTGATTTCGCGCAGAAGAAGGCTGATCATTTCACGATGGTAAAATGCGAGCGTCTGGCAGACCGTGAGGAATTCAAGAAGTGGGTCGCGGCGAATGATGACAAGACGAAAGCAGGCGTTGAGCAATTGATTTTGGACGGACGCGGTGACCGATATAAGTTCTTACCAGGTTCATTTTTTCTTCCTGATTTAGTAGTGGATTTCCAGCAGCTTCGGACGATCGACATCGGCTCGATGGCAAAGTTCATGCAGATTGCGACAGTGGATAGTCCATTTGCGGAATCGATCGTCGCAAGGTTTTCTCGCTATTTCAATCGGCTGGGCACGCCGGACATCGACAAAACCGTTGTCATGAACCGCCTCCAGGCGAAGCTACAGGTCAAATGATCTCCGGCGAATTATGCTTCCGGGCCACTTCATACGTCAAGCCTGTCCCATCGCGTCGTGCTCGACATGCGACGTGTCCTTATGTTCCAACGGTGTTTCCGTCGCAGACCGCTCGTCCGGGATATCTAAAAGCGGGGAAACAGTAACGATCGCCTGCCCAACGGCCAAACTCTTGCGTGAGATGCCGACGTACCAAGCATTCATGCGTCGATCCCACTGACGAACCTGGACGAACTGATCCCAGGACAGCCGATAGATTGCCTCGACCTCCAAAGCTTGGCTGAGGCGCACAATCAGTAAGTGCTCAAAAAGCTGCTTGTCACGTTCCGTTGCGTCCGGGTAGATCGTGCCTGTTTTCTTTGCGTCCATGACGGTCTTAATCGAATATCGTTCTCCCTCGCGCGAAAGGGCATCGACGTTCTTTGTGCCGCGAGGAGCCCGAAGGAGTTTGGGCAGATTTTTCGTTGCATTAAAGTGAGCGATGGCAAGACTCTCACCAATTTCACCGACACTAAATTTCAGTCCGCGCTTGCGTATTTCTGTGTCAATCCGCGCGCGAAGCCGGATCAGTTTTTCATCGCTGAGCTTGCCCAGTTCCGTGTCACCGGCGGATGGAAGATGATTGCGTCTGTTCTTTGCCATCGAACTGCATTGTACCATGCTTCCCGTGGCTGACGTTCACACCCCACAGCAGCGAAGTCGTAACATGTCGGCCATCCGAGGCAAGGACACAAAGCCGGAAATGATCGTCCGCCGGATCGCCCACCGGCTAGGTTTTCGATTTCGCCTTCACCGCCGGGATCTTCCGGGGACACCCGATGTCGTATTTCCGAAGCTCCGCAAGATTATCAATATACATGGCTGCTACTGGCACATGCACGCCTGTCGCTGGGGTCGCGTTGTGCCGAAGACCAACGCTGCGTTCTGGCACTCCAAACGCACCGGCAATGTCGTGCGCGATGCCCGCAACCTTCGTCTGCTTCGCCGTGATGGATGGAAGGTGTTGGCAATCTGGGAGTGCCAAACCGGCAACATCGGTGTACTCAGGCACAGAATCCTACGGTTTCTTTCAGCTTGACCGCTTCGCTTCAGTTTCTTCGGAGAGTACCATTTCTGCCGCATCGTCCGACTCTCATTTCTGGACGGATGTACCATAATCCTGGCCGACGACATCTTGAGCGGTTGCGTCGTCCTCCCTTATTCGCCGACTCTTTGCAATACGCTCCTGAAAAGTTAGTTCGCGTCTCATTACGCAATCCTTATTCATGCTGGCGTCGTCAGCAGGAATCTCTGGCGATAGACCTCCGGAATTAGGCAGACTCGCAAATTCCGGCTCCAGCGACGTTGCTGTTGTCGGCACAACAGCGTCGGGTTCCGGCACATGATCTGAGACGGGACGGGTTTCCGTCCGACGGCGGATGCGGGCGGTGATCGGTTCTTCGGCGGAAGAGTGCGTGTGCCGAACTCGCTCTGGCGCGGCCGCGACGGTGTGTGCGGCCTTGATCGATTTGATGCGCCCGGCGAGCTCGGTAATCGTCCGTCCTGCTTCTTTTCCTTCCTTCTGGTGCGATTCTGAAAGGCCAGCCTTGAGCTGGTCACGCAAGCCCGTCAGTTCGGACAGGTAGCCTTCATGCGTGAAGGGTTTGCCGAGCCTTACCTGATAATCGCGAAGCTGGCCTTCAGCAATGGCGAGGTTTTGCCGGACTTGGTCACATGCAGGGGTATACGAATCGGCCATCCGTTCCAATTCGTTCAGTACCGCGCGCGGCCCCGGAAACTGTCTCGCAAACATGGATTGTCGCGTCGCGTTGCCTTCCAGATAGGCATCGGGCGGGAATTGTGGACGAAGGACCAGACCGAAGGATAACCCGCGATAGGTGCCCAGCGGAACGCGGGTCGTCTCAACGATATGCTTTGACAGGCCGTCCAGTTTGCCGCTCAGGATGTCGGTAATGTCTTCCCGTGGGTATGCCCGGCGATCGATCACGATTGCATCACTGGCGTGGGCTTTCACTGTGGCTGCATCCGACGATAAGTTGGTCAAATGCTCCGACATGCCGGCGATGCTGTCGGGCAAATTCCGAACCTTCCGCCGAGCGACGAATTGTTCATCGAGGTGGTTCTTCTTGAGGACGGAGAGGCGTTGCAGTTCCGCATCCGCTTCAGCGAGGGTCAATACCGCCGGATTTCCTGACGCAATCGCCTTTACCTCGGCATAAGAGAGTTCCTGGCCGCCGATGTCCTCGGCGCGGCGAGCGGTGTTGTCGCCGGTGATGACCTGCGAGATGAACCGGGCCTTGGTTTCCAGGGCTTGCCACATATAGGCGTCGAATGAGCCTTCGGTGACGTAGCGATAAATCGACACGTCCTTATTTTCGTTTCCCTGGCGGAGGATGCGGCCATCCCGTTGTTCGACCTCGGCCGGCTTCCACGGGGCGTCGAGGTGATGGAGGGCCACGAGGCGCTTCTGGACGTTGGTTCCAGTGCCCATTTTCTGCGTGCTGCCGATTAGCACTCGCACCGAACCATTCCTGACCTTCTCAAAGAGGGCCTGTTTCTTGGCGTCGGAGTCGGCGTCACCCATGGCGGCAATCTGGTCGCGGGGGATGCCGTGGGCGACCAGCTTTCGGATTACTTCATCGTAGGGCGAGTAGCCCCATGGCGTGGCATTGACTCCCATGTCGGAAAAGATCATCTGCGTTCCGCGTGAGGCGGTCGTCCGGTCCCAGATGGCCGCGACGTTTTCGACAAGGCGGTTCCCCTTTGATCCGGGGAAGTCCGGTGCCGTGGCCGACAACATCCGTGCGTCGGTTGCTAGTTTGCGTCCATCCGTCGTGATGGCCAGCGCGTTGTCTTCCCTTGGGTCCACTTTCTGCGAGCGGATGCGCTCGTACCGTTCAACCAGCTCCTGCTGGAGGGCACGCTGTTCATCAGACATCGGGCAGGCGACGACGATCGGCTTGCCCGTTTCCAATCCCGGCCGCGGCAGGTTCAGCATTTCGGCGGTCTGCACGTCGGAGAAGGATCGGAACATCTGCTGAAGTTCCGGCAGATTGGTAAACCTGGCGAACCGGCTTCGCGGGCGCAGGCCCGCGCCGTCCGGTGTGATTTCCATGGTGTCCACCACTTCGCCAAATGTGGCGGCCCAGGCGTCGAAATGTTCCAGTCCCCGGCTTCGCAGGCCCTCGGGATCGAGAAATCGCTGCATCGTGAACATCTCGACCATCGTGTTGCTGATGGGAGTGCCGGTGGCGAAAGTCATCCCGTGGCCGGCATGTTGCTCATGGAGGTAATGGGCTTTCATGTACACGTCGAAGGCCCGCTCGGAGCCGCCGGTCTGGATGCCGGCGACTCGCTCCATCTTGGTGGGCGTCTCCAGGTTCTTGAAATAATGGGCCTCGTCGATGAAGACGTGATCGACGCCGAGTTCATCGAACACCAGCCCGTCATCTTTCTTGTCCTCCGCGAGCAGATCCTTCAGACGTTCGGCTCTGGCCGCTTTCTGCTTCTCGATGGCCTTGATGAGGTTGCGATTGGCGCCCTTGTCAGCGGCATGTTCGACGAGCAGTTCCTCATATTCGGCAATCTGATCCAAGAGAAAATTCTTTTGGTATTCCCGTGACATGCCGATCCGCTCAAAGCTGCTGTGGGTCACGATGATGCCATCCCATTCGCCGCTGGCGATTTTGGCGGTTAGGAATTTGCGGCGGTCGCGGGTCAAATCCTCCTTGGCCGCGACCAGCAGCTTGGCGTTGGGGTAAAGCTGCATGAATTCCCGTGAGAACTGTTCCAACAGATGATTGGGAACGACATACATCGGTTTCTTTATCAGCCCCGCCTGCTTCATCTTCATGCCGGTTGCGGCCATCGTGAATGTCTTCCCCGCACCCACTACATGGGCCAGTAACGTGTTGCCGGAACTCATGCCCCTCCACACGGCGTCGCTCTGGTGGGGCCGCAGTGTGAGGGCCTGATTCATGCCAGGAAAGTCCAGATGAGAACCGTCGAAGAGGCGGGGACGCAGGTTGTTGTAGATGTCGTTGTAAATGCGAACGAGGCGTTCCGTGCGGTCGGGTTCAGCAAACACCCACGACCGGAATCTCTCCTTGATGGCCTTTTGTTTTTCACGGGCGGAGAGGGTTTCTTCCTGATTGACGACGCGCACTTCGCCATCGCCGTGATCGATGGTGTCGTAAATCGTCGGCGTCTTCATGTTCAGGGCGAGTTCCAGCAGCGAAGTGCCATTGGCGCGCGCCGTGCCGTATTCGCTCGTGGCGGCCACTGACGCCCTGGCGGCATAGTCCACCTCCATGCTCCAGACGGCATCTTTCTTTAGATGGGCAACTCGGACAGAAGCCGGCTCGACGTGAAATAGCTCGGCCACGAAAGTTTGAATGTTGTCTGCCGGTACCCAGGGAGCACCCAGATTGGCGTCGATGTCGCCGGGGAGAACGTCTTCGGGTTGAACCGCACGCAAGGCTTCGGCGTTGCGGGAGTAGCTCGGACCCGCGACTTCGGCGGCGGCGAGCTTCGCCCTGACATTGCCGGACAGATACGCATCAGCGGTTTCCCAATTCTTCGATTCCGGGTCGTGAAAGATCAGATCGCCCAATTCCGCAATCAGTTCTTGTTCGGGCTTGCCGTACAGCGTGGCAATAAAAGGCAGGTCAACTGTGCCACGTTGATTCAGCGACACCAGCAACCCCTCCTCGGCACTCCGGACATGCGTGACCGGCGGAGTTCTGCCAACCACGTCCCGGAGCATGATGGCGGCTTTGGTCGCCTTGTCCGCGACTTCGTCGTAATCCTCCAGGGACATAACGAGCATGGCGTCGGGGTCTTCGCGGAATTTCACGAGGTTGGGCATTCGCCGGATAACGCTGCCATCAGCAGTTTCCCCGAACGTCGTTTTGTTGATCGGGCCGTAGGCTAGGTCAAACAGGTCGTAGGCACGGCATAGTTCGCGGCGCGCTTCGTTGCGGTGAGATTCGGGCCACCCCTCGTTCTGCGATTGCAGGACACGTCGGGCGCGGTCGCGTAAGCCGATCAGTGCGGCCAGGCGTTTGCCCGTCAGCGAGCCGTACGCCTTCAGCGTCGTACCGCCATTAACCACCGGCACTCCCCGCCCGCTTTGGGATTGATAAATCGCCCGATCGTTGCCGACGAAAAAGCTCCCCTCTGCGATATGTCGCTCGGGCGGCGCCGGTGCAAAAACTTCTGCCGATTCATCCGGGATCGTCGGTCCTTGCATCGTCGATACCTGTCGCGGCGCGAATTCGGGGAGGCATTGGATCGAATCCTTGAGCTGCCCCGCAAGATCGCCCTTACCGGTGACGCTGTAGCCTTCGCCGTAGAGCGTGTCTTTGCGGGTCCAGTTGCCCAGAACCATTTCAGGATGGTTCAGGAAGTAACGATTGATAGGAATGTCCATGCCGTCGATGGACAATGGGGCAATGCCCAGCCAATCGGCATCGACGTGATTGGCCGGTTCGCGGGCGGATCGTTTGCGTAGGAACAGGATGTCCGTGACCACCGCCGTGCCTTCTCGCTTGAAGGCATCGCCGGGGAGTCGGATCGCCCCGACGAAATCGGCTTTGGACGCCAGGTACTCACGAATGGCGGCATTCTGCTTGTCCAGCGTGAAATGCGTTGTGACCAATCCCATCACGCCGCCGGGCTTGAGGGCGTCGATCGATTTGGCAAAGAAGTAATCGTGCAGGGAGAGCTTTTGTCCTTGATAATCCAGTTTCAGGTCCGCGAACGGCACGTTGCCGACCACCGCATCGATGCGGTCCTCCGGCAGCCGCGTGTCGCGGAAATTTTCGATGCGAATGTCCTGGTCGGGATGAATCGCTTTGGCGATCCGGCCTGAGATCGAGTCCATTTCAATGCCGATGAAATGTGACCCCGGCCGTCCGTAACTCATGAAGTTCCCCGTGCCGCAGCCCGGTTCCAGTATCGTGGCGTCGGTGGGCAGACCCAGACGGGCGATGCCCTCGTGGATTGCCGTGATGACCGTGGGAGACGTGTAGAACGCGTTGAATGTCGTGCGCTTGGCGCTGTCGTATTCCGCTGGCGTCAGCAGCGCTATCAGTTCCTCGCCCAGTCCCTGCCAACCGGCATTTTTGTATTTGCCGGTGACGGGATCGGGGAAGATCGAGAGGGCGACGGGACCGAATCCGCAGAAGCGGGCGAGCGTCTGTTTTTCTTCGGAAGTCGCGTGCCGCTGCTCTTTTTCAATCGTCTTCAGCGTGCGGATGGCGGCGATGATGTCGCGTGCCTTGGCGTTCTCGCCGCTGGCGAAAATGACTTTGGGATGTGTTGTTTCGGGAGTGACTGCGGCGGGTTCTGTAAGTGATGGCGGCGACTCGGGCGGGGCGCGTGTGTCGGTTGCGATATATTCGGGCTGGACATCGAAAAGGCTGGCCTCGCGTTGAGACGCCCTTAGCCGTTCAAGGTATGACCTTGGACGAACGCCATTGCCTTTTCCAGCGAGAGCTGTTCCTGCTCCTCCTGAGGAGATACCGACGCTAGATGATCCTCCAGTTCTTTCAGAGCCATTTCCATCGCCTCGCTCGCGAGCTGGCTTGGTTCGCTCTTTGGTTTCGCCTCGGCGAGCACCTGCTTCCAACTCTCGTGGCTGGCTTTCAGTTCCGTTGCCCAGATTTCCAGCGTCGGCAGCAGCTCGTGCGTCAGACGCAGTTGTTCGTGCAACGGCGTTCTTGCCCTCAGAAGTTCCAGGATTATCGTTTTGTACTGCATGCTGGTCTCCTTCAATTGCATCGGCTACGGGGTTTTCCGCTCCACGGGCAGGGTCAGTATCGAATTCAAAAAGAGAAGGGTACTGACCCGAGTGCCGCTTCTTCACCATCGTCAGGAGGACGCCAGAGCATGGCGTTCCCGGATTAGCAGTTCGCTTGAGGGACAATAAGGCTGCTTAACGGCAAAAGGCTTGCGACCTGCCCACCGCAATTGCTTCATTGATTCTTTCGTTTTAGCACGGGGGCGGGTGAGCATGGTCACCTCAACCGACCATGGTCACGACCGGAGGGTCCGAACGTATCCCGCAGCATTTGGGCGGCAGCGATTCCGGTCATCACAATCATAGAGCCGAGCGCGACATATTGCAGGGTCATCGCCAAGCGCGCGTTGTTGCAGTTTCTCGACATCTCTTGGGCTTGGGGGCCGAGTTCGTGCAGGAAATATCTGGGAGGCATGGTCATATGCCACAATAGCACTCTTGTGAGCGGCGCGCAACAAGACTGAGTGCAGCCAACCAGAGCATCACATACGAAAAATCAGCCCGATTTAAGGTCCCTGCTCTCTCAAGGGATTGAATAGCCCCCGGATTTTCTGCCGGAGCTGGTTCAGGATCTGAAGCAGCGTTCGAAATACCCGTTACCATCGCCATCGCTCGGGCCGCTCCTGATTTTAGCCGCGGTGCGGCGTTGGTCGCTGCATACCCCAAACAGAAGGCGATGGCGACGAAGCAGATCCGAGCTAAAACCGGCGGCTGTTACTTCCCGGAGACTTCGGATGAGCCGGCAAGAACGAAAATCCGTCGCACTCCGTCTCCGGTTGTAAGCTCCAATTTCCTGGCTTGCTCCATTTCGCAGGCAAAACCGTCGCTCAGGGGGAAATATCCCCACCTCGCCGGCTCTCCCTGCTTACTGATTGTCTTCATATACAGCCGTCTGTGCTGCGCGTTTAGATAGAGCTGCTCGACTTCGTAAACAGCTTGGGTCGTAATTGACACTGCCCAGAGTTGACCCGTTACTCCGTCGTAAAACTCCCCGTTATCGGGGTTCACATCCCTATGCACGTCCACAAGATTATTGCGCGCGTAGTCTTCCGGATGGAAATCGGGAATGAAAGGCGTGACAGTCACTTTCTCGCCGGCAAAATTGAAAATAAGATCCGGCGATCCCGAGGTTGCTGTCCCGGTCACAGCATCGTCTGCAGCGACAGCGGAACCGGTCGTAGCTTTGTCAGTCGCGTCTTTGGCAGTGGCGACTTCGGATGCCACGTTACCAGCAGTTGCCTGACCGTCGCCGCCACGGAATCCTGCAAAGTGCACAACGAACACGCACAGGATTAGCAACGCTACAATGTTAATTGCGATGATCGGACGATATCTCTGCATATGGCCTCCGGTAAATTGTGTGGGCGCCCACCGGGTGCCACGCCCAGCCTCCGGCGATCTTTTATTTTGACGGAATGCTGTATGCCATCCGAGCACGCACGACAGTCCACATCATCTAATTGGGCTCTCAGCCAAGAATCTTGCAATAAAATCGAATTTTTCTCTGCGTTCACCAGCATGCCCCACCAACGGTGAGGCACACCTGAGCATCATCGCAATCAAACTCGATTATTATTCTGCGTTTGAACCGCATCCTGGATAGACGGCTCAGCTTTGCCGTCGGCGCGAAGCGCCGTGTGACCTGTCCGGGATGCTGCGAATGTGCCCCTCCCTCTGACTCAGGCTCTGAAGTAGCGTGGGGAAGGCATATCAGTCGCCTCCGCCATCGGTCGGGGCGCTCCGATTTTAGCCGCTTCGCGGCATGGGTCGCTGCATACCCCGACCGACGACGAAGGCGACGAAGCAGCGAGATCAGGACAAGATTGCTGAGCGTTCACCGTGGGCGTTCAAATATCATGGGACTTCCGTCCGAGCCCGTAAACTTTAATTGTTTTGTCCGCTCCAATTCACTCACGGCTTTATCGCCCAGCTTAAAGAATCCCCAGGACGGAGTGTCGCCCCTTTTCTCAATCGCTTGCACTATTAATCTGTTGTGTTGAACATCCAAAAACGCTTTTTCCACGCGGTAAATGCTTCGCGTCGTCAGCGCTACCATCTGGAGTTCGCCAGTGGTGTGGTTGTTCAGCTCAGTGATCGTCGAGCCGTCGGGGTCGGCCCCGCTCAATCCAACAGCCATGTCTCCTGCACCATCGCCCGCGCCTAAAGCAGAACTGAATGGCTCGACTGTGGATATATCGCCTCCCACGTCGAGAGCGATATCCGTTGACCCCGCGATTGCGGTCTCGGTCACAGCGGCGGTGGCCGCCTCGGCAGCAACATCCGTTGCCGCAGTGGCGGCGGCGTCGGTAGCGACCGCGTCCACCGCAGCCACCTCACCCACGCCCCCATCGCACCCCATAATGCTTGAGGCCAACGCACACAAAACCAGCAGGATCAAAAGGCTGATCCCGCTAATTCGATAAGCAACTGGTACATGAAACTCGTTCATCTGATTCTCCTTTCGTCACGAGGACGGTTGTCGAAACTGTGGACGCCATCGCCCTCAAGCGGGCATCAAAAGATGGTAAAAAAACGGTGTAGGTCATCTATCCCGCCTACGTGATCGCAGGCTAAATGCCGATTGAGCCGAATATCGGGATCGGGAATCGAACCCGACTCGTAGGCTTATGAAGCGTACCGGGTGCCATGCCCAGCCTCCCGCGATCATTTATTTTGGCCGAATGCCGGATGCGATCTGAGCAAGCACGACAGTCCACATCATCTAATTGGGTTATCCGCCGAGAATCTTGCAATAAAATCAAATTTTCTCTGCATTCACGAGCATGCCCAACCAACGGCGAAGCAGACCTGAGCATCATCGCCATCGAACTCGATTATTATTCTGTGTTGGAACCGCACCCTGGATAGACGGCTCAGCTTTGCCGTCGGCGCGAAGCGCTGTGTGACCTGTCCGGGATGCTCCGAAACTATCCCCTCCCTCTTATTCAGGCTCTGAAGTGGCGTGGGGAGCATTTCTGTGCAGCCTCCGCCATCGGTCGGGACGCTCCCGATTTTAGCCGCTACGCGGCATGGGTCGCTGCATACCCCGACCGACGGCGAAGGCGACGAAGCAGTGAAATCAGACTAAGATTCCAGTATGGCTGAGCCCCGAACACGAAAGTGCCGCCCCGGGATGGAGCCGGTTAAAGAACAACTGAGGCAACTGATTCAAGACATCGACGCCGGCCGGGTGCGTATTCGAAAAGTGAGCAAGGGCACGTCGGTAAGCGTCAGCTTTGTTACCGACGATGGCTGGAAGCTATCGGTTTTTAACGACGCGGGCCACTGGGATTTTCTGGAATGGGCCGAAGATCCAAAAGGCAACACGCTCGATTACGAGGACATCTACGCTGACCCAGCGATTGATGATCCCCAAAGTGCCCGGTCGTGGGGAATCCTCCATCATTGGGATGTCGATCCTGAGCTTCCGGAACCATCGGAAGAGATCAAGTAAGTCTAACCGTGACCGACACGAGCACCAGGAGTCTGAGTTCGGAGAAAGGAAGAAGGCGACCCCACCTGGGAACGGAGGGAGCTTTTTACCATTCCCGATCGGGAATCATTGTCCCGCTTTCTATGCCTTCTCTGTCGATAGTTCCCGATCGGGAATCTTTTGCTTGATATGCTCGTTTCAAGCCGATAATATTACCGTACGGTAACATTGAGGAAACCCCCGATGAAATACATTCCCAAGCAGATCGGCCAGCTCGTCAAAAAGGCGCGCAAGACCCTGGGCGTGACGCAGAAGGATCTGGCTCTGACTTCCGGCACCGGGCTGCGGTTCATTATTGAGCTGGAACAGGGCAAACCCACTTGCCAGATAGGCAAGGTTCTGACCGTCCTGCATACGCTGGGCATCACGATCCAATTGACCTTACCCGCCGGCGAAGGCGCCGGGGGAAGGGTTAGACCATGAAGCGCAAACTCGATGTTTATCTGCACCGGCATTTGGTTGGCAACCTTGTTCAGGACGAGCATGGACAGACGACGTTTGATTATGCCGAAACCTGGCTGAAGAACCCGGAGGCCATCGCTCTGTCACACTCTTTGCCGCTCACAAAAATGCATTTCAATCGAAACGAATGCCGGGGATTTTTCGCCGGGGTTCTGCCCGAGGAAAGCAAACGCGAGATTGTTGCAAAGAATCTTGGGATCAGCGCAAAAAACGATTATGCGATGCTGGAGAAAATCGGCGGTGAATGCGCGGGAGCCGTGACGTTCATGCCGGCGGGCACGGAACTGCCTAAACGCGAAGACAGTTATCGCGCTCTCACAGGCAAGGAACTGGCCGAGATTCTTAAGGCGTTGCCCCGCCGGCCGCTCATGGCGGGAGATGAAGGGGTCCGTCTTTCCCTGGCGGGAGCACAGGACAAAATCGCGGTGCATGTTTCGGGGAATAAAATCTCGATCCCGCTTGGAGAAGCGCCTAGCACCCACATCCTTAAACCAGCCATCGAGCATTTTGAAGGGGTGGTCTTCAACGAAGCCCTTTGCATGAAGCTGGCCCGTGAAGTCGGTATGAACGCGGCCCATGCGGAAACCGGCCATGTTGACGGCATCGACTACCTGCTCGTCGAGCGGTATGACCGGACCACTTCATCGGACGCTGAGGATACTGCTCAAACGTTGAAGCGCGAGCATCAGGAGGATTTTTGCCAGGCGCTTGGCATTGTCCCGGAAAACAAATATCAGGCCGAGGGCGGACCGTCGCTGAAGCAGTGCTTTGCGCTCGTTCGCGATGCGTCTTCGGCTCCGGTCATTGACCTGCAAGCGTTGCTCGATGCGGTGATTTTCAATTTCCTAATCGGCAACCACGACGCGCACGGGAAAAATTTCTCATTCCTGTACAGCGGCGGACAGACTCGCCTTGCGCCGCTCTATGACCTGCTCAGCACCAGTTACTACCCCGAACTCTCGCCTAAAATGGCGATGAAGATCGGCGGCGAATATTTGTCCGCGAAGATCACCGCGAAACATTTTGAGCAGTTGGCGGAAGAGGCTGGCTTTGCCAAGCCGATGGTCAGGCGGCGCGTGCCGGAACTGGCGGAATTGATCTTGTCGAAGATGCCTGCAATGACAACGGACCATCCGGTTGTCCAGGCCGTTGGCAAACTGATTCAGGACAATTGCGATCGCACGATCAAGAAATTCAGGGTGTAAGCCGGCAGTTTCAGCTCTATTCTTCCTGCTCCAGGCCGTTACGGTCCTCCGTGAAAGCGGTAATCTTCGGCCTTGAAAAAAACGGGAAGCCGATCCGGCCTGATGCCGCCGAGGTGCGGGCAATCACCGAGCAGCAGGCCGAAAGCATGATCGAGATGAAGGACGCTGAGCTGCAATCGGCGGTGGCGAAATATGCTGAGGATTTCGGAAGCAAGGCCGCGGCGCAATTGGAAAGGTCTGTGCGGCGGCAACAGCGCGCCCGCTAAGCGTCACGTAAGGAAATGCACGCTGTTGAGCATCTTGATTTCCCTCGATTTGCGCACGCGTAGGGAAATTGTGCGGGAAGTGTATCGGTCGTCCCTTGGTCCACATTGGCACGCCATCCTGTGCTAACTGCCAATATGACATTCGCAGTCGAGCCTCGCACTCTAACCGAAGACGCGAAAGTAGCGACCAGTCATGTGCTTACCCGCATTTTCGGCACAGCGACAATCTGGCACCATCTTCGCTTTTGGCTCGGCGGCTGCGCGCTGGCTAGGAATTCACATGTTCAAAGGATTTAATTTAGAAGGCTTTGATGAGGGCTTCATCAAGCCGAAGTACCGTGCGGAGTTGATCGAACGCGGGACGACCGTTACCGCCGCGAACCAAGCAGATGTTCAACGAACGCTCGCAACGATCGCGACGAATAAAGCCGTGCTGGACGGCGCGAAAATACAGGAGAGTTGGTTCCCTCAGGTAACTGCGGACGTGTTTCTCTCTCACTCGCACAGCAATGAGGACTTGATCCTGATGCTGGCAGGGTGGCTTGATGACCGATTCGGCCTGAAATCGTTCGTCGATTCGGCGATTTGGGGGTATGCCGGCACTCTACTGCGGACGATTGATGACAAATATTGCTGGCAACGCGAAAGCGAAACCTACAACTACCAGCTCCGGAACAAATCAACCAGTCATGTTCACATGATGCTGACGACTGCGCTTGGGATGATGATTCACAAGACGGAATGTCTTCTCTTCGTGAACACGCCGGAGGCGATCGCCACGAGCGAGGTTGTTGCGGGACCGCAGACCTACTCGCCTTGGATTTATGCAGAGTTGACAATGGCAGGAATTGTGGAGGAAGTCGAGCCTGACAGGCTAAACGAAAAGCTGATGAAATTCGCGGCGAAGGGCATGATCACTGAGAACGATGAATGGGACGGTGTCCTGTATACAATCCGGCACCTTGACCGGCTTCAGCGGATCACACGCCAAACCCTGCACGACTGGGGGAACAAGTGCGAGGTTCGCGGCGAAGAAGCGCTCGACGTGTTCTATGAAATCGCAGCGGAGTAGAATCGATTAGGAGTAAGGACAATGGACGAAAATAAGCGGAAGCATCTTGAGTTCATTCAGAATGTGATCACGCGGATGAGCACGAATTCGTTCTTGATCAAGGGGTGGACGGTAGCGCTCGTATCGGCGCTGTTTGCCCTCGCGGCAAAAGACTCCGATCCCAGGTACGTACTCGTGAGCTATTTCGCGATCCCGGTTTTCTGGCTATTGGACGGGTTCTACCTTTCACAAGAGCGGCAGTACCGGAAACTCTACGACGCGGCACGTGCCGCGGCAGCGACTGACTTCTCAATGGACGCGTCCAGTTTCGCCGTCGGCCGTGATGCCTGGCTCGCGGCAGTTTTCTCGACGACCCTGCATCTGTTATACGTTCCGATGATCGTTATCGCACTGATCGTCATGTTCGTCCTGCAATCACATGGCAAATAGTCGCGTCATGCGCGGCGTCGAGATGAGGCGGTTCGCGTCGAGTCGATCGGGGTCGCCGAGATTGCAAATCCCATTGCCACGAGGCGTAAGGCGCATAAGAAGGTGTACAAAGCGTTCAATCTATCGGCGATTGAGATTCCGCGTGACGACGATTATGCGCAGATTGGACGGGGACAGAATGATTCGTACGCAGGTAAGGTGAGGCAGGCGCTGGATGTCTTCGTGACAGGAGGTGCGCTGCAAGGCAATGCGCTACAGCAGCATTGGTTTCCAACGCTTCAAGCCGATGTTTTCATTTCGCATTCGCACTCGGACGAATCGATGGCGATGGGCCTCGCCGGGTGGCTCTGGAAATATTTCAAGCTCCGGGCGTTTGTTGACTCGAGCGTGTGGGGACATGCTGATCATCTTCTTTGGGAAATCGATACAGAATGCTGCAGAAACGAGGGCCGAGATACGTTCAGCTATGAAAAACGGAACGGTTCGACCAGCCACGTCCACATGATGCTGTCCACCGCCCTCGGAATGATGATTGATCGTACTGAGTGCCTAATCTTTCTGAACACCCCACAATCGATAACGTCAAAGGGCGTTGTCAGCAAGACGCAGTCGCCTTGGATCTTCTCTGAGCTTGTTACTGCGAAGAGCATCCGGCGGACGATTCCTGCAAGACATCGGCGCGATCCGACGTTGAACTTTTCAGCCGAAGAAGTACGGACGAAGACCGCGTCGGCATTAAAGATACACTATCAGGTTGATCTGACTCCTTTCGCCGACATCGACGCTGATACGCTTAACGCGTGGAATCGAGCGTACGATGGGAGTGAACACGCGCTTGATGCTTTGTACGCCATCACACCAAAGGACGAGATCGAAGTGCTGAGCGAATGACCCGGCAGTCGCGCTGCGATTCTGCGGTGGACCGCCACCGGGGCGCTGCCCACCGCGCTTATCCACGGCTGGCGTTATTCCGATAAAAGGCTCATACTAGCATTGGCAATCGGCCAGCCTTCTTCATCCAAGTCGATTGTCACGGTCGACAGATATTTGTTTCCCAGTTGCCGAGTGCTGGCGCGCCACCGCCAAGATCGCCGATTTAATGATCACGGGCAACGTGTTCCAATTTGAAACCAGTTCGGCCAATTCTGGGTCGATTGCAGCGCTTTTTGCAGCGCCTTTTGCGGAATCGCTTGATTTCTCGGTAGAATCTGCGATTGTTCGACCCCTGTCCTGGGCATCAAAAACGCCGATCCAATGGGGTCGGCGTTTTGCGTTTCTCCTCGCCGTAAGCTCGGCACTTACCGATGCTTGTTCTTGTAGCAACTGCACCTCTGCGGTTCGCTGATTTTTCTGGTCGAAGTTGCAGGTATTTCTATGCGGCGAACGGACCTCCCGTCAGGATATGCACGATGCTCGACGATCCTGGCCGATTGGCCGGTGGATCGGCCGCGAAACTGAACGCGGTGGGTGGATGAGCCAACGCCACGAGGATTCAGAGATGGTCGGTGAATGCATCCGCCGCAACAGGCCGCTGGGCGACGCACCGTGGACGACCCGCACCGCTGAGCGGTTGAGCTTATCCTGGACATTGCGACCTCGCGGACGGCCGAGGAAGCGATGCGGCGAAATGATAGAGAAAAGAGCTACGCCCCTTATTATCGCCTGACCCGGTATGAATTTACGGCGCAGTGATTTAACCGAGTTGACTCAATCCGCCCCAGCCATATACGCCGCGGCGTGTTCGATGACGGCTTGTCCGACCGGGGAAAGGCGGGCGTGAGCTTGCACGGTCTGGTATCCCATACGAAATAGGCGCGCGTCTTCGGCGGCATCGCGAGTGGCTTTTTCCAGCAAGGCGCCGGAAAGTTGGCCGCTGGCGATCAGCGTGCGCACGATTCGGCACATACGGGCGCTGACGTATGTCGCGTGATAAATTCCGTCCATCGGCCGTGGGTCGCGCCGCAGCGGCGAGGGGTAGAGTTCATCCGGCTCGTTCAGCACCAGGGGCGAATCCGATCCGATGCCGAAGAGCAGGTTATGCGCCGTCTCGTGGGCGATCATTTGCACCATCCCAATTGCGCCGTCGTTCCGATTCGCGTTGAGGATGATCGCGCCCCAGAGCATGAAGGACGAGGCGCCGTCAAACGTGTACGCCTTTGCATCATCGCTGCCAACGGCCAGCACGATCTCGCGCAGCAGGGCCCGAATTTCGGCCGACGCGGCGGGGTCGCCGGCGTCGATCAGCCGCATCGCTTCATCAATCTGACGGCGGCATTGCGCCGATATCTCGCGCGGCGGCGGATAGATGTCGAACTGGATTCCGGCGCCCGTGGCAAAAAAACTGGCGAATTGCCTGGCCGACAATTCGTGGCGGGGATCACCCATATCAGTCACTCGCATCGACGAATCGGCGGAGGGCAAAACGAGCAATGCGTCAAAGAGCGACTGCGCGGATGAAATGTCATCGTCCTCCAAAGCGGTGACGATGTCGCTGTAGTAACTGAACGCCAACGGCGCTATCGGCCCTTGCGCGAGCCGCGTCAGGAAAGCCTCCAACACGTCAGCCGTTAGGTGCAGATGCCCCGCCGAGCGATCCGCGATGTGCCGAATGCTCTCGGCCAGACGACGACGCATGTGCTGGTCGAGCACGCGAACACGTTCGACATCGGGTTCGAACGCGCAGAGGTTGACCCCTGACGCTTCCAGCGTGGACACGCCGTCGGTTGCTTTCAAAGGTGCACCGTGGCTGAAGTGAACCGGACCATCGCCGATCTATTTGGCGAAGGTTTTCACGCCGGTCTTGAAACCGATCTTCGCGCCGATTTTCGCCTGCTTGGCCGTGGAGTTCTTCGTGCCTTGGAGCGACTGCACCTGGCTATAGCCCAGCAGCTTCGACCAATCGAGCGACACACGAGGCAGCTTGGTGGAAGAAGTGTTCATGTAAACACCGTAATTCTCACCCAGCAAGGTGTCAAGAAGATTTCATCTGGTTTCATCCCGGGGCGTGAGAAGTTGGGCAAATCATGACGATAATCGTAGAGATGATTCGTTTTTTACTTACGCGCGGGCACGGCTACACCGTCAAAGCCGTTCGCCGAGCCGCTCCCTTCCGCGTTCGGGTGATGCAGTACGATCGGCTGCTTCGCGCTCGGTGGTTATGGGACGCGAGTTACGTTTTCAGTGACTTGGATCGTTTGTCGTTTAACGACCTCGATATCGCGGCCGAACTGTTTCAGCAGATGCGATGCCGCGGGGTAAAAGTATGGAACGATCCGGCCAAAGTAAAATCCCGCTACGCGCTTCTGCGGGCCTTGCACACAGCGGGAATCAACGACTTTAACGCCCACCGCGCCGATGAACTGGTGGAGATGATCCGGTACCCCGTCTTCCTTCGAAAGACGAAGGACCACCGCTACCCGCTCACGGACTTGCTCGCCGATCGCACCGCTCTCGATCAAGCAATCCAGCGCGCGGTCGCGGCCGGGGTGCCGCTCGAGCACTTAATGGTCATCGAATACGCCGCTGAACCGGTTCGCCCCGGCGTCTTCCGCAAACTGTCCGCGTTTCGCATTGGCAGCCTGATAGTGCCTCACAACAACGTGCACGATTCGCAGTGGCTCGTAAAATATGGTCGAATCCTCGGCACGATCGAAGACCTGTATCTCGAAGAACGCGAGATGCTGGACTCCAACCCCTTCGCAGACACTCTCCGAAAGGCATTCGACATTGCACACGTGGAATATGGCCGGGCGGATTTTGGAATCTTTCACGGCCGGCCACAAATCTATGAGATCAATACCAACCCATACGTAGGCGCTCCCTCGCCACACCCATCAGCGACGCGCGCAGGAAATGTCCAGCGGGCCTGGGAGATGTATCTCCAAGCCCTCGGGCGGCTTGACCAGCAGCGACGACGACCCGTGCAGTTGGCCGACGGAGCCGTCCAGCCAAAACGGTGCCGGAAAAATCGCTGGTTCCGCACACGGCCGGTTCCGTGACCTGACTTGTCAATGTCTTTTTTCAATTCGGGACTAATTTCAAACTGACCCATCTATGAGCAAGCCTCGGTCAAGCGGATCGCGATCGGTTTTCGGGATCATTCCAAGCATCTATTCCGCTCTTCGCTTGGATTTAGCAAAGACGTACGTGTTTTCGGAAAAGTTCGCAGAAATTCTGCTCGGTGAGTTGTCTGGTTAGTTTTTATCGTATTCGCTTCGTACGCAAACTCACCTGTCAGGGCTCACTGTCCGGGTTGCCCACTACCAAAAATTGCGGACTCCTCCTGCCAATTCCGTTTCGGCGACCGCGTTTTCTGACGAAAAACAGCGGTTCTGGCTTGGTTCAAATCCCATCCCGGGCATACGAAGGGCGACCTTCATCGGGTCGCCTTCTTGTTTTACATGAAGCTACGAAAGCCTTGTGCCGCCGACCTTTACGGGGGCAGCCGGAATTTGCTTCGGCGAAGCGTCAGAGCAAGTTATCATTACGATCAGAGACTGGTGATGGTGGTGGATAAAAGATCACATGGAGAATCCCCGTCAATATATTCTTTTGTGCATTTGGGTTTTAGCCGCGGGAGTTGGTATCGCTTTCGATGCTCCAGCGCATGGCATGACCATAGACCTGTCTTATGACTCAAGTGTCACGAGTCTGTCGTATGCCACCTCTGTAGAAACCGCGGCGCAATATGCCGCCGATCAGCTTGAGAGCCTTTTCAGCAATAACATCACCATCAACATTGAGGTCGCCGCGTCGCCTGATTCGGATTTTGTGGGTGAAAGCTCGGCATCGTCGGCCGGCGGATTTACCTATTCCCAGGTTCGCAGCGATCTGATTGCCAATGAGGCTACCCCGCTTGAAGATATCGCCTATGCCAGTTTGCCTGCGACTGATCCGACGGACGGCGGCAATTTTTTGCTCTCCACCTCGCAGGGAAAAGCTCTCGGCCTCCTTGCCGCCAATGCGCCGGGCGTTGACGGCATATTCACGTTCAGCACTGCCTCCAGCTACACATTTGATCCCAATAACCGCGCCATGCCGGGAGACCGCGATTTCATTGGCCTGGCCGAGCATGAGATCACGGAGGACATGGGCCGGTACGCCGGTCTGTCTCCGACGGTTTACGCCGCTTACGATCTTTACCGATACACTGCTCCCGGGGTTCGCAGCTTGAACATGACCGACAGCGGAGTTTATTTCTCCATTGACGGCGGCAATACCGATCTCATGGATTACAATTCGAATCCACTGGGCGATCTTCAGGACTGGGCCAGCGACACGGACGACTCTTTCAACGCATTTTCTCCAACCGATGTGGAAAACGTCCTTTCACCCGTTGATGTCGCCTCCCTGGACGTGCTGGGCTTTCATGCGGTCTCAACCCACATCCTCACTCGCGTCGGGGCCGGCAACTGGAGCATCGCCGGCGATTGGAACCTCGGCAATGCGCCAGGAGCGGGCGATGCCGCTTACGTCACGTTCGTCGACGGCGTGAATCGCACCATCAATTACGACTATACAGGCCCAGCCGCCACGCTTTATTCCGTCACCGTCAATCTCACCAATGCAACCGGAGGCGCGACGACCACGCTCGCTATGGCGGCGAATAGCCTGACCGTCAATGGCTACGAGGAAGTTGGCAGCCTCGGCGTGGGAACCTTCAACCAAAGCGGGGGCACGAACACCATCGACGGTGAAAACGGTCTGCTGCTCGGCGAAAACATCGGTTCCAATGGCACATACCTTCTCAGCGGCTCGGGTGCTCTGGACGTTTCCGGCGGAAATGAAATGGTGGGCATTGCAGGGACCGGAACCCTGAACCAGAGCGGCGGCAGCAACACGATCAGCGGCGGTCTCGACATCGGCAATCAGGCCGGGGCTTTGGGGACATACATGCTCAGCGGCTCCGCCACGCTTTCCGTAACCGACACCGCGGGCGAAACCATCGGCGACAACGGCACTGGAACCTTCATTCAGACCGGCGGCACGAACAACGCCAGCAACCTTTTTTACGTCGGTTTCGAGACCGGCAGTTCCGGCACCTATACCCTGAGCGGCACCGGCGCACTTTCCTGCAGCACCACCGAGTACGTCGGCTACATCGGTACGGGCAGTTTTAATCAGAGCGGCGGCACCAATACGATCACGGGAAATAATTCTCTTCTCATCGGAACGAACGTTGGTTCGGTGGGAACCTACACGTTGAGCGGCGGAACCCTTTCGGACGGGGGAACCAACATCGGCGGCGAATACGTGGGTTATGGCGCCAGTGGAACATTCACACAAACCGGCGGCATGAACATGATTACCGGGGGCTACTCCCTCATTGTGGGATTCGGCGGCCCGAGCGGAACATATAACCTCAGCGGCACCGGCGAACTCTCGGACAACGGCGGCGAATACGTCGGCTACAGCACGACGGGAAGCTTGAATCAGAGCGCAGGCACGAACACGATCACCGGCGGTTATGCCCTGCTCGTCGGCGGATTCGGCACAGCGACGGGGACGTACGCGCTGAGCGGCACCGGGGCCCTTTCGGTCAGTGGCGGCGAATTCATCGGTTATAGCAGCAATGGAATCTTCAACCAGACGGGCGGCACAAACACCCTCACTTCATACTCCTCGCTCTTTCTGGCTTTCAACGCGGGCTCGACCGGCACATACACTCTCAGCGGCGGTACCGCGACGATTGCCGGCGGCGTTTACGTCGGCGGCACCGGATCCGCCTCCGGCGGCAGCGGAACGTTGACCGTCAATTCGGGCCAACTGAATGTCTCTAATTTATTAGACGTTTATGGCGCCGGCATCGTGAACATTAACGGCGGATCAACCACCATCGGCGCTCTTTCAATCGCCGCCGGCGGCATCGTCAATGTTAACAGCGCATTTATCATCGACTACGGCGTTGGCGACGAGAGTGCTGCCGGCACGATCCGATCCTATCTTCAAAGCGGCTACAACAACGGCGCCTGGAACGGCGTCGGCATCGATAGCTCCGCCGCCGCTGCCAATTCTCGTTATGCTGTGGGTTACGCCGACTCCGCCGACCCCGGCAATCCCGCCAACCTGCCATCAGGAGAGATCGAAATTAAGTACACGCTGTACGGCGACACGAACCTCGACGGTACAGTGAACAGCGTTGACTTCGGCAACCTTGCGGCGAACTTCGGCAAGTCGGGAAAAGTCTGGGATCAGGGCGACCTTGATTATAACGGCACGGTGAACAGCATCGACTTTGGATTGCTGGCGGGGAATTTCGGAAAATCCGCCAGTGGAGCGAACGTGGAGTTGTCGCAGGGCGATTGGGCAGCGTTGGATGCATTCGCTGCGGCGAATGGACTATTGGCGGACGTGCCGGAACCGTCATCCGCCGCGCTAGCGGTGTTGGTCGGATTATGCGTTTGCGCTCGGCGAAGTCGATCATCCGCAATTCGTCTCAGGTAGAGCGGGCCATTCTTTTTGCCCCGATCCGCACACCTTGTGATTCCTGTTTGGGCCAATCTATAACGCCTGTTGGGCGAATATCTCGTTATAGGGCCGCCCGGCCGCCGACTTTCGTGGTTTTTCGCTTGCCAATCCCGCAAATTCGGCCCACAATCAGATGGTTCGCGGTTGGGTTGGGGAAATATGCGCCGGCCAATTCGTAGCGTTTTTTTGTTGCTGTCGCCGGCGCTGGCCGGCGCTTCTCCTCTTTGGGCTCAAACCATTGTCTACAATTCCGGCGGGTTTGAAGCGCCGCGATTCTCCACCACCTTTGCCAACAATGCCATCGTCGGAAACCTCCACGGACAGGACGCCGGCGTTGATATCTGGAAGGAATCGACGACCGACCCAGCCGGCAGTTCGGACGCCGCCGGCGGCACGGCGATTGTCCAGGCATCCGGCGGCGGCGCGGGCCTGGGAGCGCAGGATGTCCTCGTCACGCGAACGCAATACGACAACCGCTGGGCGCCGATCGTCAGCCTGACTCCCACGACGCAGAATCTCGTCTCCATCTCCTGGAACATGCAGGTCAACCAGTCCTCGGGGTCTTCGTCGAATTTCGGTCCGTTTTTCGGGATCGAGGCCAATGATGACGCCTCCAGCGTCACGCAGATCGCCGCGCTCGGGGTGGATGCCACCACCGGGCAGGTTCTGGTCTACGACCAGAACGCCGGCGGCCTGAACACCACGCCGGGCGATGCCAGCGTTGCGTTCGGCCAATTCAACAGTTTTCTTCTTACGCTTGATTACACGAGCTTCACCTACGCCGTCGCGCTCAATGGTGAAACGATCGAAACGGGTCTGCCGTTCTACGGCGGCGACGTCACACAGTTCACCGACGCCGATATCGCGGCACTTCAGGATGCCCCATCGGCCGACGCCAATCAGAGCGGCTCGGCCATCTTCGACAACTATCTCATCACCAACTCGGCAGGCTCGCTGCCCGTCCCCAACGTCGTGATCGCCACGGGCAAAACTCTCTCCGCGTCGACGGATGCCGAAATTGGAACCACCGGCGCGGCCGTCGAATTCGCCGGGGGCACCCTCACGGCTGACGGATCCTTCGCCACCGCGCGTCCGATCCTGGTCGATTCCACCGGCGGTAATATTGCGGTTCTCCCCGGCACGACGTTCACGCTCAATTCCTCCGTGCTGACGTGGTCCAAAGGCACGCTCGCCACCGCGAACGCCGGCGTGCTCGCGTTCGCCCTCAATAGCGCCACCGTCTCCGTCCAGAGCGGCTCGGCCCTCTCAATTGCCGCCGGCTCATCCGTCACCGTCGCCGGCAACACCGACCCTTTCACCGATTCAAATACCCCGGCCAATCACGTCGCCATCGTTGACAACGGATCGCTCGCGGTGAACACGATCAATTCCTCCATTGCCGGCATGACGGGCAGCGGCCAGTTGACCATCGGAACCGGCAGCACCACCAACAAGCTGCAGTTGGCCACCGGCAGCGGAGCCAGTGCGATCGGATCTCTCACCATCAACGCCGGCGCTACGCTCGATATCGCCAACAATCATCTCTTTATCAATTACGGCGCCGGCGCCGATCCGAAAGTGACCATTCTTTCCTACCTGAAGAGCGGCTACAACAACGGCGCATGGAACGGCCCCGGCATTGACAGTTCCGCAGCAGCCGCCAGCGGCGGCCGATATGCCGTCGGCTTTGCCGACGCTGCGGACAACTCCGGCGCCAATCTCACCAGCGGTCAGATCGAAGTCGCCTACACCCTTTACGGCGACGCCAACCTCGACGGCGTCGTAAACTCCGTCGATTTTGGAACTATCGCTGCGAATTTCGGCAAGCAGGTCAGCGGGTGGGACGAGGGAGATTTTGATTACAATGGCGTGGTCAACAGCATTGATTTCGGACTCTTGGCCGCCAACTTCGGGAAGTCAGCCGGCGCCAATGCGGATGTGGCATTGCCTGCCGCCGATTGGTCCGCTCTCGACGCCTTCGCGGCCGCAAACGGACTCCTGGCCGACGTCCCTGAACCGGCATCGGCGACGCTCCTGCTCGCGGCTCCGCTGGTTCTGTTACCCCGCCGCCGCAAGTCTTGGGGGGCAGATGCTATTTTCCGACCGGCATCGGCAACTTCATACCGATTGTCTGCGACGCGTAAAACGGCGCGACCCCAGGCCTAAAATGCCGGCGAGCAGAATGGTCCCTGTTGCCGGCTCGGGAACGGGTGAAAGCGTGGTCAACTCGCCGTCAATCCAGGGTAGATAGCTGTACACGTCCACATCGCTCCACGTGTAACTGGCGTTGTTGGAATAGGCGAATTCGCTGTTGGGATCACCAGCGAGCGTGCCGGTAACCGAACTGGAATGCACGCCAAAGATTGTGTTGCCGGAAAGACTGGGACCGCCGGAGTCGCCGGAGAAGATGTATGAGGTGCTGCCGTTATAGTTGGGGGATGTCCCGTTGATCAGCGCGCCGTTTTGAAATCCCTGATACATGTAGTTTGGGCCTGCTTCCGAGACAGCGCCGGTGATGGCGGTGACGCCGGAGCCGTTGAGGGTATTGGGGCCGGCCGCCAGCGTGCCGTATCCAGCGCCGTCGCCAAAGACGGACGAATATGAATAGCCCAGGTTGCCGCTGATGGTGACGACGGATGCCTGGAGACCGTACCCCGCCTGGGTGATGGCGGCATTCGCAGCCGGATCCGCTGTGGGCAAGTTTACCGAAATCAAGGGCGCCGGCAGCGTATTCAACTGGCTGCCCGGGACAAAAACATCCAGCATCGCCAGGTCCGCTCCGCTTGAGCCATCTTCCGGAAAAGTGAAATCCGTTGCGACGGCCTCGGCAGCGAACGAAGCGCCGCCGGAACCCGAATTTCCAAACGCGGTGGTGATCAGGCTTGGAGAATACAGAGTGCCGCCGTCGCGTACGACGTGGTCGGCGGTCAGCACGTCGAGATCCTCGCCGCCATCGTACGGCGTGATCTGAATGATCGTCCCCGTGCCACTTCCACCGGGATCGGAGATTCTGACGATGGCGTTGGCCGTGTTGCCCAAAGCCCCAACTGAATTGGAGCCCGGCGAGATCGCGATCGCAAAACTCTGGCTTGGAATGGCCGCAACCAACGCTGAAAGAGCGATAGAACGCTTTGAGATTCTCATGAACTTCCCTTCCCTAATCACGGTCACTGACGACGTGTTATTCGAGAGCCGCAATTTCAGACTAATTTCTGTCCGCAAAAAGTCAAGAAAAAAGTCGGAATAATGCTGTTTTGACATGCCGGTCATCTTTAGATTTATTCACAAAAGCCGAATTGGAGGCGTTCAGAAGCGAAATCTAGTGTCGCAAATTGCGACAACTCATCCGTATGCCGCGACCACGGTTTCACTGTTTATTGAGAGGTAATCTCTTACGAATTGGCTCCGAGTTTTCCCAACCACATCCCCAGCGCAAAGACAATTGCCCCACCCACGATCACCTGAACGATCGTTTTGACGAGCGGACTTTTCATGAAGTGAAAGCGAATGCACGCAATCAATGTCAGCTCCACCACGACCACCACGTACGCCAACTGCAATGCCGCGCTGAGCGACTGCATCAGAAACGGAAGCGTATGCAACATTCCGCCGACGGTCGTGGCGATGCCGGTGATCGCTGCGCGCGCCATCGGCGTTCCGCGGCCGGTGACCTTCCCATCATCCGACAGGGCTTCGGCCAATCCCATGCTGATCCCGGCCCCCACCGACGCGGCCAATCCGACAAAAAACGCCGTCATCGGCCTGCGGGTCGCCAGCGCCGTCGCAAACAGCGGCGCCAGCGTCGAGACCGATCCATCCATCAACCCGAGCAGCGCCGGCTGAACCTTCTGCAGAATGAATTTGTGCGTGTGGTGCGAATGTTCGCCCACGCCGACCAGGGCCGCGCTCAATTCTGTTGCTTCCAAAGACATAGTGGGCTCCCGACGCAGTCCCGCTACTCATCTATCGAACAACGATAGCCGCGCGCAAACTCAAAAGCCGCGGATTTCCGCGGTAATCGGCAAATAGGACTGAGTCTCAATCAACCTTGGGGGCGCGGCGCAACACGGAATCATATGCCGCAGCGATCTCGCGCGCCTTCCGATCCCAGGTTAACTCCTGGGCCCGCGCCAACGCCCCCGCCGACAGCGCCGCCACGCGCTGCGGGCTAGCCAGCAGCGACCGAATCGCCGCAGCAAATCCCGCCTCGCTGATGCGCGGCCCTCGCATCGGCACCTTGATGCCGCACATCTCGGTCACCGCCACGCCCATCCCACAGGCATCGTGACAGATCACCGGCAAACCCAGCGCCAGCGATTCCATCACCACTGTGGATGTTCCTTCCTGCACGCTGGTGAAGATGAACACGTCCACTTTGCGCATTTCGTCCAGGGCGGGCTGCAGAGGAATCTGCCCGGTCCAGGTAATCAGATCGTCGATCTCCAGTTGCCGCGCCATTGCTTGCCACGGCTCGCTCTGTTTGCCGCCGCCGAGGATTATCAGCTCGAAACGCCGCTCGGAAAATTCCCTTTTCAATTCCGCGGCAGCCATCAGGAGCAGCGGCAGAGCCTTGCGTCCCACATGAAGTCCGCTCCAAATGAGCCGTAGCGGCCTGCGGCCGTCATATTCCCGCACCCGCCCTTCCAATTCGGGCGCTCCCGTATCCAGCATGATCTGCGATTCAAATCCCCAGCGCCGCGAGATCAACGCTTGATCGTTGTCTGTCGTCACAAAGATGTGCTTCGCCGCCCGGGCCGCACGCCGCGCCCGCGCCTTAAATCTTTTGTGCGCCGCGTTGATGATATTTTTCAGCCCGTAGAACAGCCGGTCCCGCCATGACAGCATCTTGAAATATGACCACGGCACGTCCGAAGCCCCAGCCACCGGACCCCAGACGAACGGAATGCCCAGCTTCCACAAATATCCCGGCTCCCGGAATCCCGTGAACGTCAACTGATGGGCCAGATCAAATGCCCGCTGGTGATGCAGGCGCTTGGCCTGGGCGAATGCCGCTCTTTGCCATGCGGCGTATCCCACGAAATACAACGGCGTCGTAAACGATATCAGCGGCTTCTGAAGCAACCTCGACAACAACGGCGGCTCGATGTAACAAACTTCCATGCCGCTTACCGCCGCATTTTTCTTGAGATACTCTTCCATCTCCTGTCGATAGTTCTCAATTCCGAGCTTCGGACAGCAGAGAATCGTGACGTCGTGATACGCGGCCAGGCGGGAGGCGATGTTCCAGCCTATGCCTGGTTCCGACCCCCTGTGAGGTGAAAAGACGAAAGCCGAGATGAGAACCCGCCCCCGCGGATGCGACGCAATGTCGGTGATCAAGTCTGCCTCGCTGGTGGACATCGATGAAGGTGACATGCAGTATCAGGAGAGTTTTCGGGAATCCATCCCCGGCGGCCAACGAAAAAATTCTCGATTTCGGCCGGAAATTGGTTTGATCCTGCCGGCTGGGCGGTCCAGAATCTTATTGGACGCGGGAGATGGTCGGCTTTTTCCGAGCCCCCGCCTGTTTCCGGGCAAAATCCGCACCGATGCCAATGATGCCATTGTGTAACGGCGTCAAATAACCATTTACTGACACCCATGCACTGGAGGGCCTATGCGTTCGTACAAGCGTCGCGCCATTCGTCGCAACTCCAAGAGCCTTCGCCCCATTCGCCGAGCTTTGGAACCGCTGGAAAACCGGCTATATCTTTCGGGCGAAACCGGCCTCCGGGCTGATTTTTACAACGCCGCTTCCAGCGTTTTCAGTGCAAATACCCTGGCCGTCACCACGACGCCCGTTCTGACCCAGACCGATTCCACGGTTGATTTCAATTGGAACGGGGCGGCGCCCGCTGCGTCCGTGAACGCACAGAATTTCGCCGTCCGCTGGAGCGGACAAGTCCTCACCGAGCAGGCCGGCAGCTATGTCTTCCATGTCACCACCGACGCGGCCGTGCGGCTGTGGGTTAATGGCCAACTCATCATCAATGACTACTCCCAACATGCCACGGCCGATGATGCCAGCATCGCCCTGAATCTTCAGGCCAATACCCTTTACAACATCCAACTGGATTTTGCCCAGTCTACCGCCGCGAATGATTCCGTTTCGCTCGAATGGGTTCTTCCCAGCGGCACCCGGCAGGTCATTCCCGCATCGCAGCTTTATCCCTTCAGTCAGGCGGTCACGATTAATTCCGGCGGCATCTATGTGGGGAGTTGGGAAGACACCGCCGCCAACAGCACTGCCGTCACCGTCGCAACCACGCAGCCGGTCACCATCGAGGATTCCATCATCCGCGGCGCCGGCCTGCTTATCCACAACACCGTCGCAGGCGCGCAGCTTACCGTCAAAAACGATTCGGGCTACGGCCTGAATCCCAACGTCGCCGGCGTTTCCAAGGGCGATTTTCTGTACGCTCTCGATGCCTCCAGCGTCGATGTCGAAAACAACTACATCGACAACGTCGGCGGATACGGCATCGATATCCACGGCTTCGACGGCTCGGGATCTCAAACCGTCAAAATACTTTACAACCAGATCGAAAACACCGACGGCCGGTATAGCGACGGCAACGGCGGATACGAAGACGCCGGCGATCCCACGCCGCACGCCGTCATTCTCAGCAACATCCAAAGCGTCCCCGACATCGAAATCGCCTGGAATCAGATCGTCAACCAGCCGGGCCAAAGCTACGTCAACGACGTGGTGAACATCTACGATTCCAGCGGCACCGCCGCCAGCCCGATCCAGGTCCACGACAATTACATCCAGGGGCTCTATTCCATCGACCCCGACACGCAATACGACAGCGGCTGCGGCATCATCACCGATGGTGACGATGGCGCCGACGAAACGGCGTACGTCGATATTTACAACAACCAGGTCGTGGACACCGGCAACGCCGCCATCTCCGTCGCCGCCGGACACGATATCTCCGTGTACAACAACCGCGCCATCTGCAGCGGAATCCTGCCCGATGGAAACAGCTTTTATTCCAGCTACAACGGCATGTCCATCGACGATTTCATGACCGGCGGCTCCAGCGCCACCTTCTACAACAACATCGCCTACAACAACGTCTCCGCCTGGATGGCGCCCCCGCACTCAGTCGGCAACGGTGGCGACACCGCGTACGAAAACAATTACAACTTCACCGACGGCTCCGCCGCCGTGAGTTACAACAACACCAGCCTCGGCGCCGCAACCCAGGCCATGGAAGCGGCCGAATACACTACCTGGCAAGCCAAGCTGGTTTCCAACAACGTAACGGTTGGCCCTGTGACCCTGGCGCCGCAAACCGTGACTGTGACCCCGCCGCCAGCGCCGCCGTCAAATCCGACGCCGCCCAGCAGTTCCGGCTCGTCCTCCAGTGGCGGAAGTTCCACACCGACGACGCCAACGCCCCCAGCGAATCCCACTCCACCTCCCCCAGCGCCGAGCGATCCAACGCCCGTAACGCCGCCGTCAAACCCAACTCCGCCCAGCGGCTCCGGCTCGTCATCGGGGACCGGCAGTTCCACGCCAACCACGCCAACGCCCCCGACGAATCCCACTCCACCACCGAGCGATCCGACGCCGGTGCTGCCGCCGTCAAATCCGACTCCGGCCAGCGGCTCCGGGTCGTCCTCGGGGAACGGGAGTTCTACTCCGACGCCCGCGGCGAATCCCATTCCGTCGCCGACGACTCCGAGCGATCCGACGCCTGCGCTGCCGCCGTCAAATCCGACTCCGGCCAGTGCAAGTTCCAAACACACGAAGACAACCCAAAGCGATCCGCCACCGGCGAATGTTTCGGATGATCACCCCAAGCCGCACTATCGCTGGAGGCACCATCACGGATGGCGTTGAAAACGTCTCCACGATTCCGGAGCCCATGTACATCCGGCGCTTCGGATTCGTTTAAAAATCGATTGCCTCGAGCTTTCCATCGAGAAACTCCTGGAGGAATTGCGCGGCGGCCAAAGCGTCGAGCCGGCGTTTTTTTGATTTTCGAGTGATCTTTTCACCGCCGCGGCGGCGGACGGACAAATCCTGCTCCGCCTGAAAGGTGGACAGACGCTCATCCACAAAGATCACCGTCGTTCCGCTGCGCGCGGAGAGATGCCGGCCGAATTCCACGGCCTCATTTGCCGCCGGGCCGCGCGTGCCGTCCATGTTCAGCGGCAACCCGACCACGATTCTTTGGACCTCTTCCGCTTCGATTACTTTGAGAATTCCGTCAATCGCGCGGGGAGGCGGGCCTTGCACGACATCGTAAGGCGTGGCCAGCTTGCCGCCGGCGTCGCTGAGGGCGACGCCGATCCGCCGAGCGCCCAGGTCTATCGCCAGCGTTCGCATATCATTGGAACTTGCCGCCGTACTTTTCCTTTACCTTCGCGACCAGCTCTTTGACGCGCTGAGCCTGATCCTTGGGGCAAATCAGCGTGGCATCGTTGGCGTGAACCACGATCATGTCGCTCACGCCGATCGTGGAAATCAGATGATTGGGGTCCTGGCTGAAGATCACATTGTCGTCGGAATCGAGAAAGAGGGCCGTGTTGGCGCTGACAGCGTTGTTGTGTTCATCGACGGGAAGGATTTCCGCCAGCGCCGGCCAGGAACCGACATCCGTCCAGTCCACCGGCATTTCCACGACGACGACGGAGGCGTTGCCCTTGTGCTGGCTGGCGGGTTCCATGACGGCATAGTCGATGCTGATCTTGGGCAACCGGGGATAAACGTCGCGGAGAACCGTTTCCTGCTGGGGCGTTCCCCAGGCCTGTGCGATTTGCGCCAGCCCCTTGTGCGATCCGGGGAGATGAATCGCCAATTCGCTCAACACCGTGTCGCAGCGCCAGACGAACATTCCGCTGTTCCAGTAGTACCGGCCGGATTCGACGAATCGGTCGGCCAACGCCTTGTCCGGCTTTTCGTGAAAGCCCAGGACCTGGTACGCGCCATCCACGCCCAGCGGATCGCCGCGATGAATGTAGCCCAGACCGGTGTGGCCGTAGGTCGGCACGATTCCGAATGTGACCAGCGAACGGGGCCGATCGCCGATGACTTGGAACGCCGAATTCAAGCTTTGCTGAAATACCTCGACGGGCTCGATGACGTGATCGGCGGTGACGACGGCGCAGACCGCATCCGGATCGCGCTTGTGGAGAACGGCCGCGGAAAACCCAACGGCGTTGGCCGTGTCCCGGCCCATCGGCTCGCCCAGAAGATTCTCCCGGGGTAATTCCGACAGATTCTCCAAAACCCCCTTGGCATGAACGGCGCCGGTGCAAACAAAAATACGCTCCGGCGGAAGCATTCCGCGAAGACGCTGATAGCTCAACTGCAACAGGCTCTGTCCGTTAACAACCGGCAGAATCTGCTTGGGGGTATCGGCCCGTGATAATGGCCAAAGCCGCGTTCCCGATCCCCCTGCCATGATCAAGCCGTATTGCATCGATTCACCGAATGGTTGGTTGATCCATTCATCGTCGTCCCTGGGATTAAACCAAAATTATAGCATGAATTCACTCCTGTCCTATAATCCGCGAAGATTCCGATGGCACTGACCTGCAATATCGACGCCAGGGGAAAACGCGCACGGCTGGTCAGCGGCATCCTGTTGCTGATAGGCGCTGCGGCCGCCGCGCTGCTGGCCTGCTCCACCGGCTCAAGGCTTACATGGGTATTGGCCTCGCTGATGGCCATCGCCGGGGCGTTTACAATTTTCGAAGCACGGGCCGGATGGTGCGCCCTGCGGGCGATCGGAATCAAAACGCGAATATAGCCGCTTAGTTTCGCCGGCGATGCCGCGTGGCATGTTCCGCATCGGCATGGTGAGCATCGGGAACATCCGGCGGGGGCAGAGGGGCCAGCAGCGGAAGATCGCCGAACCACAACTCGGCCACGCTGTAATACACGTCATCCTCCACTTCGAGAGGTTGCAACTTTTTTCCCTTCAGCGGCCCGTCAACGGCGCGGCCGTCGGCCGTCCATGCGCTGCCGCTGTCCGCATCGACCATCACCGCCCGAGGAAATTTTTTGAATGTCCTGGCGGCGAATGCCGGGGCCAGGTCTTCATCAACGTGCCGATCAAAAGCAGCCAGCGATCCGGTCATCGGATCGCGAATCAGCACCACGAGCGGATTCGCAAAATTCGCCGGCCCGGCGCCAAGATCCGCATCGAGCACCGCCGCCGGCGATGGGCCACGGATCACGGCGACCCTCGCATCCGGAGGAAGATCGGTGGCATTCTTTGGCATCGGGAAATAGGGCAACACGGGCCGCCGCGGAGCGGCTTCGCTGGGCGCTGGAGGCGCCAGGACGATCGTTTCGGGATGGGCGGCAAACCACTGAGCCCAGGTCGTTTTGATTGTTGGAATCGTGGAAATGAATCCCGCCGGCTTTTGGCCGCGCATGGTTTGGCCGGTAATTCCGTTGATGAACTGCCCGACCCGGGCGTTGTACACCAGCAGTGTGTTGGCTGGCATGGAAACCACTTCCAATTCCTCCGCTCGAATGGATCGATCCACGCGCTCGGCCGTGGCCCAGTTGGCGAAGGGAGACCACATCAGCATCATCGGCTGGGGCTGATTACTGCGCAGCACCAGCGGGCGGGAATAAATCGACGCGTACGGAAATGCCACCGCATCCGGCCCGTCCATCAGACCCACGACCCAGTCGTCATCGGCCATGAACGAAGCCCGATCGGCTGAGACGAAATTCGGCCGGCCGTTGACGAGGAACGCCGTATTCGGATTCAGGGCGAAGCGATGGCCGATCAGAACGACGATCGGCGCCAGCCCGATCAGCCACCACGCCCGCCGCTTACCGGCGATCACCAAACCAATCAGCGTGACGCACAGGATGACATCCAGCGCGATCATCGGCCCTTCGAATCGGCGGGAGAATACAATGAACTCGATTCCGTGCGGATATTGCGCCCAGGCCGGATCGATGCCATAGGCGACGACGGCCGCGGGAACGGCGGCCAAGACCAGCAGAATAAGCGGCAGAAGCACGGCTCTTACCATATCGCCAGGTGGGACGATGGTACACTTCTCGCATGACACAAGGCTATGTTCCCGTGGTTATCGTGGCCGAGGGCTCCGATCCCCGCCCTTTACAATGGCTGAAGGAGCGCGCTCGCGTGGTGGAGATTGCGCCCAGCGACCCGGCTTTTTTTGATCGGCTTGCCGACGCGGAGGGATTGCTCGTGCGCACCTATACCAAGGTCAATGCCGCACTGCTCGATCGGGCGCCGAAGCTGAAAGTCGTCGGACGCGGCGGCGTGGGGTTGGAGAATATCGATGTCGCCGAGTGCCGCAAACGCGATATCAAAGTGGTTTATACTCCCGATGCCAACACGCTGGCCGTGGGGGATTTTGTTTTTGGGTATCTGCTGCAGTTGCTGCGGCCGTGGGAATTTTTTCGCGATGCGGTCTATCCGCCGAAGGAATTCAAGCGCATTCGCGATACGGTCCGGGGCCGGCAACTCAACGAGCTGACCATCGGCATCCTCGGCATGGGACGCGTGGGCCGGCGCGTCGGGCACGTCGCCGCCGGCGGATTTGGAATGCGGGTTATTTACAACGATCTGCTGCAGATTTCCGGATTGGATTTCCCCGCCAGCGCTGTCGATAAGCCGACGCTGTATCGCGAGGCGGATATTCTGACGATTCACGTAGACATGAAGCCGGGAAACGAAAACCTGGTCGGACGAGAGCAATTGGCGCTGCTGAAGCCGACGGCGGTGGTGATCAACACCAGCCGCGGCGAGGTTCTGGACGCGGCGGCGCTGGCGGATGCGGTGCGGGAAAAGCGAATTTTCGCGGCGGCGCTGGATGTTTTTTCGCCCGAGCCGCCCGCGGCGGATTTCCCGCTGTTGAAACTCGATCGTGTCCTGCTGACGCCGCATTTAGCGGCCCGGACGGCCACGGCCATGGAAAACATGGGCTGGGTGGTACGCGACGTGATGGCGGTTTTGGAAGGGACAGCGCCGAAATATCCGGCGCCGAGTTAAGCTTTTAGCCGCGTCGCTTGCGACGCGAGATTCGGCGAGCGAAAGAAATCTCGCGTCGCAAGCGACGCGGCTAAAAGGAGATTGCGAGATGATCCTCGCCACGCATGCCATTTTCAGCGCTTATGGGTTCTGGCTCCCCAACGATCCACGCGGCTCATGGTCAACCTTCGTCGCATCCTGGGAACTGTTCAAATACGGCCCGGCGACGACGGTCTCAACACGCCGCTCCATCGCCCACCAGCCGCACGATACACAATTGCGCCGAGCGGCGAAATCAGCGTTGACCTTTCCTCCCTTCCAATTCAACGGCATCCAGGCAAGGGCGATCGCACGCGGATTTGCAACGGCGGTTCGCGACGGTGGATATGGGATCTATGCCTGTTCCATTCTTCCAGACCACATTCATGTTGTGATAGCACGCCATGGCTGACCTGCAAGAAATATTGTCGCGCATCTGAAATCAGCCGCAATGATGCAGCTACGGAAGGAATCGCTGCATCCGTTTCAAACGGTTTTGGGTCTGGATGAGCGATGGCCATCTCCCTGGGTACGGAGATGTTGGACTGTTTTTCTCAATTCACCCGCCGATGTGTTTCGAGCGATCCGCTACGTCCAGAACAATCCGTTGAAAGAGGGCCATCGCCGACAGGTTTGGTCGTTTGTGATCCGGTATGATGCATGAAATACAACGCATGAAGGAGACAACGAAATGCAAAATGACGTTCGCATGACGGTCGTTCCGCGAGCCGGCCGGCAAACCGCCAGCGGCGGCTCCAATTGGGAGCCGAAGATGGGATATTCCCGCGCCGTGCGCAGCGGTGGTTACATCGCCGTTTCCGGAACCGTCGGCGTAAACGCCGATGGGAAATATCCTTCTGGCATCGGCGAGCAAACCCGGCGATCGCTGCGGATTATCCAGACGGCCATCGAAGCCCTCGGCGGCAAAATCGAGCACGTCATCCGCACCCGGATGTTCGTCACCGACGTCTCCAAGTGGGAAGAGGTGGCACAGGTCCATGGAGAGGTTTTCAGCGAAATTCGGCCGGCAACGGCCATCATTGAGGTCGCACGACTGATCGATCCCGGAGCGAAGATCGAGATCGAAGCCGATGCCCTCGTCCCGTGAGAATCAGATCCGATAGGTGACGGTGACGCTGCGGATTTTTGCGCCGCCGACGGCGGCGGACAGATCGGGCACCGCGCGTTTTGGCGGCAACTTCACGATGGTGTCGCGGCCCTCGCGGCGGACGTTCAGCAGAACGGTCGCCCGTGGGCCGACGATGACGCTTTTGCCGCGCAGGTCCCGCAGCTTTCGAGGGCCTACGAGGCGGCGCATTCGTCCCATGAAACAGCCCGCCTCGAAGATGTCCACCCAGCATTGGCACTGGGCCGAAGGGTCGATTCGATCCATGAATAACTCCTTCCCGCGGTGTTCAGTTCTGCCGCGGGAAGGTATATTGGTAACGGATCCCAAGTCGGCCGTTCAATTCGCCTATTGTGGTGATGCTCATGCGGGAGAAAAAAAATCCTCGTCTGGGCGACGTGGGGGCGCTGGTGCGAGCGTCGAAATCAGTTCGCGCGTTGCCCGCCGGCGACAGCGTGAAACGCCGCCGCCGACTGGTGGCGATGTTCTGCTCGATGCTGGGCGAACAGTTGCTGGACGGCAAACCACAGGTACGCGGCAGCGAACCCTTGTCACGCCGCGAGCGGCAAACGCTGGAGCTTTTACTGGCCGGCGATGCTGAAAAACAGATCGCATCCCGCCTGACCATCAGCCGCCATACCGTGCATGTTTACGTGAAATCGCTTTACAAGCGATTCGGCGTGAGCAGCCGGGGGGAATTGCTGGCGCGGTGGGTGCGGTGGTGAGATTCGACCCAATTCACCTAAATAGGTGAACACAGATTGTGTACGGTTTAGCCATTTTACGCGGCGGCACAGAGCGTGAATCGCAAGGGTTCAAGTAATTTCCGCACTCGAGATGCCGGCATCAGCGAGGCGGAAATGTTGGAGTCGGCTGTCAGCCAGGGAGCTGGGCTGGAGCGAAATAGCAACGTCCGCCGCGCATTCGGGACAGCGGCCGGTGCGTGAGAGGCCGCGGAGGTTGTACCCGCAGGCGCGGCAAAGGACATCGCGGTCGATGGTGGCCTCGGCCATGCGCGGGAATTGTACCGAGTTGCCCGAGAATAACGGTGGCGCAACGATCGGTCCGGGAATCCCGTTGGTTTTCGCCATCGTCGCGCGGTACTTTGGCCAGCGTGAGCGAAATAAGCGAGCGGTCGGCCTGGGTCGCGCTGGCGGTGGTGGTGCTGGTGGGGCTTGGGGTGCGGATGGGATGGGGGCTGCGGCAAGCCAGCGATGAGAACTCCATCGAACGGCTGCCGGATCAAAGGGAATATCTCGATCTCGGTAAACATATTTTCGGCGCGGACGGATTGTCGATGGCTGATCCGCGGTTCGGGCAGACGGTCTATGCGTACCGCACGCCGGGGTATCCGTTTTTGATCGGGTGCTTGGGGGGCAGGCCGAGGATCGTGCGGGTCGTTCAGGCGATATTGGATTCGAGCACGGTGTTGGCGATTTTTCTTTTGGCGCGGCGATGGCTCTCGGCGCGCGGGGCGGTCTTGGCGGCGGGATTGGTGGCGGTGAATCCATATCTCATCTTTTTCAGCGGCCTGATTCTTTCGGAAACGCTTTTTACGGCGATGTTGTGCTGGGGGATGGCGCTGCTGGTGCTGAGCGATGGACCCTGGCCGCGGGATGGGGGAAAGCGGGTGGCGTGGCTGGCGGGGGGAATTATTTTGGCGCTGGCGATTTTGGTGCGGCCGGGGGCGATCCTGATTCCGGTTGTGATCGGTTGCGGGGCGGCGCTGGTGAACCGGGACGTTCAGCGGGCGTACCGATCAAAGTGGGCGTTGCCGGTGGGGGCGACGATGCTGCTGTTTACGGGGTTGGTGCTTTTTCCGTGGGCGGCGAGGAATCGGTGGGTTGTCGGGGCTTGGGTTTGGACCAGCACCAACGACGGGATTACGCGATACGACGGGTTCAATCCGGATGCGACAGGGGCGAGCGATCAACGGTTCGTCCAATCGATGCCGTGGACGAGCGATATGCCGGAAGTTGCCCGCTCGCGCTATTTTGGGCGGCTGGCCGATGATTGGATATTCGCGCACCCGTGGGAATCGGTGAAACTGGCGGTGGTGAAGATCGGGCGAACGTGGAGTCCGATGCCCCTGAGCCGGGAATATGGGGGGCAGTGGATTTATCGGGCGGTGGGGCTGACATACGGGGTGGGATTTGATGTGCTGATCCTGATCGGGTTGTGGAGATTGAGTCTGGCGGGATCGGTCAAGCGGTTTTTGCTGCTGCCGGCGGTATATTTTACCATTGCAGCCGCGTTATCGGTCGGTTCACTTCGTTATCGCATCCCGGCGGTGGGGCCGATGGCTATTGTTGCGGCCAGCGCGGTTTGCTCCAGCCGCGTTCGATTAACGATGTAGTAGTTATGCTCGTCAATCCCGAGCGTCTATTCGAGAGAAGCTGGAGGCCGCGTCATCCGCTGCGCCGCCGGCACTGCGCCGGGCGGCGGTGGGGAATGTCCTGCCTGCTGCTGGTCCTCTCGTTCATCATTTTCGGATACATCTATCTCACCGACGCCCAGCGCGTTCGGGTGATGGCCAGCGCTTATCTTTCGGACCTGCTCGGGGGCGAGGTGACGATCGGCAAGGCGAATCTTTCGGTCTTCGAGGGGTTGCGTCTGGATGATGTGACGCTGCGGGTGGATCAGACCAACCGGCCCGATTCGATCATCTTTCACGCGCGGACGTGCATGATCCGCTACCACCCGACACAGTTGCTGGCGGGTCAACTGGCAGCGACGCAGATCGTCGCGATCGATCCGGTCGTGCTGCTGGTGGAAGACCGCGACACCCAACGGTGGAATTATCAGCGGATGTGGCATGGCCGGGGACCGGCCGGGCGACGGCGGACCAGCGGCGCCAGCGGGCCGCTCGTGCTTCCGCAGATCATCCTGCGCGACGCGGAAGTCGCGTACATGGAAATGCACCAAGGCAACATCGTTCCCATCGGCTGGTACAGCATCGAAGGCAGTCTCAATCCCAATCCCGACGAAGCGGACCGATACGATTTTCAATTGCAGAGCCGCGGGCGCGAATCGCTGGGGCCCAGCGTCGATGGGACCATCCGCACCGACGGCGGAATTTCAGTGGCGAGGCTGAGGAATTTCACGTTCGGGCCGGATATCAAGACGATGCTCCTGTCGCAGCCGCGGCAATGGTGCGAATGGCATCAGCTTCAGGGCCGGATCGACGTGCCGGAGATGGTTTACAATCCGAATCCCGGCGGGAGCGGGCCGCTGTTCCGGGCGGAACTGGACCTCAGCGACGTGGAGATGGCGCTGCATCCGCAGGAGTGGATGACGCGCGAGCAGAACCAGCGCGTGCAGCTCTTCCACGACCTGCTGGATATGGCGCAGTCGCGGCATTGGCTTTCGACGGCGTGCGTGCAAACCCTGCGGCGATTAAGCACGCCCGAGCCGATCCATTTTGGACAAGTTTCCGGGAACATGGTCTTCACCGAAAAGGGGATTGAGCTGAAAGACATCAGCGGGAAGGTGGAAAACAACTGGTTTAACGTGGATGGGAAAATTGACGGCTATTCGCCGGATGCGCCGGCGAAGCTGACGATTTCATCGGTGATCGGCCACGATCTGGAGATTCCGGAGCTGTCGCCGGATTATCTGGGCTCGCTGCCCAAGGACGTTCAGGACGTGATGGAGCGTCTTCATCCGCGGGGGACGTGCGGCATGAAGATGGTGATCGAGCGCACCGAGCCGGGAGGCAAGGCCGACGTGAGCGGCCAGATCGACATCCGCGACGGACAATTCCGCTTCAGCGAATTTCCGTATCCGGTACAGCGCGTGAGCGGGCAAATCCTGATCGGGGACGATCCCATCGCAAAGATGCGCGGCCTGCGGATCTTGAACGTGCAGGGGCACGGCCCGGCCGACGGACCCAACGCCAACGCGGTGATTTATATCAATGGATTCGTCGGCCCGCTGGAAGGCCCATCGGGGGTTTCGCTGGAGGTACACGGAAGCAACATCGTTCTCGATCCGGTGCTTCGCAGCGCGCTGCCTCCGCCGGCCACTAGCGCGCTGGAACTTTTCGACCCGGACGGCGAAGGGCTGTACCCCAGGGCCGACGGCGATTTTTCGTGTCAAATCGAACGGGCGATCGGACCGCATAAACCGTGGATGGTCGATACCGACGTCAATTTCTACGACGCAGAGGGCAAGCTGGTGGCGTTCCCTTATCCGGTGAAGCACCTGAGCGGGCGGCTGGAAGTCCGCGAGGGGCATCTGAACATCGTGAACGCCCGGGCGCGTCACGGCGATGCGACGATCGGGATCGAAGGGATCGTGCGGTGGAAGAGTCACGATGCGCCGCCGAGCACGCAACCGTACGGGCCGGATTTGCGCATCACGGCCAGCAATCTGCCAATCGACGACGACCTGATCAACGCGATGCCAGCGCGGCAGCGGGCGTGGGTGCAACGGGCGGGCATTTCGGGAAAGTTGGATGTGTCGGGGCACGTCTTTCCAAATACCGGCGATGCGCGCGGCCCGGATGTGAAATATGTCTTCGATGCCTCGCTTCATGATGCGGCGGTCCAACCAGGCGGAGGGGAAGCGGCGATGTCGGGGCTGAGCGGCCGGCTGCGCCTAACGCCGAGCCAACTCGAGTTGACGGACTTGTCGGGCGTCCGCGGGCAAAGCGCCGTGGCCGGGCATGTGCTGGTCGACTGGGCGCGCGGAGAGCCGAAAATCTCCGTCTCGGCATCGGCGAGGAATCTTGAATTGGTCCCGTCGCTCTACGAGATGTTGCCGGAAGCTGCTCGCGCGGGTTGGGAAGCGGTCAAACCGCAGGGGACGATTGATGCAAAGCTGGAATATTCGGCGACGATGGGCGGCCCGCCGGACCATCTGGAACTGCACGTCACGCCGCGCGATCTGTCGGTGACGCCGCGGGCGGCGCCGTATCGGCTCGATCATTTGCAGGGGGAGATTTCGGTTTTTCCGGATCGGGTGATCCTCAGCGATTTGCAGGCGACGCACGGCAATGCGCGGATTTCCATTTCCGGGCGGGGTGATTTGGGCCAGCGGCCGGTGTGGAACCTGAAGTTGTCGGCGAGTCATTTGACGGTGGATGATGAGTTGCTGGCAGCGCTGCCGAGTTCCGTCGGCGATGTGCTGAAGGCGTTGAAAGTCCGCGGAAACATCGGGGTGGACTTGTCGAAGCTGGCGTATTGGCCCAGCGGTCAGGGGACAGAGCAGCCGGCCAATACCGGGGCAGATGTGGATTTCGCGGCCAAGATCGTGATGCAGGGTGCGTCGCTGGATATGGGTATACCGGCCACGGACATTCAAGGGGATATCGACCTGGCTGGGCTGGTGCGAAATGGGCGGCTGCATCGTCTGGCCGGGCGCTGCACCGCCGATTCGCTGCGGCTGGCCGGGCGGGCCGGTTCGGATTTTAGCCTCACGGTGTCGAAATCTTCCGACGATCCGATCCTCCAGGTTTCGCACGTCGAAGGGAAATTCGCCTCCGGCGATCTGGCCGGCGACGGGGATTATGTTTTTCCCGACACCGGTCCGAGCAAGTACGACGTGAGCCTGGTGCTGCGGGATGCGGATGTGCAGCAACTCACGACGCCGTATGACAAGCACCTGCGCGGCCGCCTGACGGCATCGCTGGAATTGGGCGGGACGTGGAACGACCCCGAGAGTCGGCGCGGACACGGCGATGTCTCGGTCACCGGCGAGAAAATGTACAACATCCCGGTGATGCTCGGGTTGATGCAGATCACCAATCTGGCGCTGCCGCTCAACAGCCCGTTTTCGGAAATCTCAACGCGATATATTCTGGATGGGGAGAAAGTCGTCTTCGAGAAGATCGATTTGAAGAGCAAAGACATGGTGATGTCCGGCAGCGGGGAGTTGAACTTCGCACAGAAGAGCGTGAGCCTGTGGCTGGTGACGACCAACCCGACGCTGGTGGCGCTGCCGGTGCTGGGGCCGCTGCTGGGCGGGGCGAACGCGGAACTGTTTCGGATTCATATCAAGGGGACCATCGAACAGCCGAAGGTGACGGCGAGCACGTTCGACACGGTTACGACAACCGTGGACCAGGTTTTTAAGGGCAGCAATTAGAGCGAGTTCGTGCGCGGGGCGGGGGCGACTTTTGTGGGAATCGAAACGGAAGCACCGGATGTACATCCGGTGCTACGCCATCGACAGCAATACCTCGCAGCCCTGCTCGAGCTTTTCGTCACTCGTGGCATAACTGATGCGGAAATGCGTGTCGCGCTCCGAAAAAACATTCCCCGGAATCATCAGCACGTTCCGCTGGATGGCCTTGGCGACGAAATCGGCCCCGCCCTGGCCGCCGGGGGCTTTGGGAAAAATGTAAAACGCCCCCTGCGGTCTGGCGATCTCGAATTTTCCGCTTAGGCGCTGGTACACCAGATCGCGCTTTTGGCGGTACGCGTCCACCGCTTGCCGCATCGGCACGTCCAGGGCCTTCAAAGCCGCGTATTGCAGCGGGCTGGGAGCGCACACGAACGTGTACTGCTGAAGCTTGGTCATCTGCGTAATGATGGCATCCGGTCCCGCGGCGTATCCGATCCGCCAGCCGGTCATCGCATGGCTCTTGGAAAATCCCCGCAGCACCAGCGTGCAATCATACAGCTTTGCCGGACTGGGCAACCCGCGCGGACCATCGTATAAAAATGGCTCGTAAATCTCGTCGGAAATGATGAGCAGGTTGTGCTTCCTGGCCAGATCGACGGCCGCGCGAACCTCGGCCTCGGTCATCACGATGCCCGTGGGGTTGCTGGGGCTGTTGAGAATCAGCAGCTTGGTGTGCGGAGTGATCGCCTTCTCGACCTTCTCGGCATGGAAACGAAAATCCGGATAACTGTCCACGATCACCGGCTTGCCGCCGACCAGCGTGAGCAAATGCTTGTACATCACAAAGTACGGATCGAGGAAAATGGCTTCGTCGCCGGGGTCGATGGTGGCCAGGATGGCAAGCAACAATCCCCCGCTGACGCCGCTGGTGATGATCACCTCGCCGACATCACGGCCGAACTCGGCCGACAAATCCTTCCGCAGCCGCTCGCGCAGCGGAGCGATCCCCTGCGTCTGGGTGTAACGATTGTGCCCGGCGTTGATGGCGTCGATGGCGGCGGTTTTGACGATGGGTGGAACGTCGAAATCGGGCAAGCCGATCGAGAGATTGATCGGATCGTGCATCTTCGCGGCAAGATCGAAAACCTTGCGGATGCCGGAGGCATCCACGGCCAACGACCGGCGGGAAATGAATTCGCAAGAAGACGGCATGGGGAATAGCCGTCCCGGCGCGCCGGGACTATTTCTTTTTCGCGGCGGGAGCGGCGGCCTTGGCAGCCGGCGCAGCGGCTTTGGCGGCGGGAGCAGCCTTGGCGGCGCCTGCGGGAGCGCCTTTCGCGCCCGCGGCCGGCGCGGCAGCCCCGGCCGCAGCGGGGGCGGCCCCGGCCACAGCGGCACCTTCGGCCGTCTCTTCCTTCACCGCCTTGGCCAATTCCTGCTTGCGATGGGCCACCTTCGGCAACCCGAACACGCTTTTGGAATCGTTCCAACGCTCTTCGTCAGCCAGCTTTACCAGCCGCTCGGTCCGCGTCAGAACGTTTCGATGACGAATCAAGGCGTTTGCACTTTTGAGACTACGATCCAGGGACATCCGACACCACCTCATGAAAATTGCCGACAGCTCTCAGCCGCGAGCCTTTTTTGGGAACGGGAGCATATCCAGAATTGCCGGTGGACACAATGCGCGTGGGGTCGGGGCGCGTGGGTTCCCGGCTAGAATTCGCGGCGGCCGTCTGCGGGCGAATCCAGCCGTCATCAAGCCTGCAACCGACAACAATCCTGACACATCCCAAACAAGCCCATTTGCATCGAATCCCGACCCAGACTACACTCTCGCCACTGTACCTTTTTAGATGCCAGAAGGATTTTAAAGATGCCACGCGTTTGTCATTTTACCGGCAAGAAGACCAGCTTCGGCAATCAAGTTACGCACCGGGGCAAGGCCAAGTATCTTGGCGGCGTCGGCACTAAAATCACCGGCGTCACCCGCCGAAAATTCAAGGTGAACATCCAAAAGGTTCGCGCCGTCATCAACGGCCGGGTGGTTCGCATCAAGGTCAGTGCCAAGGCCATCCGCAACGGTCTGGTTGTGAAGCCGGTGCATCGCAAATATTCCAAGCCCGCCGCCGAAGCCGCCGCCTGAGGCCGCTGAACATGCCCGAGCAGAAGATCACGCTCGATCAGGTCCGTCACGTCGCCAAGCTTTCTCGCCTGGCGCTGGACGAAGGCCGGCTTGAGAAATTTTCCGCCCAGCTCGGTTCCATTCTTGAATACGTCGCCAAGATCAGTGCGGCGGATGTCGCCGGCATCGAGCCCATGGCCCATGCCCTGCCCGTACACAATGTTTTTCGGGACGACGTCGTCGAGCCGAGCCTGCCGCTGGAAAAGGTCCTGCAAAACGCCCCGGATTCCGACGGCCCATTCTTCAAAGTCCCCAAAATCATCGGCGGCGACGAAGACTCCGCCGATTGATCGCCGTTTTTTATCGCGGCCGGCCGATTTCAGTCGGCCGATTTTCCACCCTCAAGAAAAATACGATTGCGCGATAAAATCGTCACCAATCGTTCTGAAAAGTCGATATTACATTCAAGACCATGGCCACGGCATCGTTCAAGCCTTCACTGTGGGTGATCGGATCGGAGAATCCGCGCATCCGCGATTTCTTCAATCAGGTCGGCCGGTGGATGAACGTGACCTATCTCGACGTCGAACGGATCGGCTATACCCTTTCATTCGACCAACTGGTCGATTCCTGGCGGTGGCGGCGTCCCAACGGCGGATTCCCCGAAGCGAGAATCTGCGTCCCCCAGCGATACCGCGCATTTTCGGCGGCCCTGGCCCATTGGTTCTGCCGGCGACGCTTTGCCCAAGTCGGCCGGCCGGACGCGGTCGTCTTCACCTGGCCGCACTTGGCACCGCTTTGCGAACTGCTGCCGGATGTTTTCCGCATTTACTATTGCAAGGATCCGTTTGATCGCTGGCCGGGCGACGCCGCACAGGTTCGGGCGCAAGAGGATCGGCTCCTGCACCACTGCGACGCCGCTTTCGCCGTCTCGCGACAGCTTGTCGAAGATATGATTCCCCGCGCCCGCGCCAAAGTCTTTTATTGTCCCAACGCCGTGGACGATTCGTTCATTCAGTCTCCGCGTCAGCCGCGCCCGCGCGACTTGCCCCTGGGCCGGCCCGTCATCGGCTGCGTCGGACGGATGAATTATTCCTACGATTGGGATTACATCCGCCATCTCACCACGGCGATTCCCGATGCGCTGTTCTGTTTCGTCGGCCCCATGATTGGCGTTAACGATTTCGACCACGGCCGAATCCTTTTCCAGTTTCGTTCCACTCCCAACATCCTCTGGCTCGGGGCCCGTTCGCACCGACAATTGCTGTCCTACATCCAGCACTTCGACGTTTGTTTCAATTCCCTCCGTGCCGATGAATTCAACCATCGCCGTTCGCCGCTGCGGCTGTATGATTATCTCGCCACCGACCGCCCGATTCTCAGCACCGCCGTGCGCGAGGCCTACGAGCAACTCCCGCATATCTTCATCGCCCCAGGCCCCCACGACGCGGTTGACATGATCCGTCAAATCCTGCAGGGCCGCCTCGGCGTCGATCTCGCCGCCCGCAGCGAGTACATTCGGCAAAACACCTGGTCCGTACGCGCCGCTCAGTTCATCGAACACCTGCAAGAATGCGGCTTTAATCCCGGCTTCGGTTCGCAAGCCGCATAGCACTGATACACCCGCGGCCCAACATTCGACTTTGTTTACTTTCCCGCGTCTGATCCGTAACCTTTTTCGCGATGCTTGCCTACGACACGCTTTTGGCCGCGCGCGACGCCGTTCGCGCAAAGAAAATCTCTTCGGTTGAACTCACGCGCCAGGCGCTGAGTCGCATCGATCGGCTCGAGCCGCAAATCCTCGCCTTCAACAGCGTCGATCCCGACCGTGCCCTCGAGCAGGCCAAAGCCGTCGATGACGGCAACCGCACCGGCCCCCTCGCCGGGGTTCCGGTTGCGCTGAAGGACAATCTCTGCACCAGTTACGGCACGACCACGTGCAGCTCGCGCATGCTGGCAAATTTTCGCGCTCCATACGACGCCACCGTCGTCAAAAAACTCGAAGCCGCCGGCGCGGTGATTCTCGGCAAGACCAATCTCGACGAATTCGCGATGGGCTCATCGACCGAGAACAGCGCCTTCAAAACCACGCGGAATCCGTGGGACACGGCCCGCGTCCCCGGCGGCAGCAGCGGCGGCTCGGCCGCGGCGCTGGCGGCGGGAATGTGCTGCGCTTCCATCGGCTCCGACACCGGGGGATCGATCCGACAACCCGCTTCCCTCTGCGGCGTGGTCGGGCTCAAGCCCACCTACGGCCGGGTCAGCCGGTACGGACTCATCGCCTTCGCCTCGAGTCTCGATCAGATCGGCCCGTTCGGCTGGAACGTGCCGGATGTCGCCCTGCTGATGAACGTCATCAGCGGCCGCGATCCCAAGGACAGCACCAGCGTCGATCAACCCGTCCCGGATTATCTTCAGCAACTCGATCAGCCGCTCAACGGCGTGCGCATCGGCATCGCCCGGGAATACCAATTGGCCGCCGGAATGGACGCGCAAGTGAAATCCGCCGTCGATGCCGCGACGAAAAAATACCGGGACCTCGGCGCACAACTGGTCGATGTCTCGCTTCCCCACACCGAATACGGAATCGCCGCGTACTACGTGATTGCCCCCTGTGAAGCCAGCAGCAATCTCGCCCGCTACGACGGCGTTCATTTCGGACATCGCACGAACGCTCCGGTCAAGGACATCATCGAATTGTTCAGCAAATCCCGCGCGGAGGGCTTCGGCGAGGAGGTTCAGCGCCGGATCATGATCGGCACGTACGCACTTTCCAGCGGATATTACGACGCGTATTACCTCCGCGCCCTGAAGATTCGCGCCCTCATCAAGCGCGATTTCGATCAGGCTTTCGAGAAATGCGACGTGATCCTCTGCCCCACGAGCCCGACGCCTGCGTTCAAGGCCGGCGAAAAAACCGGCGACCCGCTGCAAATGTATCTCTGCGATGTCTTCACCGTCACCTGCAACATCGCCGGCATCGCCGGCATTAGTCTTCCCTGCGGTTTCACGTCCGGACCCAAACCGCTGCCCATCGGCCTGCAACTCCTCGGCCCCACCTTCGGCGAAGAAAAGCTCCTGCGCATCGCCCGCATGTACGAAATGTCCACCGATTGGCACAAACACCGTCCGGCTCTCAATGGAAATTGAACGGCACACCCCTTGCATCCGCTATCTTGGCCATCGGTATCGGTGATTATCACCGACAGAAAGGCCGGTCTAAAACAGGAGAACGTCATGTTGACCATCTTCGCGACAGGCATATTGGCGCAGGCTTTTCCAACGGGTCTGGTTTCCGTGGCCATTCTCTTCTTTATCATCGCCATCCTGGCCTATGCCCTTGGGGCTCGCGGCGTGGCCGGCATGAGCGCGGGCATTGGTCGAACGTTGCTGTTCGTATTCCTAATTCTCGCCATCATCAGCATTATTTTCGCTTTCGTTCATCAGACATAAGATTTTATTTGCCGTCGTCGATGTATTAACGCCATTGCGCCCACCGTCAGCAGCATCGCTCCAGATGCCGGCTCGGGAACCATCGCTACACGGAAACCCATGTAGGCGTCATAGGTGTCCGGAACCTGCGAATCGGAAGCGGTGGACCCGAGAAGATAGGACGAGACACCGTTCCAGGATCCGCCGTAATCCGCTCGACGAGGACCGCCAAACTTGGTTGCGGGTTCCAGGTCTCGAAACCCATATTGTCCATCGCATTGGACCCGCCCTTTCTCTGCAAGCCGCAGGATTCCATCCTGCGGTCTTAAAACACGATAGACGATCCGAATTTGCTCGGTTTCTCCAACGGACTCACGCAAATCCTCAACTGCAGGCGCTTCGTCGGCGTCGGCTCAGCAGTCCGAACGCGGCGATTCCGGCCAATGCGAAAGATGCCGGCTCGGGTACCGAGCGCGGCTCGAACGCAAAATCGGTGAGTCACGCGCTTCGCCGTTGGCGGCGGAGGAGGAAAAGACCCGCTGCCAGCAGCGGCAATCCCACGGGCTCGGGAACGTAATACAGACCGAAGGCCAGATCTTCCGAGGGCCCGACCGCGCCGGCTGCAAAGCCGTCGGTGATGGGGTTGTAATCCAGCGGACCCTGCGTGCCTTCACGCAAGAGGTTTGGGCTGCCCGGTATAAACGTTATGTTTCCGGTCACCGCGTCGTCCAAGTAATGAAACACCGGTTGCCCGATCGCGTTGGTTCCGAGGATCGAATCGCCCGGTGCAGCGGCATAGGGATCGACAATCGAGTAATCACGGTTATGCCATCCCCATTGAGTCGGATCATTCGGACCGGTCAGCGCGACGATCTTCAACCAGTAAACAACGCCCGCTTGTTCGGGGAAGGGAGTCGCCAACTCGGCGTTGTATTCGTAAAGCGGTCCGTCGGGGCCGGGCACGGAGGGTTCCGGTTGCTCAGTAAAATCTCCGGCGCCCGCGGCGAGCGTGCCGGCCAGAGTGACGACTTCTGAACTCAACACTTGACCAGGCTCGCTGAAATTCCCAGCCGGACCGGCCGGTATGTCCGATTCGAAGGAGATGAGGAATTGCTTAATCTGGTTGGGGGCGCCGCTGTTGGGGAGATACGAACCCCACCACTGAACATCAACGACCGGGCTGGTGACGTTGTCGGAAAAATCGTCCGCCGCGAACGTGCCGCTGTAGCCATTCACCGTCGCGAGCGCACTCGCCGTGCTCAGCTCATCATGCCCGGGGAATACCGAGTTTGGATTTGTTACCAGGTCGCCGAGCGGTAACTGCTGGAACTTCAATACTTCTCCCGCAAGTGGATTGGCCCACGCCGGCGACGCCGCGGCGACTGCGAGTCCTGCGATTGCCAAAAATGTATTTTTCCTGACCACGAGATCCTCCTTTCTCACGCCCGGTGGCCGCGCCTTAGCGCCGACCTCCGCGCAATGAGATGTGCGAATATTGGGTTCACGGCCGCACGCAACTCCCCACTCTGGTGAGTTGCACAGCCGCAAACGGAGAAACGAATGGCGTGCCGAAGGAGTCGACCGGACGGTCATCGCGCGAAAACGCCGCGATTTCCCGACAGAAGAATCTGGAAAAAAATGTTCAAATCAAACTCTCATCAGCCCCATGAGCCCACCATTTCAGTAGGTTCCGGAAATTTCTTCGAGGTACAACCGATGAAAATATCAATGGTTAAACGACCGCCACGCCGCTTTGGAGCCAAGCCTACCAAGCCGGCGGGCGCGTTGGCGCAAAGCAAATATTTAAAAAAATGTTGACGCCCCTCCCCCTGTTTATTATAACTATAAATCAGATATTCGTAATAGACGGTGCAGAGCCTATAAACTCTCGGTGATGAGGTTCTTCGCAGCCCGGTCGGGCAATCCAAAAAACGAAAACTAGGGGACTTTGAAGCTCGTTGGTGGTCGCTGCGAACGTTGAATCGTTCGTGGATTTAAATAGAGAGGACGGGAACGTGCTCACCCGATTTCGTCAAAGCGAGATTTTGGTTCCCGAGCCCTCAATGCCGGACGTGGCGTTCATCGGAAATTCGCCGGCCATCCAGCGATTTACCGCCATCGCCGAGCGAGTCGCCGCCCTGAAATCGACCGTCATGATTCTGGGCGAAACCGGCACCGGCAAGGAGACCTTTGCCCGGCTGATTCACTGCCAATCCCGCCGCTCGGCTCATCCCTTCATTCCGGTCGATTGCACGGCCCTTCCCGAAAACCTCTTCGAAAGCGAATTGTTCGGACACATGAAGGGGTCTTTCACCGGAGCACATCGCGACTCCCTCGGCTACGTTCGCTCGGCCCATTTGGGCACGCTGTTTCTGGACGAAATTGGTGAACTCAGCCTGGGTCTGCAAGCCAAACTCCTGCGAGTGCTTCAGGACCGCCGCGTGGTGCCGGTGGGGGCGTCGTCGGCTCAATCGGTGGACATTCGTGTGATCTGCGCCACCAACTGCGATCTTTCGGCGATGGTCGCGGCTGGAACCTTCCGGCAAGACCTTTTCTTCCGCCTGGCGGTCGTCTCCCTGGAATTGCCTCCCCTGCGCGAACGCCCCGAAGACATCGTTCCGCTGGCCGAACATTGGCTCAACACGCTGGCCAACACCTATGACGAGACTCCCCGAAAACTCTCGCCCGCGGTTGCGGATGCGTTGCTCAGGCACTCCTGGCCCGGCAACATTCGCGAGCTGTACAACGTCATCGAGCACGCCCACGTGCTGTGCAAGGGATCGATCATCGAATTGCAGGACTTGCCCCCGCGCTTGAATGCCCCCGATCCTCGGTCTTGTGGTTCGTCGCGTTACAACCTGGCGACCGTGGAAAGGCAAACGATTACCGAGGCCCTGGAGCACTGCAATTGCAACCGGACCGCCGCCTGCCGCCTGCTTGGCATCGAACTTCGCCGGCTCAACCGGCGGATGGCATCGCTGAAGATCGACCTGCCCAGGAGAATCCCCACCGGCCGACCCCTCGAACCGCTCGCCCCTTCGTGCGATATTAGTTCGCATTGATGACGGTCTCCCGCCATGCCCGCTGCGCCGGCGCCGCCGCTCTGGTGGCGCTGACATTGATCGTTTACATCCCCGTGATCCGCACCGGCGGATTCATCTGGGACGATCCGCAGTACATCACCGGCAATCCGCTTCTTCGCACCATCCCCGGCCTGGGCGCGATCTGGATTCATCCCTCCGCTTCGCCGCAATATTATCCGCTCGTCTACACGACGTTCTGGATCGAATACCACCTCGTCGGGCTGCGCCCCTGGCTCTATCACCTCGACAACATTCTCCTGCACGCACTGGCGTCGATCCTGCTTTGGCTGGCCCTGCGGCGGCTGCACATTCCCGCCGCCGGACTGGCCGCGGCAATCTTCGCCGTGCATCCCGTGAACGTGGAATCCGTCGCCTGGGCCACGGAACGGAAAAATGTGCTCTCCCTTGTCTTCTATCTCCTCTCCCTTCACGCCTATCTGAATTTCACCGGTGACGATCTGCGCGCCCCCCGATCCGGTCTGAAATATTATCTGCTCGCCCTGATCCTTTTCATCGCCGCGCTTCTCAGCAAGTCAGTCGCCTGTTCCCTCCCCGCGGCCATTTTGTTGCTCATCTATTGGCGTCACGGTCGACTGCGCTGGGGTGATCTCGTGCCCTTGATTCCCTTTTTCGCATTCGGCCTGACAATGGCCTGCATCACCGCGGGGATCGAGCGGCATCACGTTGGCGCTTCAGGCTCGGAGTGGAATTTCAGTTTCGCCGATCGCTGCCTGATTGCGGGCCGGGCCCTCTGGTTTTACGCCGAAAAACTCTTCTGGCCGCATCCCCTGGTTTTTATCTATCCGCGATGGGAACGCATGGCTTTTTCGCTCCGCCCCTGGTTGATCGTCTTCCCATTGTCGGCGGTGACAACCCTCGCCGCGCTATGGCTGCTTCGCCGCCGGATTGGCCGCGGCCCGCTGGTGGCCGTCCTTTTCTTCGCCGGAACTCTTCTGCCGGCACTGGGATTTGTGAATCTCTACCCGATGCGATATTCGTTCGTCGCCGATCATTTTCAGTATCAGGCCGGCATCGGCCTGATCGTCCTCGCCGCTGCCGGCCTGTGGCGGCTCGGGCATATTCCCTCCGCCGCCGTCATCGTCATCTTGGCGATCCTCACTTGGCGACGCGGCCCGATCTATCAAAACCAGCTTGTTTTGTGGAAGGACACGACCGAGCACAACCCCACCAGTTGGATGGCCTGGGGAAACCTCGGCGACGAATACGCGGGTTTATCCAATCGCCCCGGCCTTCCGGCCGCAGCGCGCGACGAAGACCGCGCCAAGGCACGCGCCTGTTACCAGCGGCTGTACTCCCTGGCCCCCGATCAGCCGCTGGCCCATCTGAAATGGGGAATCGTGCTGGAATACGATGGAGACCTGACCGACGCGCGCGCTGAATTCCAGCAGGCTCTCAACCTCGCCCCCAAGTTCACGATCGCAATGAACAGCATGGGAATGTTACTCATACAGCTGAATGAGCCGGACGAGGCGACGAAGTATTACCGCAAGGCCATCGAACTCGACCCCGGCTACGCCGAAGTGCGCGTCAACTACGGGAATGTTCTTCTATCCCGCGGCGACGTGGACGCGGCCATGGCCCAATACGCCGAGGCCGCCGCACGCCGCCCAGATAACGTCGAAGCGCAGTTCAAATATGCCAATTTGCTTTTCACCCACTACATCCGCCCCGATCTGGCCATCCCGCACTACATCGCCGCTCTCAGTTCTGATCCGAGCCGCGCCGATATTCACGCCAGTCTCGCCGCCGCGTTCTTGGCAACAGGGCGCTTTGACGAAGCCCGCGAGCAGTGCGCCCAGGCCCTGCAAATCGACCCTCATCTCCCCCAGGCCCAGCAACTTTGGATCCGCCTCGGCCATTGATTCCCCCAAAAAGCCGCGGGATAGCCATCCCGCGGTCTTCGCACGCCGCAGATGAACCGAATGCCGAACACCCTCAAATCTATTCCGTTCAAGCAATCATCCCCTCATCCCCCACCACGGTCTCATTCGACCGCTTCGCCGGCCCCTTGCGCATCATCGCTGCCGCTCGCATCAAACAATCCACCGCCCGATTGATATCCCCCGTCCCGCGCAGCGCCCGGCCCAGCTCGTTCAGGCAAAGAGCCGTTTCCCGATGCTCCGATCCGTACGAGTTTTCCGTGATCGCCAGCGCCCGCTCCAGAAGCTTCACGGCCGCGTCGAAATCGTTCTGATCCGACAACAATTGGCCCATGTTGAGCAAATCCCGGGCGACAGCCGGATGACTCGCGCCGAACGCCGTCTCGTCGATGAGCAGAGCCCGATCCAGAAGCTTGCGGGACTGGGCATGATCCCCGCCGGCCCGCAATGCTCCGCCCAAATTCGCCGCGATGCACGCCACTTGCGGATGCCCCGCGCCGAACTGCGATTCCGTGATCGTCAGCGCCTGCTCCAGCCATTGCTTCGCCCCGGCGTAATCCTTCAACTGCATCAGCACGAACCCCAGATTATTCATCACGCTGGCGATTTTCGGATGATGCTTGGGATAGCTCTTCTGATAGACATCGATCGCCCACTCGAATCGCTCCCTGGCCGGCTCGAGCTTTCCCAATTCCACGAGCGTCATCGCCGAGTTATTCGCCACGGTCGCCAGGTGCGGATCGGCCGGCCCGTACACCGTCCGATCGATCTGCAGCGCCACATCGTACAACGCGCTGGCCCCCGCCAGATCGCCGAGGCGATGGCGGACGCGGGCCAGGTTATTGGCGATGTCCGCCGCCTGCACGCTCTGCGCGCCATCCGTCGTCTTGACCAGGCTGTACGCCATCTCCAGCAGCGTCCGGGCCTCGGAATAGTTTCCATGTTTGAGAAGGAATCGGCCAACTCGGCTGAGCAGATCGACCACCATCTGCGACGCCACGCCGGCGCCCTGCGCGTGCATCGTCGCCGCCAGCACGTGCGGCAAAACCTCTCCGCATGCCCGCCAGGAATTGGGGTTCTGGCTGTCGAATGGAAACGCCGCCGATGCGATCTGCAACGCCACCGCCGCCCAGCCCATGCGGTCGATGTTCGACAGCCGATCCTGCGCCAGCGCCCCAATGACCCCGTGGACCGACAGGGTGTGATCCCCCGTCTTGGCCAGTGAAAATTTCTCCAGCGTATTCATCGCCTCATGAAGCTCGACGGGATGCTGGATGGCGGCGGCCAAATCCTCGGGCAGTGCGCCGGCGGCGTTTTCGATCATCGCCAGCGGAATCTCATCCGGTGCGAAAAACCCGCACAACGTCAGCAACTGCGCCGCCGCCGGGTTCAGCAGCGTCATCCGCCGGAACGACAATTCCCACGCCATCGCCGCCGAGATCGGATACGGCCCCGCCGGGCGCCCGTGGTCGAGCATCTCGGCCCAATAGTTCTCGAAATCCGCCAGGTAATCGGCCAGCGACATGTTGGCCTGATCGATGCAGGATGCCGCCTGCTCGATCGCCAGCGGAAGATCGCCCAGCGCCGCCGCCAATTGCTCGGCCACGTGCATGTCTTCGATCATGCCCAGGCGGAGGCGAAGGAATTCGATTGACTCCTTCCGGGACCAGGAATTCACCGGCAGGATGCTCGCCAGCGATTCCCAGTTGGAATTACCGCTCGTGAGCAGCACGTGCCCCATGCCGCGGGGCCCAAGAAACGGCGTGAGATCCTCCGGCTTGCGGGCATTGTCAAAAATCAAAAGCCAGCGGTCGCGCCGATGCAGTTCCTCGATGGCCGCGTTGCACGCCTGACGTGGACTGTCAAACACCTGCCCGGACCGCGCCAATTTCGACGCCAGCCCCGCCAGATCGGCAACGATCGAGGCCTGCGTATCGGCTCGAATCCACCAGACGATGTCGTACTGATCCTGATGCAAATAAGCGTATTCAACCGCCAGCGCCGTTTTGCCCGATCCTCCCGCGCCGACGAGCGCCCTTGGCTTCGACGAAGCCGAGAGCGCGAACCCGTGTTCGATCGCCTGCAAATGCTCCGCACGGCCGACAAAGTGGATATTGCGTCTTTGGAAAACATTCCAAACCGCAGGCGGACCCTTGGATCTGCCTGGAACTGTTTTGACCATTTGCCGATCCTCCGCAATTGCACACAACGGCGCGCCCCCCTTGGGCGGCATGTTGATTAGATATGATAATGCCTTTCCCGCCAATTTTCCCGCCCAAAATTACGTCCAGCCATGGCATCCTCAACCGTGATGGAATGTTCTCGATTCTTACGTCGTCAGGATGGCAATCCGGCGAGTTATTGATCGCCCTGGCCCCCCAACCGTTTCCGTATCGCCGCCAAAAGTCTCTCCTCCTCACCACGCCAAAATCGCACAACCAACTCCGCCCGCCAAATCGGAATGGAGACCTCTGCAACGAACCTCGACACCTTCACCCAGTCTTTCTCCGTCGTGACCACGCGTTGCGCGCCAACCGCTTTAGCCTCATCAAAAACCGACCGGAGATCCCGCTCCTGATAATCATAATGGTCCGCAAATGCCCTCGTCCCAGCGCACGTTCCCCCCACCGTTCCCAGCCGCCAGAAGAAACTCTCCGGGCTGCCGATCCCGCAGAACGCGAAATATCTCTGCCCCACCAACGATTGAATCGGCGCCGACTCCCCTTCGGCCGACCGCAGATTTTCAATCACATGATCGGCATGGAAAACTTCCACGTCTCCATTGTGCTTCCGAATCGCCTCGGAAACTTTCGCCAGTTCATCCGGATCAACCTCATCCGCATGCGTCACAACCACCGCGTCGGCCCGTCGCAGTCCCCCCAGCGGCTCCCGCAGCATCCCGCGCGGAAACACACGCCCCGATCCAAACGGCTCGCGGGCATGAATCAGCACCATTTCAAAATCCCGCGCCGCCCGCCGATGCTGCATTCCATCATCGAGAACGAAATTGGTGATTTCCGGATGCTGCTTCAGCGCCGTGTGCGCTCCCCGCAGCCGGTCGCGGTCGGCGATGACCGGAATCCCGTCGGCTTCCAGCATTGCCTGCTCGTCGCTGATGCCGGCCTTCGTCGATTTATATCCGCGCAACAAAACGCACGGGCGCCGATCCGAAAGGCATTTCACAAGCCAGCGAACCACCGGCGTCTTGCCCGTCCCGCCGGTCGTGATGTTCCCGACGCTGATCGTCGGCCGGCCCAGCCGATGGATCGGGGAAATTCCCGCATCGTACAATCCATTGCGCAGCCGCATCATTCCCGCATAAATCGGCTCGATGCACGCCGCCGCGGTGCGCAGCGCCGACGCGGAGATCGAACGATCCGATCCGTCCATCACCCGTCTGAAATATGCGTCCCTGGATTGAGTCATTCAGACGTCTCGCGGAGCAGCGCATCGTCGGCGGGCGTGAAAACAATTGGAGACGCCGGGATTGCGTGCAAGTCGAACCGGTCGATCAACTGGCGCGGATCATCAATTCCCCGCCCGGCATGGTTCATTCCGCACCATTTGGCCAGCAGTCCGAGCATCCGCGACCGCTGCACACCGAGCTTGCGATAGGCGGCGATGCGCGTGTCGCCGTGACGCTTGGCCAATCGCCGGCCATCGGTTCCGACCACCAGTGGCAGATGAGTGTAACGCGGAATCTCCCTGGACGCGCCCAGCGCTTCGTACAGGAGAATCTGCCGAAACGTTGATTCCAGAAGGTCGTTCCCGCGGACGACTTCGGCGACATGCGCCGCCAGATCGTCCACGACCACGGCCAATTGATACGCCGCCGTGCCGTCCGATTTGGCGATCACAAAATCGCCCAGCCGGCGCGCGACGTTGATGCTTTGTCTTCCGGAAAAACCATCGTCGAATTCGATGGTGCGGTCGATCGCCGTGAACCGAATGGCCGGCTCTCGGCCCGACGCCCGCCTCGCCTCCTCAACCGAGGCAAATCGCCCTCGGCACGTGCCCGGATAAATCGTCGCTCCATCTTCCGCATGCGGGGCGCTGGCGGCCGAATCCACCTCTTTGCGGCTGCAAACGCACGGATACGCCAATCCCCGACCCAGCAACGAATCGATGGTAGCGCGATATTCCCGCCCACGTTGCGATTGATAAACCGGCCCTTCATCCCAATCGAGCCCCAGATATTTCAGATCCTCGATGAGCGCTCGATCGGCCCCCGGTTTGATCCGAGGCCCGTCCAGGTCCTCGATGCGCAACAGAATGTGCCAGTTGGATTGTCTCGCCAGAATCCAGTTCACCAGAAACGTCCGGGCGTTTCCCATGTGCAATGCGCCGGTGGGAGAGGGAGCCAGGCGCGTTTTAGACATAACCGGCTATTGGAATGCGGCGGTTTTGCTCGGCTCCGCGGAGTCGACCATCGTTCGGATCAGCGATTGATCCAAACCGTATTGTTGCTCAGTCAATCCGATGAGATCGAAACTGCACGGGATGAACTTGTGCTTATAAGGAACGAATATGATGAAGTTCCACGATAGCAGTTGCGATGGAAGCGTCGTCGGCGGCGGGCTACCCGCATGAGTGGGAGCGGTTGCATAGGTGATCCGCGCAACAATCGGCAGCCCGGATTTGCTCGTGAATTGTGCAACCTGAATACGCCGCGGATGTTTCTGGCTCTCGTCGAGCGATCCGGCGACGAAAAGCTGCCGCTGGCGATCGTCCATCGCATCCATGATCGAAAGCGAGATTTCCAGGTTGCCGCTCGGCGCCGGCCCCTCCAGGAACGACGGGCTGACCGGCGGATCCAGCTTCCAGTCGGCCGGAAGGGATACCGTCAGCGGCATAATCATCAGCGGGAATTTATCGCGCGGACCGGTCGAAGCCGGCCGCGCGGAGGAATCTGCCGCCGTGTCCGCCTGATCCGAAGCGCTCGGTGACGCTGGTTGCTTATCACAACCGATCACCACTAACATCAAGCCGGCCAAGGCTCCCATAACAATGCAGCGCATGAATAAGAGTCCTCCAGCCAGCCCCTGTCAAACGGTCATCCAAAAGCGATCGGCGCGCCTCGCTTGGTTCATCCTACGCTAACACGAAAAGCGCTATTCTTCAAGATTCCCCGCACCTTTGCGCAGCCTACATAACAACGATCGGCGTACTTCATCGGAAACGATAACATTCTGCATATTTGCATTTTGCAAAAAATATCGTTCATATAATGTGGCAGCCGGTAATGTGACGGCTAAAAGGGTTTTCTATTTCAGGAAAGGATGAATGCAATGCCTCGCCATTCCAATGGGACCGGATTGAGTATCGTCGAACTTGAGAGAATGCTGCAAAATCGGCGGTCCAGGCTTTCCGATTTGGAGCGTAAACGGTCCAAACTCGTGCGCCGCCTTGATGCGGTGGAATTGCAAATTACGGGCCTGGGCGGCGCCGGCCGCACCCGCGGCGGCCGCGTCCGAAACAAGCTCAGCCTCGGCGACAGCATCGCCAATATCCTCAAAAAGCGCGGCGGCCCCGTGCGGGTGGCCGATATCGCCGAGGGCGTTCTCAGTACCGGATATTCCACCAACAGCAACAATTTCCGCGTGATCGTTAACCAGGCCCTGATCAAAGACAAGCGCTTCGCCAAAGGCGACGCCCGCGGAACTTATCTGCTGAAAAAATAAATCCGGCCGTAAAAAAGCGAGGAACTTTTCGTCTCCGGCGGCGTCCAATACGCCCAAAGACGGAGGTTCTTCATGTTGCGGCAACAGCTCCATTCAACATTAATCTGGGCGGCGGGAAGTTTCGCCGTGGCTCTGGCTCTGGGATTTCCATTGACATCGAACGCCGTGGACCAGCCCATAGCGCCGCCGTGCGGCTTCAACCCCGCAGCGACGCCTCGATCCGTTCATAACTCTCCCTCCGCCAGTCCGGCGCCGTGCCGTTTTCCACATCCGGAAAAAGGTTGCGCAGATTCTCCTCGCTCACGCCCCACAGTCCGAACATTTTTATGCCCGGCGTGTCGATGACGTACCCGCCGATGTCCAGCGGATATCGCCGGGCGGACGTCGTCGTATGCCGGCCCTTTTCGTTGTAATTGCTGACCGCCCCGATGCGGATGTCCAATCCCGGTTGGATCAGGGATATCAGCGTGCTCTTCCCAGCCCCGCTGTGCCCGCCCAGCACCGTCGTCTTTCCCTCCAACGCGCCGGCGACGGATTCAATTCCCGCCCGGTGCTCGGCGCTGGTCTGATACGTCGCGATCCCCAGAGCCTGGTAATGCCGCAGCGCCTCCAGCGCCTCCGCATATTCCCGGCCGGATTTTTCGTTTTCCTCGGCCAGATCGATCTTATTCAGGCACAGCAGCGGCCTCAGCCCGCCGCTCTGCGCCGCCACGAGCATCCGATCGACCAATCCCCATTTGATCCGCGGGCGCAGAAGGCTCGCGACGATCAGCACCTGATCCGCATTGGCCACAATCGGCTGCGACGATCTCTCCTGAAAGCTGTCGGCGCGCGTCAGCACCGTTTTTCTCGGCAGTACCTGCTCGATGACCGCCTCGGCCCGGCCGATTTCATCCCGCGCGGGCGTATCGCGGAAACGCACATAATCGCCCACGACCATCGAGGCGCCGGCAAGACTCGCCAAGGTTTTTCGCACCACGCACAGCCGCTGCCCGCTCGGATGATCCACCTCACAGTACAGCGAATAGACCTGCATGACCTGTCCAATGGGCAGGCTTTCGATGTCGCCGGATTGTTCCTGCTCCGCGGCCCGAAGCAGGGCGGTTTGCTCCATCTTGTTCTGCTGGGCGTTCTTCGATCGTTGGCTGAAGCGTTGCTGCGATTCGAGACGGTCCGTTTCGTCATCGCCATCGAGAAACCGGCTGGTGAGATCTTTCTCGCGCGGTGATTTTCGCCGTCGATGGGTCACTACCCATTGTTTATCGCCATTCCGTCGCCAATCACAAATTTCCCCCGTTTGATTGTTCCCGCACCGTGAATTACAGTAATTCATGGAGATCGCTTTGCCTCTGCCGTTGCCACAACTGGACGAATACGAAAAAAAAGAGAAATGCGGCCTGTTCGGCATTTGGGGAACCCCTTCGGCATCCCAGATCACCTACCAGGCCCTCTTCGCCCAGCAGCACCGTGGCCAGGAATCCGCCGGCATCGCCGTCAGCACCGGCGCCGGCCTCTCCGGCCACACGGGCATGGGCCTCGTCAGCCAGGTTTTTACCCCGCGCATGCTTCGCGAAGAGTTGGCCGGCCAGGCGGCCATCGGACACGTCCGCTATTCCACCACCGGATCGAGCAAGCTTTGCAATGCCCAGCCCCTGCTGCGGCAATTCCTGATGGGTCCCGTCGCGGTGGCTCACAATGGCAACCTGATCAACGCCGGCCTTCTTCGCCAGCAATATGAAGAGCATGGCCACATCTTCCAAAGCACCACCGATACCGAAATCATCGTGCATCTGCTCGCCAAGCCGACCCACGCCCAAAAGCACGATCCTCTGCCGCACGTCCTGAAGCATTTGCAGGGCGCGTTCAGCCTGCTGTTTTTATTCCCCGACCGGATCGAGGCCTGCCGCGATCCGTGGGGAGTCCGGCCGCTGGTCCTCGGAAGAACATCCGACGGCCACTGGTGCGTGGCGAGCGAAACCTGCGCCTTCGACGCCATCGGAGCCGCGTTTGACCGCGAAGTTGCCCCCGGCGAGATTGTTCGCATCGACCAGCACGGCTTGCATTCGCGCACCTTCGAATCTCCCGCGGTCGAGCAGGCCCATTGCGTGTTCGAGCACGTCTATTTCGCCAACCCAGCCAGCAAAATCTTCGGACAAACGGTGCACGTCGTCCGCGAAGCGATGGGCCGGCAATTGGCAATCGAATCCCCCATCGACGCCGATTACATCATGCCGATGCCCGACAGCGGCCGTTCCGCCGCCCTCGGCTACGCGCGCGAATCCAAAATCCCCTTTGAGGAAGGGATCGTCCCCAACCGCTTCGTCGGCCGCACATTTATTCTCCCCAACCAGATCGCCCGCGACCGCGCCGTCGCGATGAAGCTCAACATCATCCCCGACGTGGTGGCCGGTAAACGAATCATTATCGTCGAGGACTCAGTCGTCCGCGGAACGACCACGCGATCAAAAATGCGCGCCATCCGCGCCGCCGGCGCGAAGGAAATCCATCTTCGCGTCTCCTGCCCGCCCATCCGTCATCCCTGCTTCTACGGCATCGACTTCCCCACCAGCCAGGAACTCGTCGCCCACAACCGCACCGTCGATCAGGTCCGCGAATTTCTCGAAGTGGACACCCTGGCCTATCTCTCGCTCGACGGCTTGCTCTCCTGCATGAAAATGTCCAGGGAACATTACTGCACGGCCTGCTGGAGCGGAAACTACAAAATCCCCATCGACCAGCCCCACACCAAATTCAGCTTCGAGCGCGATCAATTGCGGATGTTCAACCCCTGAGCCCCCCGCGCGGCCTGCCGACTTCAGTCGGCATGTCCGTCGTAACTCTCAAACCCGCAATATTTTCCAATCTTTCTCGTATCCAAGTACGGTACTTCGCACTTTTTTGTACCCTTTCCGCCCCGCCGAACACATTATGGTTGAATGACCGTGACATCCGACCCAACCGATTCTTCGCTCCTTCGAGAATTCGCGGCTCGCCGCTCGCAGGACGCGTTTGCCGCCCTGGTCTCCCGCCACTCCGATTGGGTCTACTCCGCCGCCGTGCGCATGGTGCGCGACCCTCATTTGGCCGAGGACGTCACCCAGGCTGTTTTTCTCATTCTGGCTGACAAAGCGGGCAAGCTCAGCCCCGTTTCGTTGCATCGCTGGTTATTCAAGGTCACGCGCTACGCATCCGCCAACGCCATTCGGGCTCGAACCCGGCGTGACAAACACGAAAGGCGCGCTGCCATGTCCACCAGCGAAATTTACGAATCCGATCCAGACCAGATGTGGCAGGAAATCTCCACCTTGCTGGATGATTCGATCAGCCGCCTCCGATCCAAGGACCGCGATGCGCTGCTTCTGCGATTCTATCAGCAAAAGGAAATGGCCGAGGTCGCGGCCGCCCTGGGCGTCTCCGAAGGCGCGGCCAAAATCCGCATCCTTCGCGCCCTCGAAAAATTACGGGCCCATTTACGCCGCCGCGGACTCGCTGTTCCCACGGCCGACCTCGGCACGGCGCTGCTCGCCCACACCACCCACCCGGCTCCCCCGGGTGTCGCCGCGAATTGTTTCCCGGCGTCCGCCCCAATCCACGCGGCCGCAATCGCCAAAGGAACTTCAACCATGATGTTGACTGCAAAAATCAAAATCGCCGCCGTTGTGATCCTGCTCAGTGGAATCCCCTTTGGAGCCGGCGCTTTGATTCTCGCGGACTCCGCCAATCGCCCCGTGGCCACGCCCGCGGAAACCGTCGTGTCAGCCGACATCCCGGCCCCTGCCGACCAACGCCCTGCCCTTGATCCGCGCATTGCGCCATTCGCGACCCGCCGCACGGACATCATCGTCGCGATCGATCTCACCAAAATCGATTTGGACGCCCTGGGCGACGACATGCGCAAAGAATTGAGCCAGACTTCAATGGACCCGACATCTGCGGCACGCCTGAACGGGATGATTCAGATGGGAATTGATTCCGGCAAAAAGTGGATCAGCGGCTTTGAGCAAGCGGGAGGGACGAGCCTGTATCTCCTGGCGCGAGAGGATCAACTCAAAGTGGCAGCTCCTCCCAACAACACTCTGCACTTCCAACACGCCACGATTGTCTTTCCAGCCGATTCACCGCAGGCCGCTCAGAATTTGGCCCGGTACGTCGCTGCTTCATCGGGCTCCGGGCCGCTGACCATTGTCGGCAGCGCCGCCGTGGTGAATCCACCGCTTTCCGCGCCGGACACGGGCCCCGATCCCCGTCCCGCGCTGGCCGCCGGATTGGCGTCGGCGGGCAACCTGGCGGTACGCATGGCCGTCAATCCGCTGAAGCTCAAGCAGATCATGTCGAAGCTCATGGCAAGCGGCAAGCTTTCCTCGGATTTCACCGCCGAGCAAGGACAAGCGATCGAGTATTGCTCGATCAATCTCGTGCTTCCGCCGGCCGATTCGCCGGAATTCCTGATTATCTCTCACCACAAAGACCATGCCGCGGCTGAAATCGCCAAGGCCACCGGGATCGAACGAGTGGCCCGCATTGTCAAACAGCGATCCGACACGAACGACCCCATCGCCCAGAGCATGTTGAAATTCGTCGGGACGGAAAAGTTCACGGTCAAGGACAGCGACGTGATCGCAACCATGGACCTTCATGCCTATTGGGATCTCCTCTTTGCAGCAGTGCGCAGCGCCTTACCCCCATTGCCTCCCCAATCGCAGGGCCCGACGAATTAAATTTTCAGGATTGATCTCTCTAACTCGCCAATGGCGCCCCGGCTTGGCCGGCAGATTGAATTCCGGAACAGACGGACTCATAATTCCCCCCGTTCTGTCTCCTGATCGATGCACGACATACTCACCCGAATCAAGCGCGCTGTTCTTGCTGGCAACGTCGTTTTTACGGAAAAAGCGACAACCGAACGCGAGCGAGACGGCTTGACCGAGGGTGATGTAATTGAATCCATCGTGGTCGCGGTTGCCATCCACAAAACCGTCAAATCCACCCATCCGGGCCGGTGAGGCCGTGAATATCTCCACATTATTCAAAGCACAAATTTCGAGGGAATTCTTGTCTATTCCAAGGGCAAACTCGTTGTCCAAGGCGGCGTGGAGACCTATTATGTCCTGATATCAGCCAAGCGAGCGATATGAAGACCATGCTCAAAATCTCGGCCTGCCCCATCTGCGGAAGCAAGAAGATTTCCCGCGTCAAGCGCACGCTCGTGCGCGAGTATCGCGGCAAGCGCTACGAGGTGCCTGACTTGGAATTTTACGAATGTTCCGCCTGCGGCGAGCGGTTTTTTGACCGCCAAGCCTCGCAAAGAATTGACCGCTTTTCTCCAGCGCTTCGTAGCCGAACCCGCCGTCAACCCGCCTGAAGCCATGGGGCCAGCGGATGTGGGAACGAATCTCATTTGGTTCCCGCCGCCCAGCGGTCCACGATATCGCACAGAAGATGCACGATCAAAACGTGCATTTCCTGAATATGCGAAGTGATATTGCCCGGCACAATAATGGCATGATCCGCCTCGGCCGCCGCCTTGCCGCCGTCGCGTCCCAGCAGCGCCACCGTCACGGCCCGCTTTTCCTTTGCAGCCCGCAGCCCGCGCACCACGTTGTCCGAATTGCCGGAGGTGCTGAATCCCATCGCCACATCGCCCGGCTTGGCCAGCGCCTGCACCTGCCGCGCGAAGACTTGGGCATAGCCGAAATCATTGACGATGCAGGTCATCGCCGTCCCATCCGCGCACAGCGCCGTGGCCGGCAGCGGTCGGCGGTCGCGAAGAAATTTTCCGATCAGTTCTTCCGCCAGGTGCATGGCATCCGCCGCGCTCCCGCCATTGCCGAAGGTCAGCAATCGCCCGCCCTTGCCGAACGATTCACACAGCAATTTCCCCACTTCAAGAATCTTCGGCGACAACTCCCCCGAAACCCGCTGAAGCAGCGCCGCGTGATCATCGATATAATCCCCGATGGATTCCGACATATCCGAATTGTCGGCCACCGCCCATATAAATGCAAAACCCCCGCGGAGCGGGGGATCGTATCACCGTTGACCACGGACAACGGACACGAACCACTAACCACTCTCACGTCACCACGGTAAGATTCGCCTCCCGATGATCTCCATCGTCATCCCGATCTTCAACGAGCAGGAAAATCTTCCCGAGCTTCGCCGGCGTCTGGTGGCCGCGATGGACGCCGTCGGCGACCCATGGGAAGCGGTGCTGGTGGACGACGGCAGCCGCGACGATTGCCCTCGAATCCTGCGGGAATTCCATACTCAGGACCCCCGGTTCAAAATCGTGACCCTCTCACGGAATTTCGGGCATCAGCCGGCCGTCTCCGCGGGCATTCATCATGCCGCCGGCGACGCCGTGGTGCTCATCGACGGTGATCTCCAGGACCCGCCCGAGGTCATTCCAGAGATGATCCGCAAATGGAAGGAAGGATTTCAGGTCGTCCTCGGCCAGCGCGCCACCCGAGCCGAAGGCGGCGTGCGCGGCATCGGATTTCGACTCTTTTATCCGCTCCTCCGCCGAGTCAGCGATCTTCCCAGCGCCCCCGACGCCGGCATCTTCGGCCTGATGGACCGCGCCGTCGTGAACGAGTTCAACCAACTCCCCGAACGAAACCGCTTCATCCCCGGCCTGCGCAACTGGCTCGGATTTCGCCAGGCCAGTGTTCTATACGACCGCGCCGACCGCGCGCGCGGCAAGCCCAAGCAAACCTTCGGCCGCCTGATCCGCTACGCCGGTGATGCCATGGTCAGCTTCAGCTACAAGCCCCTCCGCGCCGCCACCTGGCTCGGATTCTGCGCTTCGGTCGTCGCCTTCGCCCTGGCGATTTTCTACATCGTCACCTTTTTCGCCTGGCGGAAACAAATCTCCGGCTTCACCACCGAGATCGTCTGCATCCTCTTCCTCGGCGGCGTACAGCTCATCTCCGTCGGCATCCTGGGCGAATACATTGGACGAATTTACGAAGAGGTGAAGCAGCGACCGCTGTACGTGGTCCGCGAAAGACTGGGAGTGGGGAAGAAATCTGAATGAGTGCAAGCAACAAGTTCCAAGTACAAGTGGGATAGCCCGCTTGCACTTGCCACTTGCACTTCATTCCGCCCGTTCATCGCCGGTAGTAATACGGTACGCCGCGGTGATATCTCACGGCCGGGCGAACATACGAGTATCGATGGTAATAGTGGCTTCTCAGATAGTTGTATGGGTAGTAGTACGTGAACGCCGGCGCCGGTGCGTACGCGATGGGCGGGGCAACCGTCACTACGGGTGGAGATACGGTGACCGTCGGAGCAAAATAAGCCGGGCCCGCGAAGAGCGCCGGAGCGAACAGCGGCAAGCCGAAATGAAAACCCCAAAAGAAATGAGGCCGTGCCGATGCAATGCTCGGCAAGATGGCCATCAAACCGCTGGCGGCAAGCATCGCAAGACGTTTCATGGCAAAGCTCCTTTCAATCCTCATTCTTTGGACCGGCATCAGCAAACCCGGTTGGTTTATCTTTTTGCCGTCACCATACGAACGCGCCAAGCGAATCCGAGAAGTGCAAGAGTTCTAAGATATTGTCAAATAATCGCTTGCGCTATCCATTTCGCTCCACAACCAGATTATCGCGATGCACCGCCTCGTCATACGCGGCTTCGGCGAGCAATTCCCGGACTTGCTGGGTCTTCTTGCCACGAACCCGGTCCATGTCGCCAGCCGAGTAATTGCTCAGCCCCCGCGCAATGGTCTTCCCATCGGGCCCCTGGATCGCAACGACATCTCCCCGCGCAAATTCCCCCTCCACTTTCACGATCCCCGCGGGCAGCAAACTTTTATTTTGCTCCACCAGCGCCCGGCGCGCGCCCTCATCCACCATGATCGTTCCCGCGGGCCGCACCGCGCCGATCCATCGGCTGCGCGACGACCGCTTCTTGGCTGCCGCGGGAGTGAACAGCGTTCCCAATTCCTCGCCGGCCAACAGACGCGGGAGAATCCGATCGATTCGCCCATCGGCGACGATCATCGCGTCGCCGGCATCGTTGACCATCTGTGCCGCCTGAAGCTTCGAATCCATCCCTCCCTTGCCGAAATCCGATTTCTCCTCGCGGACCAGGCTCCGCCCATCCTCCGCCCGCTTGACCAGCCGCACCGGCTTGTCGTCCTCGCCCAGCAATCCATCCACCACCGTCAGCAGCACTAGAAGGTCTGCGCGCATCGCGTGTGCCAGAAGCGCCGCCAGGATATCGTTGTCGCCGAAGGTGATCTTCACCAACTCCGCGGTGCTGACCGTGTCGTTCTCATTGACGATCGGGATCGCGTTCATTTCGTGCACGGCGGAGATCGTGTCGCGTAGATTCAAAAATCGCGTTCGATCGTCGATGTCCTGGCGCGTCAGGAGCATTTGGGCCACCGCCAACTGGTGCGGCTCAAACGCGTCGGCCCAGATGTCCATCAGCCGCCGCTGACCAACCGCGGCGATCGCCTGTAGTTTCGCCAAATCTGTCGGCCGCTGGTTCAGTCCCATTTCCCGCAACCCGCAGCCGATTGCCCCGGAGCTGACGATCGTTACCCGCACCCCATCGCGGCGCAGCCGTGTCACCTGTTCGGCGATATTCGCCACGAACGGCGCATCAATCCGCCCATCGCTGTCGCTCAGCAGTTGCGTGCCGAGCTTCACCACGACGCTGCGGACGTTTGCGAGATATTCGCTGCGGCTGCCCATGACGATCCCCATTGTCGCATCTGAGTCTGCTCTTTCAAATCAGAGATGGACTGCCGAAACTCTAACGGCGCATGAGCAATAGCGCAATTTTCTATAAACAATTATTTAACATATAGATACGATCTAAAAATGCGACGGTTACGGTGGCGTAATGTTAAAATAGTGAAGATTTAAAATACATATCTCCGATACCTAGATTGTCGCAAGTTATCCATTTTAACATGCGGCGAGTGAACAACAGGCGGCACGGAAGCCTCTGAATCTTTTAATTTTGTTCCTCAGGATTAGGAAATTCCTGGAGAACCTATTGGAGATCCGTGCCAATGAGCTTGTCAATCCCCAGCACCAGTCTTTCTCAGCGTTACCTTAAACCATTGCTTGAAGGCGACCGCGTTCAATGCCGGCAGGTAATTGAACACGCGTTGTTTGAAGGCGCTTCGGCTTACGAGCTGATGACCGAGTTGCTCTGGCCCACGATGGAACTGGTTCAAGCCCATTACCGGGAGGACCGCATCACACAGAGCACGCTGAATCTGGCCACCCGGCTCAATCGCAGCATCACCGACCAGGTTTCCTCCCGGTTGGAACGGCAACCGAGCAACGGCCGCAAGGCCCTGATCTTCTGCGGCTCGGATGAGCCGGAGGAACTCGGCGGCCAAATCACCGCCGACCTGTTCGAGGCAGATGGCTGGGAGGCACGCTTCGCCGGCGGCGGGGTGCCCGATGACGAAGTCCTCAAGCTGATTGGCGATTACCGTCCCAATCTCCTGGTCATGTTCGGAACATTGCCCAGCGGCGTCCCGTCCGTCCGAAAATTGATCGACTATCTGCGCGAAGTGAACAGTTGCCCGGACATGCAGATCATGTGCTGCGGCGGCATCTACAAGCGGGCCGAGGGATTGGCCGAGGAGATCGGCGCCGATCTGTACGCTTGCGACGGCGCCCACGCGGTGCAGATTGCCAATGCCAACCCCACGCGCAAAGCGACGGTGGACCAGCAAACCGTCGGCCGGACCCGCCGGATTCGCAAGGCCGCCGCACGCAAGGCCGCCACGGCTCACCGCCAATTGGTCAAAACCCGCACCGGCGACGAGAACGAATAACCAACGACGTCGATAATTCCTTTCCCATGCACGGATGCATTGACCCGCGGCGAGCCTTCACGGCGCCGCGGGTTTTTAATGTGGTGATGCCATCGGCTGGAGTTGAGATGCGTGTCCGGCCGGCACGAAAAACATAACCGATAAAAATCTACTGTCTCAACCTCCGCCGCCCGGCTAAAATGCCCGCCTATGAAAAAGACCGTGATCTCATCTGTATTACGCCTGATCGTCACTGTTTCCCTGCCGATTGCTTTGGCCGGCTGCCTGGTGCCCGAACAGCCGGTTGCACCGCCGGCGAGCCCTGCTCAGCTTGCCGCTATCCGCAGCCAGTACAGGAGGGCCGACCCTCAGGCCCGCGTCGGGCTTGTGACGGCCGTGCTGCCCTCGGCCCATCTCGCTTCCGTTGCAAGTGTGCCGGTGAAGGATTTCACCGTCGGCGACATCATTACATTCATCGATTCCAATCAAAAAATTCTGGCCATGGGACATGTGGAGACCATCAACCCAAACTCGCTCACCGTTCGCTATGACCCGCCGGGCAAGAACGGCCGCGACCCGGCTTCCGGCGACCTCGCCGTCCGGGCGATCCATTGAATAGGGGGATGCGGATATCAATCCCACGCCGCCGCGACTTCGGCTGATCCTCGCCAGCGCCTCGCCGCAGCGGCAACGGCTGTTGCGCCAGGCCGGCTATGAATTCGTGACGTACCCCGCCGGCATCGACGAATCAGCCCTCGCCCGCAATATCGCCCCGGAGGACGCTGCTGTGCGGATTGCCCGCGCCAAGGCCCAGGCGATTGCCGACAAATTTCCCGATGACGTGGTGCTCGCCGCTGATACGATCGTCGCCCTTGGCGAGACGATCCTCGGCAAGGCCGACGACGCCGATCATGCCCGCCGAATTCTGGGCGCGTTGTCCGCCACGACGCACCGGGTCATCAGCGGCGTCGCCGTCATCCATCGCGGGGCGTCGCTTTTATTGTCGCAATGCGTGATCTCCACCGTTGAAATGAAGCCGCTCAGCCCCGAGCAAATCGATGCCTACATCGCCACCAATCAATGGCAACGCAAGGCCGGCGCCTACGGCATCCAGGACCCAGACCCCTTCGTCAGCCGCACCGGCGGCTGCCTGACGAACATCATCGGCCTGCCGATGACAACGACGCAAAGGATGCTGGCCCAGGCGGGGATAGACAGAATAGTGGTTAGTGGTTAGTGATTAGTGGTTAGTGAGGCGCCGTTATCGTCTTTATTTTTCTAACCACTAGCCACGAACTACTATTCTTTCCGTCCTCGTTGACATCTTCTCGCTTGTGTGCGGCTTCACGGGCTGGTTTTATCTGTTTTATTCCAAAGCCGCCCAGAAGCTTGTTCCCATCGAATCGGTTCGCCGCAACGCGCTGCGGACCGCCCTGCGGAGGGTCTGCGGCGCTGCGATGTTTCTGCTGGGCATCGCTTGCTACGCCGGCTTCAACACCGTCGATGACCGGCACACGCCTCGCGCCTATGTGGCGGTCTGGCTCGGGGTGATGTTTTTACTGCTCATCATCGTTCTCCTCGTTGCCGCTGACATTCATCTAACCCGTAAACTTCGTCATAAGCCTCGGAGCGGCCCATCATGAACCGACGCGTTAGGCACATCCTCGCATTTTTGCTGGCCGCCGCTCTGATCGGCTGCGATCAGCATCCCGCCGGTTCCCTGCCCGTCACGCGCATGCAGATTGGAACCGAAACGTTCGACCTCGAAATCGCCACCAGTTCCCACGATCAGGAAGTCGGCCTGATGCACCGCGACCACCTGGATTCCGATCATGGCATGCTCTTCATATTTCCAGACGAGGCGGAGCGGGATTTTTGGAACAGCGACGTCCATTTTCCGCTAGACCTGATTTTTCTCGATGCGGGGGGGAAGATCGTCAGCCTCAAGCATCTGGACGCCTACAGCGTCAAGAACGTCCCCAGCGAGGCAAGGGCCAAATACACCATCGAACTCAACGCCGGCACCGTCGCGCGGTTGAACCTGAAACTGGGGGATCGCCTGACTCTGCCGAAAGACGCGATCAATCCGCCGGGCCAGTGACGCCGGCTCAAAATCTCCTCTCGTTTTCAAGTTTCTATCTCCCATAGCCGACATCGGATGCAGAGGAATCCGTGCGCATCCAATCGACCGAACCCATTTCGACCGAACCCATTCTTGACCCGCCGGCGGGCTCAAACCCGGTCGCGGGTCAAGTCGAGCAGCTCGAAGCGGAATTGGCTTCGCTTCGCCAGCAGATCAATTTTCTTCATCGCCGCGATGAAACGCTGAACTTTTACATGCACCGCCTGGACGAAGAGCTGCGTCTGGCCGCCCGGCTCCAGCAGGATTTTCTTCCCAAGACCCTCCCGCAGGTTGGGCCGATCCATTTCCATACCCTCTTCCGCCCGGCCGGTTACGTCAGCGGTGATTTGTACGATGTCGCCCGGCTCGACGAAGCGCACGTGGGCTTTTACATGGCCGACGCCGTCGGTCACGGCATGCCCGCGGCCCTGCTCACGATGTTCATCAAGAATGCTCTGGTCACCAAGCAGATCACCACCAAGGGATATCGCCTGCTGGATCCCGGCGAAGCGCTCGGCGGCCTCAATGCCGCGCTGGTCGAGCAGAAGCTTAACCACGCCACCTTCGCCACGGCGATCTACGGCATGGTGAATACCCACACGCTCATGTGCCGCTTTGCCGGCGCCGGCCATCCCCGGCCGCTGCTGGCGCGAGCCGATGGAACTGTTTTGGATCTCGAATCCGAGGGCGGGCTGCTCGGTATTTTCCCCGACGAACAATATCTCGACGCCCAAATCCAACTCCGCGTCGGCGACCGCCTGTTCGTTTACACCGACGGCATCGAAGTCGCCTTCGCAGATGATCAGTCTCTCAACACGCAGCAGTGGCGCACGGAACTCGAGCGCCGCCGCGACATGCCCACCGAACAACTCCTTCAGGAGTTGTCCGACAGTCTCGACAAGGAAACCGGCAGCTTGCAGCCAAAGGATGATCTGTCGATCATCGTGCTGGAAGTGAAGTAATCCGAAGTTTTTAGAACCCCCGATGCGCTTCGCAGGCCACTAATTTTGGTATATACTTTTTATCGTGATATTCAGTTGGAACGGGGCCAACTTGAAACACATTGCACCCCGAACTCCTGGCCTATAGCTGTTTACCGCAAAACGGAATCACTCCATCTGGACAGTTTTCGGCGTGCGGCGGATCGGCTTTTTTATCGGTTGCAGTTTTCGTCACGGCCGACATCGCCGGCCCGGTGTCGCAATATAGATGATTTGCGCCCCCCGACGGTAAACAGTTACGCTATTCCGCGGCTTTCAGGAAAGTCGTGACGCACTATTTGCGGGCGGTCAGGCGATCATACATCGCAATCGTTTCGGACAACTGGCGATCGAATGCGAAATGCCGGCGAATGTGCTCGGCGGCGGCGATTCCCATGCGCTGCAGAGCTGGTTTATCGGCGAGAAATTCTCCCGCGGCTTTGAGAAACGCTTCGCGATCGATCTCCACGGATCGGCCGGTTGTATTCTCAACGATCAGATCCTTGGTGCCGCTGGTACGGGTGCGGAGAACCGGGACGCCGGCGCACATCGCTTCGGCACAGGCGTAGGAAAAGCCCTCCCGCTGCGACGGCAGGAGCAGGGCATCGGCTGCGTGCAGCAGCGGAAGCGGCTCGCGATGACCGAGCATCTGAATTCGGTGATTCAGGTTTTGGTGTTCGATTTGTTTTCGGACGGCGTTTTCGTTGGGGCCGTCGCCGGCTATCAAAACCCGCAGGCGCGGCAACGCGTTTTGCGTCGTTGCGGCGAGATCGATCAGCCAGGATTCGTTTTTCGGGTCTTCCAGCCGGCCGAGATATAGAGCAACCCGATCGTCATCGGCCAGACCAAGGCTGGCCCGGGCGTTGTGTTTTGCGGCCGCGTCTGGGACGGGGAACCGCTCGGGATGGATGCCGTGCGGGATGAGGGTGATTCGCTGCGGTGGAACGTGGGCGTCGTTGACAAGCCAATCGCGGGCGTCGGATGCGGCGGCGTGGACTTGGTCGCCGAAATCGCTGAGCAATCGCCACGGTCCGCCCAGGGGAATGTGTGAAAGGTGCAACGTATAGACGATCGGCGCATGAGCATGCTTTTGGAGGCGGCGCGCGACGATAGTCGCCTTGCGATAATGGGTGTGAAGCACATCGACGGGATTTTCGGCGAGATAACGGCGGAGGATTCGCGTCGCGGCCGCGAGTCGCAGGGGACCGCCTTTCAGCGGCGCGTCGATCCAGGGCCAGGGGGCGTTGCGAAACATCTCGTGCCAGGCGCCCTTTTCGCCGGCAATGGCCACTTGATGTCCGGCCGCCTGCATGGCGGCGCACAGGTCGTAGAGATAGCGACTGACGCCGCCGGCATCGGAACCGGCCGTCAGATGCAGGATTCGCATGGGCGTCATTTGTCATTTGTCACCTGCCATTTGTAAAGGTGGGTGAGCCGGCGACAAATGACCGGTGGTCGGACTTCCGATATATAAGGGGCCTATGGCGAGCCGCTCACATGCTTGATGTCCTGATTCAGACCCATAACGAGGAGTTGAACCTTCCGCACACGCTCCAGAGCGTCAGCGGGTGGGTGAACCGCATCTTCGTGGTGGACAGCGGCTCGACCGACCGGACGCGCGAGATCGCCGCCGAACACGGGGCGGTGGTCGTGCAGAAGGCGTGGGAAGGATATGCGCGGCAGAAGAACTGGGCGCTGGCGAATTTGCCGTTCGAATCGCCGTGGATTCTGATTCTGGACGCCGACGAATCGGTCACGCCGCCGTTGAAAGATGAAATACTGAAGGTGGTTTCGCGGCCGGCGCCGAATGTTCCGGAGTCCGGTTTCTTTTTGAATCGCGTCACTGTTTTCATGGGGAGGGAGATTCACCACTGCGCGTATTTTCCGGCGTGGAACCTGAGGCTATTCAAGCGGGGCTCGGCACAGTACGAGGAGCGGAACGTTCACGAACACATGATCGTGGCGGGGCCGACGGGGCATTTACGGCATCTTCTTCGCCACGAGGACCGGCGCGGGTTGGAGCATTTCATCGCCAAGCACAATCGGTATTCGACGCTGGAGGCGATGGAAATCTATCGGCATCAGGCGCGATGGCCTGGCGCGTGGCGCTTCCTGAACGACCGGACGGCGCGGCGGCGGTACATCAAGTATTGCGTGGCGCCAAAGCTGGCGTTGCCGTGGTTTTTTCGGTTCGTGTACATGTATTTCATTCGCGGGGGAATCCTGGACCGACGGCCGGGACTGACGCTGTGCCTGCTCATCAGCACGTATGAATTGTTCATTCGCGCGAAATACAATGAGCTGGTGCGAACCGGCGGAAAGACGCCGACGGGGATCGAGGGCCTGGCGGTTGGGGAGGGCGGAGGTGCTGCCGCGGCGGCGGCTCCGGTGGTGATTCCCGCAATGCCTCCGAGGCCGACGCCGCCGCAGCCGCCGTCGCCGCCAATACCGATTCAAGAGTCGCCCGCGGCGTTACGCCGCCGGCCGGTTCAAGTCAGCCCCTGGAAACCCATGGAAAACATCAAACGCGCCTTGTGGATGATCGTGCGAGCGGGATTGTTCCGTCCGTCGTTTCACAACTGGTATGGATGGCGACGGCTTTTGTTGGAACTTTTCGGGGCAAAGCTCGGCAAAGGCGTTCGCATTCGGCCAACGGCGCTGGTGGAGATTCCGTGGAACCTCAGCGTGGGCGACAACGCGATCATCGGGGATTATGCGATCATTTATTCGCTGGGGAAAATAAGTATCGGGCGTGGCTCGACGATCAGCCAATACGCGCACCTTTGTGCCGGCACGCACGATTATACGACGCGTCACTTTCCGCTGATTAAGCCGCCCATTGTGATCGGGGAGGAAGTTTGGATCGCGGCCGACGCGTTTGTGGGTCCGGGCGTGACGATCGGCGACCGAGCGGTCGTGGGCGCGCGAGCCACGGTGGTGAAGGATGTTCCCGCGGATCTGGTTGTAGCGGGGCCGGGGGCGAAAATTCTGAAGCCGCGTATTCTCAAGGATTAGCTTGCAAAGCGATGGGCATCGCTTAAAATATCAAGAGCTAATGGCTGTACGATGGGGTGGCACGCTAATGGGTTTTGTTATTTGTGTACACCATGCGTCTAGACATTCGGCGAGCGGGCGGTCATCTCCTTTTTGCATTCCTGGTTGTTGCGATTGCATGGGGAGCAACGGAAGTTCTGTATCGCATTGACAGGCCCCTGCAATCAAATGGGGTGATGGCTTTCTTTCTCGCAGCGGTGGTGATCGCCGCATGGCGTGGCGGGGCGGTTTCGGCCTTCTTCGCAACCTTGCTGTCCGTGCTGATCGGCGCCTGGATTATTCCGCCGGACCATTCTTTTCGCATTGCCGATCCGCAGAATGCGGTTCGACTCATTTTGTTCGCATTCCTTGCCTGCCTGATCAGCTATCTGCATTACGCGCGGCAGCGAGCCGAGAAATCACTGAAGGAAAGTGAAGGCCGGCTGCACTTTTCGCTCGATTCGTCGGGAGTGGGCTGCTGGGACGCGAACGTCAAGAAGGGGACGTTTTGGAAATCACACAATCTTGCGCAGGTTTTTGGGCGAACCGATACGGATTTCGCCACGACCTATGAAGGGTTCTTTGCGTACATCTATCCCGAGGACCGGGAGTTTTTCCACCTTGCTTCAGTAGGTGCTGGAAGCGACCACCGCGACTACGAGATTTCGCACCGGATCATCTGCGGCGACGGAACGATCCGGCGCGTGAGCACGCGCGGCAGGATGTATATCGATGACCAAGGCCACGTCGAACGCATGGTCGGAGCCGTCTTCGCCGTCGATAACAAACTGGTCGCCCCTTCGTCGGGTCAGTCCATTGGCTCGGCTTTGAAGGATATCGCGTCCTATCCCATTTGACCGGTCAAAACCTGTTGGTAATTGCCGATCATCTGCTGGGCCACTTTGGGCCATGTGAATCGACTGATGACCAGAGCCCGGCCCGCGCGACCCATTTGCGCTGCCGCAGCGGGATCGCGCAGGACGGTTTGGATGCCGGCGGCAACGGCCTGGGCATTCAACTGCACCACGACGCCGGCGGCGGCCTCCGCGACTTCGGGAAAATGGCATTCCGTGGAAATCACGACCGGGGATTCGCAGGCCATCGCTTCAGTGACGGCCAGGCTGAATCCTTCCTGCCGGCTGGGCAGACAGAAGCAATCGCAGTCGCGAAGGGCGGCAATCTTCTGGGCGGCATAAAGGGGGCCGACGAGATGAACTCGCCGCGCGATATCGAGACGGGCGATCTGGGCCAGGAACGGCGCCCGGGCGCCATCATCCGGACCGGCGACGATCAGTTGTGCATCGGGGAATTCGCGGGCAACGATGGCAAAGGCGTCGGCCAGAAAATCGAGCCCCTTTTTGTAGTGCAGGCGGCTGAGAAAAAGAACGAGCCTCGACTTTGCGAATTCCGAATGAGTGGCGCGAAACGCGCCCTTCTCAGGCAATGGATCGAGTTCCTGCAGAAAAATGCCGTTGGGGAGAATCCGGCTGGGCGACGTCAAATGCAGGCGAGTGGTCAGGGTACACTCATCCGCATTCAGGAAATGCAGAAACGCCGCGTTATTAAGCATCCGGCGGTATCCCAACACCATGGCCGCGCGTTTTTTCCACCAACGTTGCGACATGGCCCAGGGGTCCAGCATTCCATGAGGAGTGAGAACAAATGGCTTGCCAGCCGCGGTGGCGAGCGTGGCGACCACGTGGATCAAGGGGTCCCACACGCCATGCAGATGAATCAGATCGAATTCGCCAACGACGGATCGGAGCGTGCGGCGAGCGCCGGAAGCGAGAAACCGCTCGGGCTTGGTGAGGGGCGGCAAATACTGCAGCTTGACGCTGGTGATGTCGGGAATGGTCTTGATCGCGGCGTCGATTCGGTCCTGTGCTTTGGGGAAGCGGTAGGAGACGACTTGCATCTGGCAGCCGAGGGCCGCCTGCGCTGCCGCCATGCGCGTTGCCACCATCGGAGGTCCGCCCGTTGCCGGGTCCAGAGATGGAATGACGTGCAGAACTTTCATCCAGTGCGAATAGGCCGATATCTGATTTCAGGATTCGCCGGGACCCGTCGAAGTGAGGGCACGGGCTTTTCCGACTCAAATATTGTATCAATCTGTTACGGATCCTCACGTCCCCTTAAAATAATATGATTAAAAAGGGGTGGGTCTGAGCAGGGGGAGATCCCGTAGCGGAGTTTGTCGCACGTGAAGCATTTTCTCAAGGCAACGGGTCGGGCCATCAAATACGGCGCCTTGAAATGGGCGGCGGACCGGCACGTGGCCCAGGCGGACGCCGGCGATGCCCCGGCCCCGGCCGTGCAAGCGGCGTATCTGATCGGCTGCGGCCGGTCGGGCACGACGGTGTGCGGCAGAGTTCTTAAAAATCATCCCGGCGTTTATTACTTCTACGAGCCGTATCATCTCTGGGCGGCGATCGATCCGACCATTGATGTGTTGAACTTGTACCACACGGGAACGGCCAATTTTCTGCTGGACACGAATGATTGCACCGACCGAGCGCGCAAGCGATTTAATCGTTTGATGCTTGAACCCGCGCGCCGCGCCGGGGCGAAGTTGATGCTGGAGAAGACTCCCTTCAACGCGTGCCGGATCGGGTATCTCGACGCGCTGGCGCCGGGGTGCAAGTTCATTCATCTGGTTCGCGACGGAGTGGATGTGGCGCGATCCATAGACCGACTGGCCCGCGACCGCGGGTATGGCATCATCGGCAAGCCGGATTTGAATCGATGGTGGGGTCGAGGCGGATCCAAATGGATGTCTTTGGCGATGAACGGCGCGAGTTCCAATTATTTCGCAGAAGAAATCACGCTGCTTCAGAGTTACGCATCCAAAGGCGCGTACGAATGGCTCGTGAGCCTGGGAGAAGTTGACCGCTGGCGCGAGCGCCTGGGCGCTCGGTTGCTGGAGGTCACCTATGACGAACTGACCGCATCTCCGGAACAGACGCTGTGCCGAATCCGCGAATTTTTGTCCTTGCGCCCGGACGACAAATGGCTGGCACGGTCGGTCAGCCAAATCGATAAGACGCGGCGGAATGACGGCGCCCCGCTGGTTCTGCCGCCGCGAATGGCCGAGGCGTTCAATAAGGCCCAGGAGCGTTTCAATTTTCCCAATCGCGCGGAGGTTGGGACGCCGCAAAGCACGACGATGATTCAGATGGCGGTTATCTCGAACGAGCCAACGCCGTATCGCCTGCACGTACAGGAACGGCTGGCAAAGGAATTGGAAGGCGTTCACATTCACAATGTTTTCACGCACACGATCTCGAATCCCAGCATGCCGTGGCAAATGCGGGTCGGGGCACATCTGAACCCGATATTCTTTTCCGCGAATCACATCAAGGTAAGCAGGCCGATTTCACTTCGGCACATTCGTCTTTTCCGCGACATTCGACAGCATCTGATTCAGAATGGAATCCAGATGGTGATCGTTCTGGGATACAACGACCTGACGCGGTTGCTGCTGATTCGCTGGGCCTATCGGCAGGGGATTCCATTGGTGCTGGCGGCAGACTCGAATGTTTTCGGAGACGCCAGGACGCCGCGGTGGCTCCGCCGCGTGAAGCGGCCGTTCCTCCGATGGGTGCTGCGTCGGGTCGCCGGCCTCATGCCGATGGGAACATGCGGCAAGGCCTATTTCCGAACTTACCTGGATCACAACCTGCCGGAATTCCTCTTCCCCTATGAGCCGGACTACGCCCTGCTGAAGGGCATCGACCCGGGAGAGGTGTCGGCATTTCGGCAGAAGCACAATCTGTTGCCGGATCGCAAGCGGCTGCTGTACTGCGGGCGGCTGGTGGATATCAAGCGAGTGGATGTGCTGCTGGAGGCGTTCACGCGGGTGGCGCTGGCCCGGCCGGAATGGGACGTGGTGATCGCGGGCGACGGGCCGCTCCGCAAGGCGCTGGAGCGGTCGCTCAGCGACGAGGCGGCGCCGCGCGTCAAATGGCTCGGATTTCTGCAGTTTCACGAGATCGTGATGGCGTATCATTCGTGCGACGTGCTGGTGCACCCGAGCGAATATGAGCCGTGGGCGCTGGTGATCAACGAGGCGGTCGCATGCGAACTGCCGGTGATCGCGACATCGGTGGTGGGAGCGGCGGTGGAGCTGATACGGCATCGGGAAAACGGGCTGATCGTCTCGCCGCGCAGCGTCGAAGCCATGACGGATGCGGTCTGGGAAATCACCAAGACCGACCGATACCTCGAAATGAAGGCGGGATGCGCTCCAATGCTGGATTCCTGGCGTCGTGCGGCCGACCCGGTGGAAGGGGTACGCGAATCACTGCGGCATTTTGGCCTGGTTTGGCGACAGCCGCCTGGACCGAAGGCGAAGCGCGAACCGGATTCACTTTCCGGCGCACCTGACAACGGCGGTCCGGTAATATACAATGCCGGGACTGACGGAAACGACATAAATTCCACCAAGATTTAGGGGAATTCCCTGGCAATTATGACGACGATTATTGTCCAGAGTCTACGCCGCCGGAGATGACGCCGTCGCTATCTCGATCATGTTTGGGGACTAAGTCATGAGCCAATGGGCCGTTTATCCAACCGATCAGTTCCAGGCCTCGCCTGCGGAGATGACTGATTCCTTGTCATCCGGCAATCAGGAGCGTTCCCGGCTCGGATCGCTGCTGTTCATTCCTCCACTGATTGGTGCGGGCGTCTCGTGGATGTGCGGCGGCGCAGCGGTGATCACGGACTTCAGCTTTCTGCTGTTTACTGTCGTCTGCCTGATATTATTGGTGGCGGAACTTCGCGCCATGCTGCGGCGATGGGGCATCGGGGGCTTGACGCTTTACGGCGGCTGTCTGGTCTGGTTTTGCTACGACTACATCGTGCACTGGGTCAACGCGTCCTCGTCGTTCGTCGCCCTTGCCGGCATAGACTACCAGACTCTCGCCAAGGCTGCGTTCTATACCATCCTCTACGCATTTAGCATGTCCATCGGACTGAATATTCGCCGACCGCATTGGCCGGAACGATTGCTTCTCAAAACCCCGGAATTGAAATCCTCCTCAATGCAACTGTGGCTGATTCTGGTGATATTCGCGATCGGCATCAGTCCGTATTTTCTGTTCACCGCCGAACCCTTCTATCTCGCGATGTACCACCAGTTCCTGGCGGGTCGCGGTGGCATCGGACCCCACTGGACCGTGGGGCGGAGCGGCAACGTGAACTATAATTTCGGCGCCTACGTTGCACAGATACTTCAGGTAGGCTCGGGCGGCTCCGTCTACGCGATCCTCTACGCAGTCCTGGTAGCGAAGAATATCTTCCAAAAATCGATCTCATGGGCCATCTGGCTTCTGTGGCTGATGCTGGGCATCGGCACCGGAACCAGAGGAGACGTCGTGGCGTCCATGCTTCCGCTACTGGCGGCCATATTCTTAAAATATCAGTCGGTCGCTGCCGTCTATGCGCAGCGAGTGCGCTTGCGGACATATATTCTCGCGGCCGTCGCTTTGTTTTTGATGCTTGTGATCGTTCAGTTTCAAATCACCTACCGAACCGGAGGCTTCACCGGCGCTCATGTATCCGAAATTTCAACCAATATTTCGGGCAACGCGATGTATTCTGAAAGCTTGGTGGCGTTCAAGTTAATTCCTGACAAGAGCAACTATTTTCACAACGCTTATTATGTCGAGGGAATCCTTCGCACCCTGCCGGACCAGCTCTATTGGTTCGTTGTCTCGCCAATGCCCCGCGCCATCTGGACCAGCAAGCCGATCGACGCCGCCTGGGCCTGGTACAACCAAGTCGTCGCGCACGAAGCCAATGGAACCGAGGGAACGACCATCGCCACCGGCGGAGCCGCAGGCTGGTATATCCGATACGGACCCGCCGGCATCGTCGAAGGCGGCCTTTTTGTCGGATGGCTGATGGGATTTGGCGAGCGACTGCTCCGCCAATGCAGCGGACGCTTGATTCTGTTGTTATTTGTCTTGGGGTGGGAAACCTGGCTATTCCGCGCTTTCCGCGGATTTGGCTACAACGATCTCGACGCTCTGCTCGTTGCTTTCATCCCGCTCTGCGTCCTGGTTGTCATCCTCAACGTCTTCTCAGGTGAGAATTCGCAGCCCCAGCCCGCTTGAGCGGTGCATTGCCGGTTCTCCGCGGCGCAGTTTCTCATGGCGGATCTCCGCGGCAATTCGTCCTGAAAATGGATTTACGTTGAACGGACCCGTCATGCCCCCAGGTTCATCAACTCCTTGAACAGACGCACGTACTGCGAAACAATCGCATCCCGGCCGAACCTCCGATCGAATCGCGCACGGATCATCGCTGGATTGATCTCACCGGATTTCCATCGCGATGCGGCGGAGCAGACGATCTTCGCTGCGGCCGGGGCGTCACGTAGGGGAATTAAAGCGCCCATGTCCGACGAATCGATGATGTCCGGCAGCGCTCCTACGGGCGTCGCCAGCAGCGGCCGGCCGCGGCTTAGAACCTCCAACGCCACCAGGCACTGTCCCTCACTTATCGAAGTATTGACGAATAAATCACATGAATCGATGGCATCCCACTTCGCTTTGCCGCTGACGATTCCATGGAAAATGATGCGCCCCGCCGCCGGAATCGCCGCCGCCTTCCGCTCCAATTCCCCACGCAGCGATCCATCGCCGAAAAAATGCATCTCAAATTGATCTCCGTCCGATGCCGGCAACTCCCGGAAGATATCCAGCAAATAATCCAGGTTTTTTTGGTGTTCAAATCGCCCCAGGTATCCGAGTCGCAGCACTCCGTTCACGGCCGGCGCGCGCGCCGCGATCGGCGAAGCCGGCGGAGGAATCAACCCGAGAACCACCGCCCGGCCGTGATAATCCATCGACTTCAAATCCTCGGCAAAACTCGGCGTCGCCACAACGACGGCATCAAAGCAATCCAGCAGGCCTTTTTCCGGACCATCCGGCCACATCTCACTCGGTCGGTACGGCGACACCAAAACCGAAGGAATCGGCCTGCCGTCAGCCCCCAGGACCTCTCGCAATTTGAGATGGACCGTTGCCGGCATCACCTTGGCGAACACCAGCAAATTCGCTCGACGCGCCATCGCCGAACCAGCCGGCAACAACAGACGATCGGGAAGAGCCCATCGACAACCCCATCGAAAAAACGACCGGTGGAACTCGGCGGCCCGCGCCTTGATCGGCGCCAAGTCCGGAATTTCCGCCAGCGGCTTGCCCCACCATGCAACGCTCACGCTCGCCATCTCACGCGGCAAGCTGTTGATCAGATCGATCGTAAAGGATTCAACCCCGCCCACCGGCTGAAACCCACCGCAGTAGAAAAGAATGTTCTTATTTTGAACCGGCATTATCTGTGCAATTCAACAACTATATCACACATCCGCGAGGTTGTCCGTTCGGCGAATTTTCCTTCGGAAAACCGCGAAATCCGGCTGGCGTTTCGGTGCGCGCAAGGCTCTTACCGTTCGATGTCCTTCGTTGACCCTTGCGGTTTAGACTGCTATCTTCCCAAACCTTACTCGATTTCTCTTGGAGGAACTCAGCGAATGCATCGGCGTGTTCTGGGCCAGACCGGGCTTGAGGTTTCTGCGCTCGGCTTTGGATGTGCGAAACTCACCGCTCAACCCCGAGCCGACGCGCTGAAGGTTCTCGAAACCGCATACGCACAGGGCATTACGCATTTCGACGTTGCTCGCCTTTATGGGCTTGGATGGGCCGAAGGAATCCTGGGCGAATTTCTCCAAGGCAAGCGCAACCGCGTCACCGTCACCACAAAATTTGGATTGCAGCCACCGGGCGGATGGGTTACCCACCGCCGGTTGGTCTACGCCGCGAAGAAAGTCCTTGGCATTTTCCCGCCAGTGGTCAAGTTGATGCGAAAGCGTGCCCATCAGGGCGTGCAGGGAGGCCGGTTCACCCCCGAAGATGCGCTGAAAAGCCTCCAAACCAGTCTTCGGGAGCTCAAAACCGATTACATTGATATTCTGCTGCTGCACGAATGCGATCTGGCTGACGCCTCGGCGGAACCTCTGGTCCGCGCGCTCGAATCGCAGCTCTCCAGCGGAACGGTACGCAACGTCGGGATCGGCTCGGATTTCAGCCGGCTGCCGACGGATCTCGGCCGTGTGCCGACGCTTTACAAGGTCATCCAGTTCAACCACAACGCCCATACCCGAAACCTTCTTCGTCTCACCAGAGATGGACGGGCATTGAGTACCCATACCATTTTCGGTCCGGCCGCACCGCTTCTGGAAGCGATTCGCAATCGGCCCGACGCGGCGCGACAGTGCGCGCAGGAGATCGGAATTGAACGCCTCGACGCCAAGGCAATTAGTTCATTGCTTTTGCACTATGATCTCCAGACCAATCCCGATGGTCTCGTCTTGTTCGCAAGCATCAATGCCGCCCATGTGGAAGCGAACGCGCTGGATGCCGCAACCTCCAAGTACGACTCAAAGCAGATGAGCCGTTTCGTTGAGTTTGTTGATGCGATGCTTGGCGCAATTGTCGCGGAGCAGCCGGCGAGGAATTAGCCTATTCATCGTGGGCGCCGAATGAGCCGCGTGGCCACTCCTGTCCGAGGTGAAAATGTTCATCGACGCCCGCACTCTCGATGAGGGGCAAAGCTTTTCCGCCGATATTTGCATTGTCGGCGCCGGCCCGGCCGGGCTGACTCTCGCCCTGGACTTGAGCGCCCGATCGGGGATGCGCATTCTCCTGGTTGAAAGCGGCAGCTTCGAAGCCGATTCTGCCGTCGAAGCCCTCAGTCAGGGCACAAGCGTCGGCGATCCGTATGTCGATATCGCGACCATGCGTGCCCGCCGCTTCGCCGGCGCCGCCGCGATATGGCACACCGCCCTTCCCGGATCCACCGGCGCCAAATATGTTCCACTCGATCCCATCGATTTTGAAAAACGTTCGTGGATTCCGCATAGCGGCTGGCCGCTGGATTACGCACAATTAGTCCCCTGGTATGAAAAAGCGATGAAGTTCTGCGGCGTCGGACCATTTCAATTCTCCGCACAGGACTGGAGTTCCCCCGATGCACAACCCTGGCCGCTGGAAAACACCGACGTCCAAAGCGCCGCGTACCAACTCAGCCCCGATCTTTTCTTCACGCGCGATGCGCGTGCAACGTTGGCCGCGGCGGAAAACGTTCAGTGCTTGCTGAACGCCACGGTCGTCGCCGTTGGTGCGAGCCCGCCGGGTTCGCAGGACCTCGCGGGCCACGCTATTACCGGCCTCAAGGCCCGAACGCTTTCCGGACGTTCGCTGGATCTCCGCGCCACCTTGTACGTCCTGGCCGCCGGCAGTATCGAAAACGCCAGGCTGCTTCTGGCGTGGGGCATTGGAAATCAACAGGATCAGGTTGGCCGATATTACATGGACCATCCTTCCCAGGCCGTCATCGATATCGTTCCGGCCGACCGATCGCTTTTCGATCGCTCGGCGTTTTACGATCGTAGAAAAGTCCGCGGCAGCGACATTTTCGGCCGCCTGGTCCTCACCCGCGCCGCCATGGAACGGGAAAAACTGCTTAATCTGGCGCTGATGGTCTTTCCTCGGCCCGCACCGTATCGCTGGCGAGCGGTCGATGCCGTCTGGTCGTTGAAACGCGTGATTCGGAATCGCACGTTCACGCTGCAATCGCTTCGCTACCTGTTCCGCGCCGCGATTGGAGCGCCTTGGATTGTCGACTACGTTCGCCGCCGTCGCCGTGGCGAACATTTCATTTCCCAAGGTTGGTCCCAGTGGCGTGACAACGCTCATAGCTACCGTATCTTCACGCCGACTTTCAATCTGGAGCAGGCTCCCGATCCCGACAACCGCATCACCCTCGGCCCAACGCGCGATGCCCTGGGCATTCCCCAGCCGATCATCCACTGGAAGTGGCGCGACCTGGATCGCCGATCCGTAACGCGCGCCGTCGAAATTTTCGACGCCGCCTTCCGTCAAGCCGGACTCGGCCATTGTGTGCCGTCGGCTACGCCGGGATTCCTGGCCGGCAACCACCATCCCGCCGGAACGACGCGCATGTCCGACGATCCGCGCAACGGCGTCGTGGACGCCGCCGGAAAGGTGCACGGCCTATCCAATCTATTCGTCAACGGACCGAGCGTCTTCCCCACGTGTGGATATGCAAATCCCACGCTCACCAACGTCGCTCTGTCCCTTCGTTTGGCTGACCATCTGGCTCAGTCCGTGCGCCGGTGACGCACGAGATGTGGTGCGTCAATCCCCCGATACCAGCGATTGGAAAAACGCCGCCAAATCCGTTTGATATCTTTGCAGATCGTAATCAATGACGCGTTGCCGGGCCGAGTTTCCCATGCTCAGAAGCAAATCCCGATCATCATCCAGCCGATGGATCGCCTGCTCGAAGCCGCCAATGTCATCGTAGGATCGAATGAATCCCTCGATGCCGTCGCGAACGCGCGAGCCGCTGTTGGGCGTGGTGATGATGGGCAGGCTGCTGGCCATCGCCTCCAGCACGGCGCCGGCCGATCCCTCGCAGGTTGAAGGAAAGAAAAAAACATCGAATTTTCCCAGCCAATCCGCCACCTGGCTATGCGGAACCGCGCCGACAAATTGGACGCGGTCGGCGAACGGTTCGAGCCGGCTCTGATCCAGCAAAATCGGCCCGACCATCGCGAACCGCACTTTTGCCGGATCAAATCGCCGGGCCGTTTCGAGAAACCAGGGCGCACCCTTCCGCAACCCCACCGCCCCAACAAATCCAACCAACAGAGGCCCGGATTTCTTTTCCCGCTGGACCGCCCGACTTTGCGACTGGCCCCATGGGTACGGCAGCACCGTAATCCGCTCGGCCGCCACGCCGACGGAAATAAGCCCGTCGCGCACATAATCCGAAGCGCAGGTAATGTGATCCAGCGCCTCCCATGTCTGCCGCTCGAACTCCAGGTATTCCCGGTGCATCTCGACGGCTTCGCGTTCGTTCCAACCCGGCCAGCGCTGAATCTGCCGTTTCATTTCCGCCATTTCCACCTCCAGCGGCGCGATGATCTGATCGCCGCTGGTTCGCAATCCCTGCGCCTTGGCCGCCCGGTACGCCTCCGGGGCGGCATTGCGGACGAAGCCGTACAAAACATTCGCTTCACCAAACCCCTCGCGGATGATCCACTTGGCGGTCTGGCGCGAGTGCCAGATGTACGCATCCTCCGACCGGGTGAACTTGCGCATTCCCAGCTTGAGCCGCAGCGCCATTGCCGGATTGCGAATCACGCGCGACGGGTCCAATTCGGGGCAACTTCGCTCGACCATTTTCCGCCCCAGGCCGGGCCGGAGTTTTTTGGCCAGCAGCGCAATTTTCTCTTCGAGCGAGCCCTTGCGGACGAACCAATCGATGAAAACGCGCTCCAGGATTCCCGCCCGCTGCATGGCCAGCGGCATGAGATAGCGCAACCGCGCCCCATCCTGGATCATCGCCACGCGCGGGTGGTCGCGACCAGCCGTCGTCATCGCCGTTCACCTTGCAGGGCCGCCATGAGCCGCCCCGCCGCCGCGCTCCAGTGGAACTCCCGCGCCCGCCGCTTTCCTCGTTCGATGAAACCCTGGCGAAATGCTCGATCGTCCCCGAGGCGCCGTATCTCTTCCGCGATCAGATCCGGTCGAGCGACATCGACGACCATGCCCCCATCGCCCACGATTTCCGGCAACGCCGCGAACGCCGACACCACCGCCGGGGCTCCGGCGGCCATCGCCTCGGCCGCCGGAATCCCGAACGTTTCGTAACGCGATAGAAATACCACGGCCACGGATTCCCGCATCAGCTTTGGCAGAGTATCCGTGCCCTGGTATCCGCAGTGAATGACATTCCGGTGCGATTTTGATTGCGCTTCGTATCGCGGCTCACTGCCGCCGGCGATCCGAATCTGTATTTTGGGGTCCCGTTTCTCCAACTCGAGCGCCAGAGGAAATACATAATCCGCCCCCTTTCGCTGTGTCAGGCCGCCGACGACCAAAATGTAACGATCCCCGTCGAAGGTCGAAGGTCCCGGCGTTTGCCCAGCAACGAAAAACTCTTCTTCAACACCGTTTCCCACGACGACAAGCCGGTTTGGATCGGCGCCGAACAGCGCCTGAATCCGCCCCTTGAGAAACTCCGATACCGTCAGCACGACATCGGCCCGGTCAAGAATTGTTTTCCACCGCAGGTGCATTCTCCGCCGCACCGCCCTCGTTGCGGGCGCGTTGTACCAGGGTAATTCGGGCTCGAACCAGTTGACACAGTGGATCGTCGCCGCCAGTCGCGCCCGTCGAAGCGGCACGTAGGCCTCGGCCGGGCAATAGACCCAATCGGCATTGCCTGACCACTTGTCCGCCTTCGGATACCCCGTCATAAGCCAAAGCCGTTCCATGAACGACCGCGACAGCGGATGCCCCAGCACCGGCAAATGCGCCAGTGGCGAGCGGAGGTCAATGTGGCCGTCCGTTATATCCCGCCGGCTCGTGAACAGCTTCAGATCTACGCCCGATTGGCGAGCTAGCTCCAGGACCATGTGGATCATGTGCTTGCCAACGCCCGTCGGCGTGATGGCGGTGCGCCGGGGATGGATGTAGGCGGTGAGTTTCATCGTCTCTGAGCGCGATTCCAAACTGAGATCTTCACGCGAAACATTCCGTTGTGTGAAACGACGGGATAGAGACCGGCAACTCTAATCCTTAATTGGCTTGTAGCCCAAAAGCCGTGCAATCGGTCTTAGAGGCGCTATGGTCCATTGTCGCCGCATACAGTTCCAAACAATCTTCTGACGCCACATGCTCGGCTCCATTGTGACAAAACGCGCCACGGGCGATGATGAGTTTTTCCAATCTCTTAACTTTTTCTCGATAGATCGTCGCATTTCGACTAGTTCGGTAGAAGAGGTTTTGGAATTGAGGATGCCAGACGTGGCAAAACGCCGCACAAAATCGCACATCCGGCGAACAATCTCCGCCAACTGCCATTCGCTAAGGCGGCCGTCCAATTCGGGAAGCTTTGAAAAGATAATGTCATTGTCGCCGTTGTCACGGGTTTTATGGGCGTTAATGGACTGGGTCTCGTGAGTGCGATAGCTACCCAGGATTTTGTCGCTCAAAACGATTCGGCTGCCCAGGCCGGCCCGAAGATAGAAATCCCAATCGTACGCCACTTTTAATCTGACATCTAACCCGCCCAGATCGTCAAAAGATGTGCGCCGCGTAACAACAAACGAAGGCAAAAAGAATTGTCCACGTGAAAACCGATTCAAGAACGCTTGCTTTTCGATTGGACCCGGGCTCTCAAAATCCCGCGTTACCAGAGTCTCACCCAATAATTGACCCAGCCTGTCGATCACGCGATAGCTGAACACGACCAGATCGGCGTCGGGGTTCTGTAATAGTTCGCGCTCAGCCGATTCAAGAAACGGCGGATCAATCTCATCATCATGCGCCAGGACCAGAAAAAAAGGCGCGGAAGAACTGCGGATCACGGCGTTCCAAGCGGCCGCGGCGGGAATGCGCTGTTCCAATTTCAGGAATCGAATTTCGCGACGGTCCGCATACCGTTTAAGGATCTCGGATGTTCCATCGGTGGAAGCATCGTCAAGGATAACGATTTCCGCTGCCGGCCGCGTCTGAGCCAGCGCAGAGTCTACCGCCTTGGCTATATACTCTTGCCCGTTATAGACCGGAATGACAACCGAAATCGCTGGCATGATCTTCGCTTGCGAGACATTGAACACGGGACTCATATTTAAGCTTTGGCCGATCCATTGTTCGCGCCGGTAGCCGCACGATATAGTACCGGCAACATGGGTCTAGCTCACACGGCGAGCACAATACGGAACCTCATCTCTTTGTCCTGGCAATATCGGCGCGCCTACGCCACGCCCCTAGATGCCTACAAGGGATTTTTGCTTCGCACCGCCTTGGGACGGCATGGGGCAAAGCTTTTACCACAGCGGGAAGTCAAACTCAATTTGCCAGGATCGAGCGATCCGCTGTGGCTCCGACGCACCACTTCGGATTTCCAAATTTTTATGAGTTTGTTCGAAAAGGGGCAGTACGATGTAGTCACCCGGCTTTCGCTGCCGCCGTCGCCGATCATTTTTGATCTGGGCGCCAACGTCGGCCTGGCGGTGCGCCGGATATCGATGCGGGTCCCCAACGCCCGATTTCTCGCCGTGGAACCGGATGCGGATAACAGGCGGATGCTGTTGAAGAACAACCAATCGCTGCTCGCCGCGGGGAGGCTGACGCTCATCGACGGCTTCGTCGCCGCCGCGGACGGCGTCGCTTCGATTGACCGCTCCGATGGCTGCGCATCCATGTATCGCATGCGCGAGGCGGGTCCGGGCGAAAAAGAGTTAATCCCCTGTTACAGCATGGAAACACTGATGAAAAAGATGGACGCACAAACCATTGACTTGCTCAAATGCGATATTGAAGGGGCCGAGCAGCAGTTATTTGCCGACTGCGCGCCGTGGATCGACCGTGTTCAATCCATTCTGATCGAGTGCGATCCGCCGTATACCTACGACCAATTTTTCGCGGACCTGAACCGCGTGGGATGGAAACATGAGGTCGTGCAGCGCAACAATGTGATGACTTGCGTTCGCCGATTGTGAATATCCAGGTATGCGAATGTTATTGCTTGAACATAGCGTTTTGATTCGCGGCTCCGTCAGCCTGCCAGACTGTTGGCTCAGCGGTTTGCGGCGCGGGCGGTTCGGGCGTTCCGCGGCGGCGCACGAGGGTTCGGAAGTCGAGGATCGCATCGCGATCAACTAGAAGAGTCGAACCCAAAAAGACCGCCGCGCCGACACCGCTGCTGGCAATCAGGCGAAGCAATGGTTGTCCTCCCTGCATCCAATCCCGCACCAGCAATATGCACGCACAGGTTGCACACGCCGCGCCAATCAGTCGGGCCACGTGGCCGAGCAATCCAAACGGCGCGATCTTCAGCGTGCGCATCGCCCATATCCACAGCGAGATGGAATAAGTTCCCTGACACAGAATATATGCTGTTGCGATGGCCGCCAGGCTCCGATGATAAAATAGCGCCGACTTAATGGCGATGAACAGCATCAACAGATTCGCTACGCCAAAGCACAGCCAAATCAGCGGCTTGCCCAGCGCGTGCGTGACAATGATCCCCATCATGCCGAGGCAGTTGGCGAGCAATACAGTGGCGATGATCCGAAGCAGCGGTGGGACGGCATCCCATTGCGGCCCCATCACCACGCGGATCAGATCCGGCGCCGTTCCGACCAGCCACGCCCAGCCAAATCCGCACAAGAGAACCGCGCCGATGCAGCCGCGAACAAAAATCCCTCGAAGCCGCTCCTTGTCTTCGCGAACGCTCCTCAGCAGGGGATGCAACAGCCGGTCGAAGGTGCTCAGGAGGTTGTAGCCGATCATGTCGGACACTTGTGTCGCCCGTCCAAAGATGCCCGCGCCCCAAGTCCCGCCCACGATAATGACAAACAGACTCACCAACGACTGCTGCAAGTTGTTTGCGTATTGCGCCAGCGTCACCTTCCAGCCGTAATTCAGCAGCTTCTTCGCCATGCCGATGCTAAATGCCCGCGGCCAGCGGAAGGGATGCCGATGGAAAATAACGAGATTGCCCATGATTTGTGCCACCAGCGGTTGCAGGGCAAGTGCGAAGACGCCCCACTGCCGATGGTGATGGGCCCACAGCGCCATCGACAGACCCGTCACCGCCAGGGCCGCGGCGAAGATGATGTTCTGACGCGATTCATCCCGGAATTTGAGGTCGCGGTTGAGGCACGCCATCTGAAATGTGTAGATCGCCGCCAGGACGATGGTGACTGCGCCGATAATGCCGATCCAAAGGAGCCGGGGATCGTGGCGGGCAACGCGGAAATAAAATCCGCTGGCAAGCCAGAGCGTCGCGTAAAAAAGCGACAGTGCGACCGAGACGGTCAAACCGCTGGCCTCGACGGTCTCGGTCGGCAGGTCGCGATATTGCACCAGAGCCCGTGCAATGCCGCAATCTCCCAGCGCCGCGATGAAGCTGGGCGCTATCGAAATGAGGGTCAACAGCCCGTAATCATTCGGCGTCAGGAGCCGAGCCATCACAAACGCGGTGATCACCCGCAGCGCCTGCGTCATGACCGAGGTGAACAGGAAGACTATCTTATCGGAGAGGACCAGCACGATGGCGATTCATACCTTCCGCAGGCTTTCCAGATATCTTCCATGCCGCGACCGCCCGCGCCGCCGCAGGAATTCCACCAGGAGCTTCACGCGGGGATTGATCCCGTTGAGCGTGTCGAATTCGGCCATCGCGCGCGCCAGAGGCTTGCGCCGGTAAAACAGTTTTCGGCAAACCTCCTCCAGTTCGGTGATTTCCTGTGCGGAAAAACCCGCCCGCAGCAGGCCCACGTCGTTGACTCCCCTGACCTTGTCGGCGCCGTCCACCTTCATGTACGGCGGAACGTCATGGTGTATTCGGGCCGCGCCGCCGATGTACGCGTATTCCCCAATGGTCACAAAATGATGGACGCCGGCGCCGCCCATCATGTTCACATGGCTGGCGCAGACGACGTGCCCGGCGATCATGACGTTGTTCGCCAGCACGCAATCGTCGGCGAATTGGGCATCGTGGCCGATGTGGCTGTTGGCCATGAGAAGGTTATGGCTCCCCACGCGCGTGAAGCCTTCGCCTTCGCTGGTGCCGGTATTCACCGTCACCCCCTCGCGAAAAATATTTCCATCGCCGATTTCCAACTGGGTCGGCTCGCCCCGATATTTCTTGTCCTGAGGGGGACCGCCGATGACGGAATTGGGATGAAATACATTGTCCCGCCCGATGCGCGTTCGGCCGGTGATGACCACGTGGCTCACGAGCCGGCAACCCTCACCGAGCACCACCTCGGGCCCGAGCGCGCAAAATGGACCAATCTCGACATCCGCGGCGATGCACGCTTTCGGATCGACGCAACTGAGTGGTGAAATCTTTGGCATACGACTTGAGCCGGTCGGCTATGCCGCAGCCCCGGGCTGATCGGAGGCATGAATTTCCAATTCGGTCATGAGAAGCAGTTCGAGAATGCTTAATTTGTCGTTCTCTGCGTACACCGTCACGGTTCTGCCAGAGGGCGAACGCGCGATGAAATCACGGTGCTTGACGAAAAATATGCGCCCGTCACCCATGTGAATGGTGAAGGAACGGAACGGATCAGCGTGGAGAACGTCGTTAAACTGTTCGATTGTCATGGCACCATATGATAACGGGTATTGCCCGCCGCCGCGCGACATCAAGCGGGCGGCGCGCTGACTATATCGGCTCGGCATCCACCAACATGAACTTAATATCGGCCTCGGCCGCCAGCTTGTCGCCGACGAACGCCTTGCATCGCACGTGGCCGGTGCGGCTCTTGACGCGAACGGTCACCGCCTCCAGCAGCAACTGATCGCCGGGAACCACCGGTTGACGCATCTTTACCTTGTCCATGCTCAGCAGCACCGCCAGCTTGCCGGTGTGTTCCAGTTTTTGGCTCAGAAGAATCCCGCCCAGTTGTCCCATCGCCTCGACGATCAAAACGCCGGGCATGATTGGGGTGCCGGGATAATGTCCCTGGAAGAAAATGTCATTGAACGTGACGTTCTTGATTCCGATGGCCTTCTGATCGCCCACGATTTCCAGGACGCGATCGACCATGAGCATCGGATAACGATGGGGAAGAATCCGCTGAATCTTCCGGATATCCAGGGCCGCGTCGCGATGAATCATCGATGCGCGATCCAGGGTTTCTTCCTGCTGGAGCAGCCGGCGCACGAGCATGTGGTTCAGCTCGTGCCCGCTCTTGTGAGCCACGAGCCGGCCGTACACGGGCCGGCCAAGCAGATATAAATCGCCGATCAGGTCCAGCACCTTGTGGCGGACGCATTCGTCGTCAAAACGGAACTTGTTGTCGATCGGACCATCCGGCGAGATGACCAGGAGATCCTTCGGCGTCAGGTGCACGCCCATGCCGCGCGCCTGGAGTTCCTTGGCCTCATGTTCGAAAACCCACGTCCGGGCCGGCGCGATCTGCGAAGCGAATTCGTCCCGGTTCGTCGGCTTGAGCGTGCAGCGGAAAATCTGCCGTCCCAGCGGCTCGCCCGCCTCGAACTCGTACAGAATTTCCAAATGGTCGCTTGGCCCCGGCAATGCGGCCAGAGCCGCATCGCCGATCGAAACCTGCTCGGGCCTGCGAATGATCAGCGGATGGATCGGCTGGTCCTGCTCGACGACGCCGGCCTCTTCCAGCAATTCCACGAACGGGCGGCTCGACCCGTCTCCGGCAGGCAACTCTCCCACTCGGCCGCCGGTGACGCGCACCGTTGCGTTATCCACGCCCATCCCGCTGAGGGCGGCCATGCAATGTTCGACGGTTTCCACGAGCAGGGTGCCGTTCTTGAGGCACGTTCGCCGCGGACGTTTCAGAACATTCTGAATCACCGCGTGAATGGGAGCGGTTTTGCCGTCCTGCTCGCGGATGAAAGTGATCCCCTGCCCCGGCTCGGCCGGCGCAAGCGTCACCGTCGCCGGTTCACCGGAGAACAGCCCCCGACCGGAAAGGCTGACCTCCCGGCCGATGGTCTTTTGACGTTCCTGCTGCATGAAATACCTAAGGTCACCAGCGCAAATTCCAAGTATACCGGATTCAGGCCAAACATGAATGTAGAGAGGACGGCCGGCCCAAGTTTTTATTATCGGCCACAACTACAACCCGAAACCCGGTCGAAAGTTGCAGTAAACGTCGGCCATCGACGCGCCCGTGGCGGTGTTAGTTAGCCGCCACGGAATCGAAGAAATTCCCGGTTTCTCCGCGGCCTGCTAGAATCGCCCGCGATGCCCGAGCATAACGCCGGCGAGTTTCCGCTGCTGAAATATCTCGACTCCCTGGTGGAGCATCTGAGAAAGCTCATTTCGTTGGCCGTTAAAGGGAAGGATGAGGATTCGGTTCACGATGCCCGCGTCGCGACGCGGCGATTGAAGGCGGCGACGAATCTACTCGAACCCGCCGTTTCCGGCCGGTTCCGAAAACCGTTCGACCGGGTCACCAAATCCCTGCGGCGTCAGCTTGGACCGCTGCGCGATTTGGATGTGATGCAGGGACATCTCAAGGAATTCAACCAGCCGAAACTTCGCCCCGGAACGGAATGGTTCCGCCAGCGCCTCGGCGATCTTCGCGACAGGGCGATCCAATCGGCCGTCGAGAAGGCCCCGCCGGCGCGGATGCTGGCGCGGCTGGGATCGTGGTGGGGTTTGCGTCACGAAATCACCCATGCCCGGGAGCGGATCGCCGAACTCCTTTGCCAATCGGTGCATCTACAGCTTGATGCGTTCATCGAGCAGGCCGACGACCTGGTCGGCCAGCGCGGCGGCGATCCGCATCAGCTCCGCATCGCCGGCAAATCGCTCCGCTACACTTTGGAAATGGCCCGCCAGCACGGCGTGCGCCTTCCCGCGTCGGTGACCGGGATGTTCAAACGCATGCAAACGGCGCTGGGACTCTGGCACGATTACGTGGTGCTCACCGAGCGGATCATGCGCGAATCAGTTGAATGCGATCTGGCCCTGCACGATCCGCGATTGCAAGCACAAATCCTGAGCCTGGCCCAACTGAGCTTGCGAAAGGCCGAATCGCAACTGAAGAAAATGGCGAGTCTGTGGCAGACTCATGGCCAACGGCTGACGACGACGATCCGCCAGGCGTTTCCGCTGACGAAGCATCCGGGGGCCGAAATCGAACCGCAACCCGCGGCGAACACGGGCAACTTGCCGCTGGTCTCGGAACCCGGCGCTGCTCCGGCCGCCGGAGCGTGAAATGGAGACTCGTTGCAGCAAGCGCTTTCCGCTTCGGAAAAAGTGAAATATCTGTTAGAATGGTCCACATTCCATGACCATCGCCCGCCTCGCTCGGTCGTTTCTCGCAGTGGTTGCCGCAGCCATTGTCGTTTGGTCTTTTTATGATGTGGGCCGGCGGGCGTGGAACAATCATCGCGATGACCGCCCGATCACGCTGACGGTGCTGCACTGGGGCGCGCCGTCGGAAGATCAAATCGTCGCGGATATTGTCAAGGCCTATCAGCGAGAGCATCCCAACGTCCGCATCATCCGCATCAATCCGGGCGACGCCGACACGACCCGCAACAAGCTGCTGACCATGCTGGCCGCCGGTCAGCCGCCGGACGTATTTTATTTGCCGCCGGATTTGCTGCCGGAATTGGCGAATCTCAAGATCATCCGATCGCTGGAGCCGTTCGTCGCCAAGGAAAACAAGGCGTGGATGAACGACTTCGTGCCGGTGGTGCTGAATGCGTTCCGGTTCGATACGGCCACGGGCACGATGGGCCGCGGGCCGCTCTATGCGCTGCCCAAGGATTTCACGACCACCGGGTTTTACATCAACATCAACCTGTTCGACGCCGCGGGCATCGACTGGCGTTCCATCCAGAAGCACGGCTGGACGTGGAGCCAGTTCGCGATGGACATGCGCAAGATCAACGCCCTGCGCGACCGGCCGGAGTTCAAGGGCCGCAGGATCTACGGAACGTATCTCTGGCTCTGGTCGGATACGATCCGTGATATTCTCTGGACGTTCGGCGGGGAATTTTTTCACACCGACCTCAATGGTCATCCGCTGTTCCGCCAGGTGGCGCTGAACACGCCCGAGTCGCAGGCGGGACTGAAATTCATCCGCTGGATGCGGCTGGACGAGCAGACCTGTTACAACCCCACCGGCATGGCCCGGGACGGGTCGCAGGAATTCATCAACGGCGATATCGGCTGCGTCGGTCCGGTGGGCACCTGGCTGGCGCCGACGTACAAAACGATCACCGCTTTCAAATGGGATGTCGTCCCGGCTCCGTACGCCAAGGCGCCGGCGTCGATCATCTTCCTGACCGGCTGGACGATGAGCAGCGCTTGCCGCGAGCCGCAGGCGGCTTACCAACTGATCCATTTCCTCTGCGGCAAGGAAGGCCAACTGCTTGCGGCGAAAGCGGGATTGGCGATGCCGTCTCGCCGCAGCGCCATGGCGACGTTCCTGAACCCCCCGCCGCCGGATAATCCGCACGAGGTGCCGATTCCGCCATACCATCGGCAGGTCTTCGTCGACGCCATCGCCCATGCTCGAATTCAGCAATTGCCCGAACAGACCGAATGGGGCCAAATCGTCACCGACAACCTCAACCGCTCGATCCAACTCGGGCTGGAAAGCACGGAGCAAGCGGCCAAGGACGTTCAGCGGCGATGGCTGTACGAGCTGGATTCGCCGACCCGCAGCACCCAGCGCGGATTGATGCCGTGGAAAAAAATCATCCTATTCACGATCGCCGTCCTCGCGGCGGCAGTGGGGCTGCTGTGGCTCAAGGCGCGCAAGGAGAAGCTGGGGACGCTGGATGCGGCCCAGGAGCGGGCCGGGTGGATGTTCATCATGCCCTGGCTGGCGGGGTTTTTGGCGCTGACCCTGGGGCCGATGGTTCTGTCGTTCCTCCTGGCGTTCACGCGCTGGGCGGGCCTGACGCCGCTGGGTGATGCCGCCTACGTCGGCACCGCCAACTTCAAGGAGCTTTTCACCCATGACGTGACGTTTCCCATCTCGCTGAAAGTCACGACGTATTATGTTCTGCTTGCGGTGCCGGTGACGCAACTCGCGGGGCTGGCGGTGGCGCTGCTGATGAACATGCGCGTGCGCGGGATCGCGGTGTTCCGCACCATTTATTTCGTGCCGTCGGTGGTCTCGGGCGTGGCGCTGGCCGTGCTGTGGCTGCAAGTGTTCAACAACGAGTACGGGATCATCAATCAATTTCTGCGGCCGCTGCTTCACCCGATGCACCTTTCGCCGCCGAACTGGTTCGGGATGGACATCGCCACCAACCCGCCGACGAACGACGCCAAACGCTGGGCCGTTCCGGCGCTGACGATCATGAGCCTCTGGGGCGTGGGGGCGGGGATGATTATTTATCTGGCGGGGCTCAAGGGGATTCCCGAATCACTGTACGAAGCGGCGCGTCTGGACGGCGCCGGCCCGGCCCGGCGATTGTGGAACGTCACGCTGCCCATGCTCTCGCCGCTGATCTTCTACAACGTGGTGATGGGCATCATTGGGAGCTTTCAAATTTTCACGCAGGTTTACGTGATGACCGGCTCGGACACGAGCTCGCGCGGCGGGCCGGACAACGCGACGCTGTTTTATGTCCTGAGCCTCTATCGCGAGGCGTTTGAGTTTCACCACATGGGCTATGCCAGCGCGATGGCCTGGGTGCTGTTTGTGATCGTGCTGGTTGTGACGCTGCTGATTTTCCGAGGATCGCGGAACGTGGTTTACTACGAGGGCCTCAAGACGTGAGCCAGACGCCCAACACGCTGGAAACCGCGGTTCAACCGTCGCCGGTAGTCGAGGCGGCCGGGGCGGCCGCGATGTGGACGCGCCGCAAGCACCGGGACGCCGCAGCCATTTCACCCGCGCATCGGCTGATGGTTTATGCCATTCTGGTTCTCGGCGCCGTGGCGTTTTTGCTTCCCTTTTATTTCATCGTCAACGGATCGTTGAAGACCAATTCGCAGGTGCAGGCCGGAAATTTTACCTCGCTGCCCAAGAAGCTTTCCGACATCCAGTGGTCGAACTATCCCGACGCCCTGGCGCCCGACCGCATGAACTTCTGGCCGGCGCTGGCCAACACGGTGGTCATCACCACGCTCTGCATGGCCGGCCAAATCATCAGTTGCTCGCTGGTCGGATTCGGATTCGCGCGGTTCAGATTTCGCGGACGATCGATCCTGTTCATGGTCATGTTGAGCACGATGATGTTGCCGGCGCAGGTGACGATGATCCCGGTCTTCATCCTGTTCCGCTGGCTGGGGATGATCGACAGCTTCTGGCCGCTGGTGATTCCGGCCTGGCTGGCCAGCCCATTCTTTGTCTTCATGTTCCGGCAATTCTTCTCGCAAATTCCAGAAGAGTTGGTGGAAGCCGCCCGCATGGACGGAGCGAGCCATTGGCGGGTTTACTGGCAACTGATGCTCCCCCTGAGCGGCCCAGTCATCGCCATCGTGGCGATCTACACCTTCCTGGGCGCGTGGAACGACTTCATGGGCCCGCTGATTTATCTGAACAGCACGGAGAACCGCACGCTGACGTTGGCCCTGAACAGTTTCCGGGGACAGTTCGGGGCGATGGAGGCTCAGCACCTGATGGCCGCCAGCGTGGTGTGCATGTTGCCGTGCATTGTTCTGTTCTTCGCGGCGCAGAAATATTTTGTGGAAAGCGTGACGATGACGGGGCTGAAAGGGTAGCTGCCTTCGCGAATCACGACGCATGCCGCCGACGCAGTTCCGCGCGACGAAGATCGAATTGCATCTGGAGATTCAGCCAGACTTCCGGCGACGTGTCGAGTTCGGCGGCCAGATCGAGCGCCGAATCGGCCGTGATGCCCCGCTTGCCATTGATCAACTCATTGAGCTTGGCCACGGTCCAGCCGAGCCGCTTTGCAAATGTCCGCTGCGACAGACCGGCCGGGGCCAAAAATTCCTGCAGAAGCATTTGCCCGGGATGAATGGGATTCGGCGGACGCATAGGACACCTCAATGATAATCCGCAATCTGAACCTCATGCGCTCCATCACGCCAGCGGAAGATAATCCGCCATTGGTCGTTGATGCGGATTGAATAATATCCGGCCAACCGGCCTTTCAAGGCCTTGAGGCGATTGCCCGGAGGAATTTTTAAGTCGTTCAACCGAGCCGCGACGTTGAGATATTGCAATTTTCGCTGCGCCACGCCACGAAGTTCCTCGGGAAACCGCCTTGTCACCCCCGTGTGCCGGTCGAAGAACAAATCTTCACCCAACTGGCCACGGAAGGTAATGAGCATGCTACCGTGTTATCATATTTCGATAATTTTCGCCAGGATTCATCCCGCATTTGACAGAACGAGAGGGGCCCAGCTTCGTTTCTCATATCCCCAAAGCGACAGTTGATACCCCCCGGCCGCGAGCAGGGCCAAAGTATCAATCTGCAAGCCGATGGAGCGAGCCAGGAATTGGGAAATCCATGGAGAGATGAATACCAAAACCAGCAGCCATTGAAACGCCGAGGTTAATGCGGCCGTGCGGCGGTAAACTTCTTCAGCGGTGATCCAAAGTGCCGGCACAATCAATACGCTGTCATAAATCCCGACATACAGGTTCAGAACCAGCGTGGCCGTGAGAGCCATCGCCCAGATCGAAAGATCGCAAGAGTTGTCGCGCTTCCGCTGCGAAAATTGCCACAGGAATACCATCACAATGGCTGCGCCCACCGCGGGAATTGCCCAGGCCGGGGCGTCGGGGCGGTGCAGGAGCAGCTTGCTGAACGCGGACAGGTCAACGAATTTCCAGAGGGAAAAGCCACCGCCTCCGGCGGCGGATCGGGCATAGGTGACCATGAGATGAATAAACGCTGCGCAGCCGTGGGTCCCAGCCGTCCAAAGACACAGGCCGGCGCCGGCAACAATGGTCGCCATCGCGCCGGCTACGATCTTGCGGTCTTTGGCCAGCATCAGAGGCAGGAATAGAACGAGCGTGGGCTTGTAAGCCAACAATCCCATCGCGGCCCCGGCGGCAAAGAGTTTTCCCCGCCGCAGGAAGAAGATCGCCGCGCAAACCGCCGCGAAGGCGACCGTGGAGAGTTGTCCGCCGTGAAGGCATTCGATTACGAATGGTTCGAATGCCACGCACAACATGGCGGCGGGGAGCCGATCTGCCGGGGGAATATCGTCGCAGGCGACCCACAGAAGTCCGACGCCCACGAAATACAACAGGGCGGAAACCATCGTCCAAACCGCTGCCGCGGTGGCATACGGCAATGCCGCCAGTGGCCGCAGCACGGCCGCGACGGCCGGCGGATACGCATAGGGCAACGAGACGTTCGGCGGATTTCCGGGGATTAGCTCATGATAAAAATGAGATTGGAGGCTCAGATCGTACAATCTGTCGGGTCCATACTGCGTGAGGATTTTCCCGGCGACATAAAATGCGGGAAAATCGCCGCCGAGATCGTTCCCGAAGATCGTTCGATTGCGCCGAGCCGAGGCAAACTCCACCACGAGCAACGCCACGCTGACGACAAATATCGCGCCGGCGGCAAACACCACCCGCCGCCGCGGCAGGGACCGATGGAGCCAATTCGACTGGGGTGAGTGCATCTATTCAATATCGGCTTAGATTACGTGGAACCGCGTTTTTCTTTGTCCTCTCTTCAGCCAGAACATAGATCGAAGATTTTCCCGGACATGGCATACGGCGCAATGGATTGGATATACTCGCCCACATTTGGGCGTCTTGGCTGAAAACATCCGGCAGGCTGTGCGAAATGAACGCTATGTCTTTGGTGCGCACGCGGACGAAAGGCTGCGCGAACGCCGAATCGCCGGCTGGCAAATTTTAGGCGGACTGGACACTGCTAAAATACTCCGGGAACGATCGGACGCGCGTCCGAATCCGGTCGCTGAATTCGAACAGCCTTTGGCCGATGGAACCTCGGTCAAGTCTGTTTGGGCGTGGATTTCGATTGAGCGGACCGCTAAACTAGTAACAGTGCATTTCTTCGATAGGTAGCAGCATGGCTCTACAAGGCAAGCATACGAAGCTCGAGCGATGGATTCACGCTGCCCCGTGCGTCGTGCGAGTAGAGGTAGACGCAGTCATTCCCGACGCCGATCCTTCCGAACCTTGTCTTGAGCCGCAAACCATTCGATTTCTCGATGACCTGCAAAGCAAAGCCGACCGAGGTTTGGTCAGTGAATTAGCCAAAGTCGGCGATGTGTACGTACGGCGCTCGGCGTGATTCGACCGCCGGGTAGCAAAATTCTAGATTTTTGAGGCGTCGTCTTTCCCACCAGTTTTTCTGCGTAATAACAATTTCGAAACAAAAGTTGCAACGTCATTCTCGTAGCCGCGCTTGGAAGCCAACCGCAACCGTTCTTCTACCCATTGGGGATCAAACAATCGCCATCGCTTCCTGGCCAAATGCGCCCTCATCTCTTGGCAATTGGTTACTTTTGCTATTTTTCCCGCCGCTAGACACAACTTCATACTCGGATTCTTTGGACATGATCCAGCTTTGATGAGTTGACGCCTTACGCACTTTAAAATCACTTTTCGTATCGCAACGTTTCCGACGCCATCCACCTACGCCGTCGCGGCCTTTGGCCGCTTGGGCTTGGGATTGCGAGGGATCAGAGCGCGTTCCAGGTTGGCCATCGCCTGCTTCAGACGCTGATCGTTTTCGACCAGGGCGATCCGCACGAAATTTTCGCCGTTTTCGCCGAAGGCGCGGCCGGGAGCGAGGGCTACCTGGGCCTCATCCATCATCCGCAAACAGAAATCGATCGTGCCCTGGCCTTTAAGATGCTCGTGCTTGATCTTGGCCCAGACGAACATGCTGGCGCGAGGCTTTTCGTAGGTCCAGCCGAGCTTGTCCAATCCGCGGCAAACGACATTGCGGCGCTTTTCGTAGACCTTGCTCTGCTTGGCGGGAACCTCGGCGTGCTCGCGCATGGCGATAATGCTGGCAATCTGAATCGGGGCGAAAATTCCGTAATCGTAATAGCCTTTGATCGTGGAAAGGGCCTTGATCATCTCGGAATTTCCGGCACAAAAACCGATTCGCCAGCCGGCCATGTTGTAGCTCTTGGACATGGTGGTGAATTCGACGCCGACATCCTTGGCGCCGCTGGCCGCCAAAAAGCTGGGGGCTTTGTAGCCGTCGAAGCAGATTTCGCCGTAGGCGAAATCGCTGATGATCATGATTCCGTGACGGCGGCACATGGCGATGGCGCGGTCCCAGAAATCCGGCTCGATGGTCAGGGCCGTCGGATTGTGCGGATAGTTAAGAATCAGCAGCTTGGGCGTGGGGTATAGGCCCTCGATCATCTTCTCGATGCGGGCGAGAAAGGCCTGATCGCTGCCAAGCGGAACGCGAATGACATTCGCGCCGGCCATGGCGACGGCATAAATGTGAATGGGGAACGCCGGGTCGGGAACGATGGCGGTGTCGCCAGGTCCGAGTAGGGCCAGGCACAGATGACTGAAGCCCTCCTTGCTGCCGATGGTGGCGATCACCTCGGTTTCTGGGTTGAGTTGGACGCCGTATTTGGATTCGTATTTTTTGGCCACTTCCTTGCGCAGGCCGGCGACGCCGTTGCTGACGCTGTAGCGGTGATTTCGGGGATCGCGCGCAGCCTCGGCGAGTTTTTTCACGACTGACTCAGGCGTGGGGTCGGTGGGGTTTCCCATTCCCAGGTCGATGATGTCGATGCCCGCCACCCGCTTCTCGTACTTCATTTTGTTGATGCGGCCGAAGAGATACGGGGGCAGGCGCGAAATGCGCGATGACACGTCGATTCGGAACGGTTGGTTGCTCATGACAAGCTCAATTGTAGCGAAATCAACTGAATTTTGCGTGGGAAGCAGAACTGCAATAAGTGCCGGTTGCACCGCTGTTTAACGCGCGGTGGCCGGCATAGTCGCCGGTCCGACGGCAGGTGCGGGGGCCAAAACGCCGGAATCCGGCGGCGAGGGAATCGTCGCCGGCGCGTGCTCGCTGTCCAGCTCTGCGCGGAGCTGTTTGGCGTCGTGGATTTGCCCGCTCTTCTGATTGATCTTGTCCGCCCACTGCTGGGCGAGCATCGGGTCGCGGATGGTGAGTGTCTTGATCGCCGTCTGGCCCAGTTGCTCGCGCATGACCTTCATGGCGGCCTGCACGGTGCTTTCGCGCAGGTCCCGTTTCACCGAATCGCGGTAATCCTCGAACCGGGCATGCGCCGGGGGAATGCGGTCGATCAATTTGACGATGTAAATGAATCGGCCGATCTGCACGGGATCGGAGACTTCTCCCTTTTTCAGGCTGAACGCCACTTGCTTGAACTCCAGAGGGAAGCGATTGTCCTGCAGGGTGAATGGCGGCAATTCGCCGCCGGTGTATGCCGTCGTACGATCGAGGCTGCGGAGGCGGGCGACCTCTTCAAAATTCTTGCCGGCGGCGAAGTCGCGCCGCACCTGGGCCACTTCGGACATGTTGTTGCAGACGATGAAGTGCACCACCACTTTCTCGCCGTACATGATATTGAATTGCTGGCGAACGGCATCGTCCGTCAGCTTGGCATCGACCTGCGGCTCGGCGATCTTGCGCAGATAGGCGTTCACCTGCAGGACCAAGTTAAATTCCGGCCGGCTGATGTGGTATTGCTGCAGAAGCTGATCCAGAAGCTGGCTTTCCTGGTCGGCAGTGAGATTGTCGGTCGGCTGGGTGGTGGGCTCGCCGGTGCTGTCGGTTTCCTCGGTATCGCGGCGGAGGTTGCCCATGGTGATGGCGCGCTCGTGGTCTACATCGGCGGGCGTCACCACCACGCCGAGCTTGGCCGCTTCCTGCTCCACCAAATCCAACTGCACCAGCGTCAGCAGGACGTTCAGTCCGTATCCCTCCATGAGAACGGGCTCGAGGTCCCTGCGGGTGATCTTGTCGCCGCGAACCGTGGCGATCACATCATCGTCGGGACTCGCGACAACCGAAGAAGGAGGGCTGAACACTGCCCCGCCCTCGGCCCCCGACGCCGGCGGCTCAGAGCGGCAACCGGGCAGAGCCAGGAGCGGAATCAATACTGCCGATATTGCCAAAGCACTGGTCTTCACGTCAAAAACTCCGCCAAAGACGCGACGAGTATCGAAACGCCACGGTCGATGTCAAATCCAACGCCAGAAATCCGAAAGACGCATCGCACTCGATCCGTGTACAGGATGGCCGCTGCTCAATCTTACCGTTTCCCGCGTTCGGAAAGCGGAATCGCTTCACGCGAATCCATCATGCAGCCGCCGATGTTTTCCCGATCCGATTTCTCCCCTTATGATTCCCTCAATGCAGCTTCTTGGCCATGGCATTGATCTGGTTGAGACCGCCCGGATTCGGCGGCTGCACGAGCAGCATGGGCAGCATTTCCTGGATCGGGTTTTCACGCCGGCCGAACAGGAATACTGCTCTGCCAATCCCAAGCGATATTTCGAGCACCTGGCCGGGCGATTCGCGGCCAAGGAGGCTGTGCTGAAGGTGCTGGGAACGGGATGGCGCGGCGGGATCGCCTGGACGGATATCGAGATCGTCAGAAACCCCAGTGGCCAGCCGGGCATTCAACTCAGCGGAGAGTGCGCCCGCATTGCCGCGGAATTGGGGATCACCGGCTGGCTCATCAGCCTGAGCCACATTGAGACTCATGCCACCGCCAGCGCGATCGGCACGGGATAACGGCATCGGTTACAATGAACCGGAGCTTTCACCCATGAAGCCATTTTTCGTCTGGGTCGCGGGCCTCGCGGTGCTTTTGATTTCCGGGTCGCCATTGATGGCGGGCAATTACCAGAATTTCGCCGTCGCTGTTTATGTCCCCGTCGGCGTCACCCGGCAGATGAAAGACCCGCAGTGGCTGGCGGAACATTGGAAGAATCTCAGCAGCCAACTCAAAATCGATAAGGTCTACATCGAAACTTACCGGAGCCGCCAGACCGCCGATGAGGATTCCATCGAGCCGATCAAGAAATTCTTTCTGGATCACGGCGTCCGCGTAGCCGGCGGAATGGCCCTGGTGGACAGCGACGGGGGACAGTTCCGGTCGTTCGACTATGCCGACCCGAAGGATTTGCAATATGTGCAGAAGGTCACCGAGATGACCGCGCGGCATTTCGACGAAATCATTCTGGACGATTTCTATTTTTACAGCACCAAGACGGACAGGGACATCGCCGCCAAGGGCGGCAGAACCTGGACGCAATATCGCCTGGATACAATGGATGATGTTTCGGAAAACGTCCTCATGAAGCCAGCGAGGGCGGTGAATCCGCATGTGAAGATCATCATCAAATTCCCGAATTGGTACGAGCACTTTCAGGGATTGGGATATGACCTGGACCGTGAGCCGCGGATTTTCGACGGGATTTATACCGGGACGGAAACGCGCGATCCGGTTTATACGGAACAGCATCTTCAGCCTTACCAGAGCTATTCGATCGTTCGGTATTTCAACAACATCGCCCCGGGCCGCAATGGCGGTGGATGGGTGGATACGTTCGACGTGAAATATGTCGATCGCTATGCCGAGCAGTTGTGGGATACCATGTTCGCCAAGGCGCCGGAGATTACGCTATTCAATTGGGCGGCGCTGGAACGGCCGGTCGCGGCCGGGGATCGCACGCTCTGGCAGGACCTCCGCACCAGCTTTGATTATTCCCGGCTTTTGGCGAATCCGCGGCAACCGCTGGACGGACCGGAGCCGATCATGGCCAGGGCGGCCGGATATTCGCTGGAACAGGTGGATGCCGTTCTTGGCAGCCTCGGCAATCCGATCGGCATCCAGAGTTATCGCCCGCCACATGCCACGGGGGAAGATTTTTTGCACAATTTTCTCGGCATGGTTGGCATTCCCATCGACTTGCATCCCTCTTTCCCAGTGGATGGCAACATGCTGCTGCTGACCGAATCCGCCAAGTTCGATCCGGACATCGTCAGCAAGATCAAATCGCAACTGACGGCCGGCAAATCGGTGGTCATCACCTCAGGCCTGTTGCGGGCGTTGCAGGGAAAAGGAATTGAAGACATCTGCGAGCTGCGATTCACGAACCGCAAAGTCGCCGTCACGGAATTCCAGGGCCCGCGTGGAAGGCCCATCGGCACGGCGTCGCTGTCACCAGGTATTCTGATCCCCGAGATCGACTTTCTGACCAATGATGCGTGGGTGCTGGTCAGCGGAATAGCCAACGGCAACGGATATCCGATCCTGCTGATGGATCATTATTCCAAGGGGACTCTGTACGTGCTGACGATCCCGGACAACTTCACCGATCTTTACCGTCTACCGCCGGAGGTCTTGGGGGCGATCAAGCATGTGATTTTGCGCGATTTTCCGGTCATCCTGGACGGTCCGGCCCAAATCAGCCTGTTCGCGTACGACAACAACACCTTCGTGGTGGAGTCGTTCCTGCCGACGCCGGCCGATGTGACGGTGGGCATCGCGGGGGGTTTCAGGCATTTGCGCAATGTGGCCACGGGACAGTTGATCGAAGGCGATCCTCCCCCGCCCGTCCGCTTTGGTCCGACCACACGCAGCGGCCAACCACAGGGTCCGCCGCGGTTTTCGTTCACATTACAGATCAAGCCGCATTCGTACGAGGTATTAAGCGTTGATGGTGACAAAGCAGATTCCGGGCGATGAATTGGCATGTGTGCGGCGATGGGACTTTGCGGAAGCTGTCATATGCCGCCCCAGACCGATTTGCTCACGCACCGGCCATTGGCCATCGGCAAAGTGACCGCAATTGACGAGTGACCCCACTGGCGGAGGATCACCCCGTTTCGTAGCCTCTTGCCGCATGGAAATGTCGCATGCCTTGTTTCTGGGCGCATTACAGGGAATTTCCGAACTTTTCCCCGTGAGCAGCCTGGCGCAGACGATTCTGCTGCCGGCACTGCTGGGCTGGGATTTGGGGAACCGCGAAAGACCGGATTTCCTGGCTTTCGTCGTGGCCCTGCACCTGGCGACGGCCATCGCGCTGTTTATCTACTTCTGGAATGATTGGCGGGAAGTGATCCTGGCATTCATCGGCAGCGCCAAACGCGGCCGGTTGATTTACGACGAGCCGAGTAAATTCGCGTGGCTGCTGATTGCGGGAACAATCGTCGTGGGATTTTTCGGCCTGGTGTTTGAAAAAAAGTTGCGACAATTGTTCGAAGATCCCCGCAAAACGTGGATCGTAGCCGCCGTGCTGGTAGCGAACGGGTTTGTCATGTTGGGGGCGGATGTGCTGAAACGCCGGGCGAGTGAGCGGGAAAAACGACCGCTTCCCGCACCGTCCCCCACGCAGGACGCGGGGGAAGAAAGGACCGCGGCGGCGGCCGGGGCGGCAATATCGGATGACGAGCGCGATCCGGCCGAGGATGCCCCGGACCAACGTCGCCGGGCCGAGGAATTGACGCTCATCGAAGGAGCGTCGATCGGAGCCACGCAAACCTTCGCGCTGTTGCCGGGGATTTCGCGCAGCGGCGTGACCATCGCCGCGGGATTGCTCGCCGGATTGAGCTACGAACAGGCGACCCGGTTCTCGTTCATGCTGGCCACGCCGGTGATCGGCTTGGCGGCCGCGCTGAAGGTTCCATCGCTGTTCAAGCCGGCGGCCAGACCCATGCTGGGGGTGACGGCGGCATCAGCGCTGGTGGCGGGGATTTGCGCTTATCTGAGCACCCGATTCCTGATGCGCTATTTCCGCCATCACCGGCTGGGACCGTTCGGATGGTATTGCATTATTTTCGGCATATTCTCGCTGGTGATGCTGCGGCGTTAAGACTGGATACAATTTGCAGGAACCCGGGCGTGGCGGAATGGCAGACGCTACGGACTTAAAATCCGTTGGGCAGAAATGCCCGTGCGGGTTCGACTCCCGCCGTCCGGATGTTTGGCGTTTTTTCCACGGCGATGCCGTGGGCTTTTTGGGATGAAAGCAGAGCACGTTGAAGTTTCGGAATCGGTAAGGACCCCAACCTCGCGGCGGTGGTGGGTCTGGGGCGTGGCGCTCGTCGCGGCGGGGCTGGGGATCTGGTACGTCTGCGACAACGCCGGACGATGGAAAGATCGGTTCGTTCCTCGAAAACTGCGGACCGTGGATGCGGGGCAGATTTATGCCAGCGGGCAGATCGATCGGCATCTAATCCGGAAAGTGCTGGTCGATGATCGGATCAAAGTGATCGTCTGCCTGCTCTCGGATGATCCAGGCGATCCCGACATGGCGGCGGAGGCGCGGGCGGCAAAGGAACTGGGAATCGAGCGGTTTGTCGATCCGCTGAACGGGGATGGCACGGGCGATATTCAATCCTATGCCAATGCGGTGACGCAAATCTTCGAAGCGCAGAAGCACGGCGAGCCCGTGCTGCTCCATTGCTCCAGCGGAGCCCAGCGTTCCAATGGGGCGACATTTTATTATCGAGTGCTGGTGGAGCACTGGGACGCGGACTCGGCCGCGCAGGAAATGGCACGCAACGGGCACAGTTCCCGAAGCAATCCGGCGCTGGTTCCGTATCTGAACCAGCACATGGACGAGATTGCGTCAATCTTAAAAGACCGGGGGATTATCGATCATGTTCCCAATCCTCTGCCACAGATTCATCATGAATGAAAGCGCAAAACGCATCGGTGATCCCGGCGTGCGCGATTGAGCTGGTCTTTGAGTGCGCGATCTTTACGACAACTGAGCCGCGGCCGGCGGAGCGCTGGCGTTGAGCGGTTTGGGAGCCGGGTCTTCGTCCCGGGGGATTTCGTCCGTAATCACAATGAACTTCTTCAGCGTAGATGGCCCGAAGGACGTGGTGATGGCGACATCCACGGCGTCGCGGCCGCGGGCCATGACGATGCGGCCGATGCGCGGCATGTTGTGCCGGGCATCGAACGTGTACCAACGGCCGTCGAGAAAGACTTCCGTCCAGGCGCTGAAGTCCATCGGATCGGGAACCTGCGGGACGCCGATGTCGCCGAGGTAGCCGGTGACGTATCGGGCAGGAATGTTCAGGCAGCGCAGAAAAGTAATCAGGAGATGCGAAAAATCGCGGCAGACGCCGCGGCGCTCCTGGTAAACCTCGTGGGCTGATTTGGTCGGGCGGGCAAATTCATAGCCGAATTGAACATTGTTGTGTACCCAGTCGCAGACGGCCTGGGCGCGGGGCCAGCCCGGGGGCGTGTTGCCGAACAGTCCCCAGGCGATGTTGCTGAGGTGATCGGTTTCACAATATCGGCTGGCGAAGAGGAAGGGAACGACGTCGAGGGGCAAGTTGTGGATGTCGCTTTGGGCCGCCTCGGGATGGACCGGATCGGGCAGGCCCGAATCACGGACGACGGATTCGTGCCAGAGGCGCAATTCTCCCGCGGCAGCGGCGATGCGGCCGCAACGATTGCCGAATTGATCGATAAAGGTATTGATAGGCGTCGGCGGCGAGGAGTGAATGGTCTCGGGCGCCAGAAGACTGCTGGACCGGCAGGGATGCGTATAGAGCATCAGAAGCATCGAAACCGAGGCCGGCAAATCGAAGGCGAGGTCAAAACCAATGCGGATAAGCATAAAACGGTCGTCTTTCCCGCGGTCGGCTGAGGTCGAGTCTATCCGTCCATCCGTCGGTGCGATAGGGCGAAATATCGCGCGGACTTGGATTTTGGTCGATTGACGGGATATCGTGCCTTGGCGGAAAATTCAGTGACGGCCTTATTTTGAAACTCTATGTCGAATGAAACGCCAAATCAGAACGATCGCCCCGCCTTGGGGTACGTCCAGGAACCGGCGCGGGGGACAGGCTGGGGGGCAATGCTGGTGGTGGCGTGTTTGGCGCTGGGCTTTAGTGCCAGTGCGGTGGAATATGAACGAGTGTGGGGCCAGGGCCAGCAGCAGCGGGCTGAATTGCTGGAGACCGCGGATTCGGAGGCCGCGGGCCAACTCGAAGACCTGGGCAAAATCCTTGCCGATCCGCAAACACGGCTTATCCGGCTGACGGCCATGGATGCTTCACCCATCACCAACGCGATGATCGTCTGGAATTCTTCGCGGCAGAAGGGGTATTTTTTGTGCGATCAGTTACGGATGCTGGATGCGGGAATGACATACGAAGTTTGGACAAGGCGCGGATCGGACGAACCGATAAGAATAGCTGGCATCCAGCCGAAGGCGGGCCAGAGCGTTTATCCGTTCCGCGCGACCGGCGCCCAGAGCCGGGACCGGCTGGAAATTTCCGCCGGGGCTCCGTCGGCGCAAAACGCGCCGATTTTGACCGGTGAATTTGACTGACAGAACCGTAAGATATGCTACGGAGGTAGCCATGGTTGCGATCCATTGCGCCGAAAAGCCGTTCAAAAGCCCGCAGACCTCTCCGAGCAAGATGCTGGAGCAACTCCAATCCAAGGGGTACTACAGCTTCTTCCCCAACGAAAACTGGACGCCGAACGTAAACCTGTACGAAACGGATGCGGCGTATCTGGTTTGCGTGGACCTCGCGGGAGTGGAAAAAGACAAGATCGAAATCGAGGTGGTTGACGGCCGGCTGCGGCTGCGGGGAAACCGCGCGGTGCCGATGTGCACCGAAACCACCGAAACACGGCATACACGCATTCGCATGCACTTAATGGAGATCGATCACGGGTCATTCGCGCGCGACGTGGAACTGCCCGAGGATGTGCAGCGGGAACACATCACCGCGCGACATCAGGACGGCATGTTGTGGATCGAACTGCCCAAGAAGCTCTGAGTTGAAGAAACACTGACATGGCAGAATCCCAAATCATTGAGCGTAATCCCACCGCGACGATCATTCGCACGGCGGGCAACGGGCAACAACTGACCATCCCCAGCCTGATTCCGATTTTGCCGATCCGGAACATCGTGGTATTCCCCGGCACGGTGATGCCGTTGAACGTCGGGAGGCAGAAGAGCAAAAATCTCCTGGACGAGGTGATGCCGGCGGAAAAGCTGATCGGAGTAGTCACGCAGAAAAACGCGGACGTGGAGGACCCGCAGTACAACGACCTGTTCACGGTTGGAACCGCGTGCATGATCCTGAAGCTGTTCAAGCTGCCGGATGGGAACCAATCCATCATCGTGCACGGGCTGGTGCGATTCCGGTTGCTGGGGATCGAACAGACCGAGCCGTTCGCGATGGGGCGCATCGAGGTGGTGGAGGATGTTGTCATTCCTGGGCCGGGGCTGGATGCGCTGGTGGCTTCGGTTCGCCAGCAGGCGAATCGGGTGATCGAACTGTCCCCCAATACTCCGGACGAAGCGGCACAGGTGCTCAACAGCATCACGACCGCATCGTCGCTGGCGGATTTTCTGGCGGCCAATCTGCCGGTGGAAAAAGACGACATCAGCGAAAAACAGCGGATGCTGGACGAAACGGACGTTGAAAAGCGTTTGCGAATCATCGCGTCGCGGCTGGCGACGCAGCTCGACGTGCTGGAATTGCAAAACAAGATTCAGTCGCAGGTGAAGGAAAACATCGACAAGAGCCAGCGGCGATATTATTTGCAGGAGCAGCTCAAGGCGATCCGCAAGGAACTGGGGGACCAGGACTCCGGCGCCGGCGGAAGCGAAACCGAAACGCTGCGAACGCGCCTCGATGCGGCGCAGCTTCCCGAAGCGGTCATGAAGGAGGCGACCCGCGAGTTGAATCGCCTCGAATCCATTCCCAGCGCGAGCCCCGAATACGGCGTCATCCGCACGTACCTGCAGATTCTCAGCGAACTGCCCTGGTCGATCATGACCACGGACAAGATCGACCTGGCCGAGGCCCGGAAGATTCTGGACCGGGATCATCACGATCTGGACAAGGTGAAGCGGCGGATCGTCGAATACCTGGCGGTGCGAAAGCTCAAGCCGGACGGCGGCGGCGCGATCCTCTGTTTCGTCGGGCCGCCGGGCGTGGGGAAAACGTCGCTCGGCAAGAGCATCGCCGAGGCGATGGGCCGGAAATTCATCCGCGTCGCGCTGGGCGGCGTGCGCGATGAGGCGGATATCCGCGGACATCGCCGGACGTACATCGGCTCGATGCCGGGACGGATCATCGCCGAATTGAGAAAGGCCGGGACGCGCAATCCGGTGATGATGCTGGATGAGATCGACAAGGTGGGGACGGATTTTCGCGGCGATCCGGCGGCGGCGCTGCTGGAAGTTCTGGACCCGGCCCAGAACCACACGTTCACGGACCATTATTTGGACGTGCCGTTTGATCTGTCGCACGTGCTGTTCATCGCGACGGCCAACACGATGGACCCGGTGCCCGGTCCCCTGCGGGACCGAATGGAAGTCATCGAAATCCCCGGCTACACCAACCGGGATAAGCTGGATATCGCGCGGCGATACCTGGTGCCGCGACAACTGGAAGCCAACGGCGTGCCGACCAAGCAGGTGAAATTCCAGGATCAAGCGTTGAGTTGGATCATCGAGGGATACACGCGCGAAGCGGGGGTAAGGAATCTGGAGCGGCAGATCGGTGCGGTGGCACGCTCTATCGCGGCGGAGATCGTCGAGGGAAAGACCGACAAGGTCGCGATCACACGCGAAAAAGTCACCGAGGTTCTCGGCCCGCGAAAATTCGATCCAGAACTTGCCAGCCGGACGAGCGTTCCCGGCGTGGCGACGGGAATGGCGTACACGCCGGTGGGCGGCGAGATTCTCTTCATCGAAGCCACGCGTATGCCGGGCAAAGGAGTCATCACCCTGACCGGACAGATCGGTGAAGTGATGAAAGAATCGGCGACGGCGGCGTACACGCTGATCCGTTCGCGGGCACAGGAGCTGGGGATCGATCCGAAACTTGTGGCGGAGAGCGACATTCACATCCACGTGCCGCAGGGCGCGGTGCCCAAGGACGGCCCCAGCGCCGGTGTGGCGATGTTCACGGCGCTGGCGTCGCTGATGCTCAACCGGTCAGTCCGGCACGACGTGGCGATGACGGGCGAGATCACGCTGCGCGGCCTGGTGTTGCCGATCGGCGGGTTAAAGGAAAAAACCCTGGCGGCGAAGCGGGCCGGGATCAAGCAGGTGATTGTCCCGAAACGCAACGAGCGCGACATGCCGGAGATTCCGCAGGAAGTCCGCGATTCGTTGAAGTTTCATTTCGTGGAACACATCGACGAGGTGTTGAAGATAGCGCTGGTCGAACCGCGGGGCGCTTCTCCGGTTAAGAAGCGGGCCAAGCCAGTCCTGGCGGGGAAGTGACCTCTTCGCCGCGAATCTTTAATCGGAACCAAACTTGAAAAACGCGGCGGCAAGCACGGCCACTCCAACGGCCGCGGCGGCGTAAATCGGATGGTGGCCGAAAAAGTGCACGGTTTCGCTCAGGAACTGTGAGATGGATGACATGATCCCGTTGAATGACATCCTGCTTACAGCATCGGCGGGAAGGTCTGATAGCTTTAGGTCCGTTTGCGTGAGCCCCCGGGGCGGTTTTCTGACGTTTCATAACCGTTATTACCTGACGCCATTTAGAGATTGTGGCATTTGCGGTTAAAAATCCGTTTGCTTTTACCGGCGTTCACGCCGAAACTTGCCGTCACATGAGCCAGGAATACATCATCACCCGGATCGACAAGGCAAGCGTGATCGAATTTCGCCTGCCGTCGCTGATGGATCCATTGCAGTTGGAATCGATCGGGCAGGATCTCAACAAGCTGGTGGACGAGGAAGACCGGCGGATCCTGGTCCTGGATTTTTCGAAGGTGGAATATCTCTCGAGCCAGGCGATCGGCATCGTGATTGGGCTGCATCGCAAGCTGTCGGCGCTGCCGAACAGCAAGCTGCTTTTGTGCGGAGTGAATGCGAAGCTGATGCAGTTGCTCAAAATCACGCGGCTGGACCGGGTGCTGACGCTGAAGCCGACGCAGAAAGAGGCGATCAATTCGCTGGCGTTGGTTTAGCGGCCGGCAGATATTTTCAGGCGTCACCGCGTGATGGGGGTGGGACGCAGAATCTCGTCCAATTGACGGCGTGAGCTGGGAGTCAGAAAAGATTCGCCGCAATTCATGCACTTCCACTGAAGGAGTTTGAGCTTGACGCTCTTGCCGCCAGGAGGCGTGACAACCACGGCTTCGCGTCGTCGATGAATGTTGGAGCTGCCGCAGAGGGGGCAGGTTTTGTATCGCGTTTCAATCTGACCCGATCGACCGTTTACCGGAGATGATGATATAGAACTCCGATTCATGTTCCCGAACCCGGCGAATAGCGGCTTTTATAGCCGGGGCAAATTCATTCGCAAAACGAGGGCAAACCCCCGTTCGAAGATGAACTCATCCCGGCGCGCCGGACCAAGGCGCAGAGATTTAAGCCCTTGGCGCCTTTGCGTGGGATTTTGTCGCGAGATACGAACATGCGATGTTGACTATAGCATGTCAGTTCCACCTCGCACTTTGCCCATCGCGCGTTTGCAGATAAGATCATACACGGTTTGACGCGGGAGGATCGCCATGTCCGACGTTCGCACGGCCGTACAATTCAGCGTTTTTTTGGTAAATCAGCCGGGGGTTTTGGCGCAGGTGACGCGGGCGCTGGCGGATGAGAAGGTCAACGTCGTCGCAATGACGCTGGTGGATTCGCAGGAACACGGCGTGCTGCGGCTCGTGGCGGAAAATCCGCCCGTGGCCCGCGCCGTGCTGGGGAAATTGAACCTGCCGATGACCGAAACCGAAGTGCTGTGCGTTGATTTGCCGAATCAGTCGGGGGCGCTGGCGGATGTGGCCACACTGCTGGGGCAGAATCACGTCAACATCAATTATGCGTATTGCACCAGCGGAGCCCCGGGCGGAAGAACGACGGGAGTGTTCAAAGCCGGGGATCAGGCCAAAGCCCAGAAGCTTCTGGAAAAAAGCGGAAAGACGCATCGGGAGCCGGACCTGCACCGGGCGCGCGGGAGACGATAGGAAAATTTGCTCACGGCGGCCCCGTCGGCTTTATGATAGGGCCGTGCAGATCACGGTTCGGCGGCGCGGGCGGGTATCGAATTCCATCAGGACGACTTGCTGATATTCGCCGGTCAGAAGCCGGCCGTCGGCGAAGGGGACGAACAGGCTGGGGCCGACCAACGCGGCGCGGACGTGGCTGTGACCGTTGTCGTCGTTCCAGGTCGCTTCGTGGGCATAATGAGCATCATCGGGGACGAGGCGCTGCAACACCTCGGCCATGTCATGTTTAACCAGGCCGGATTCGTATTCCATGGTCGTAAGCGCGGCGGTGCTGCCGACGATGAAAAGATGGAGCACCCCTTCGCCGCGTAGTTCGCGCAGATGCGGTTTCAGCGGCGGATTGAGGTTGATGATGTCGTTGCTGCCGTCGGTTTCAATTTCCAGCGTGAAGCGAGTCATGTGGGTTCCATTTGGTGATTTAATCATATCGGGCGACCGCCATAAACGCGTGGATACTTTTAGAGAAACTATAAGTAATTATTACGTAACGTTTTTCAGTTACAGGACTTTGGTGTTGACAAGGCCCTGCGTTATTTGACCGTCATCCGAACCGGTGATATATTCATCGGGAGTCCCGGCGTGCCGGGAACGATTCTTACGCTAGTTGCGCGAAGGGTTTAGGGGATTTGCGGCCTTTTGGGTGGGCGATGTGATGCGCGCTGAAGCGTATAGCTCTTTTGACGACACCAAGAGCCGCGTCCTGCAAGCCACGGATATCGTTGCGCTGGTCGGTCAAGGCGTTCGGCTCAAGCGTCGCGGCAAAGATTTTGTTGGGCTGTGCCCATTTCATCAGGAAAAAACGCCGTCGTTCTCCGTCAGTCCCGCCAAGCAGCGATTTTATTGCTATGGCTGCGAGAAAGGCGGCAACGCGATCGACTTTGTGATGCTCCGCGACCGCGTCGAATTCATCGACGCGCTGCGGATGCTTGCCGAGGCGGCAGGAATCGAATTTTCCTCCGCGAAGCGGTCGAAGGAATCGGTCAGCGAGCGGCAGATTCTGCTGGAAACGCAGTCGGCCGCGCTGATGCTCTTTGAAAAATTGCTCTCCCATCCGCAGCAGGGCGACGCTGCCAGAAAATACCTCGCCGAGCGCGGATTCAATGCCGAGTCGATCCGGAATTTCCGGATCGGATTGGCGGTGAACGCCTGGGATGTGCTGCTGAACAGCGTGCCGATGAAGAAGTTCACGCCGCAGCAGATGGCCCTGGCCGGCCTGGTCAAGCCGCGTGAAAACGGCGGCGGATATTACGACACGTTCCGCAATCGGCTGATGTTTCCGATCCGGGATGAGAACAGCCGGGTGATCGCCTTCGGCGGTCGCGTGATGCCGGGGTCGGAAGACCCGGCGAAATATCTGAACAGCCCCGAAACACCGCTGTTTTCCAAGAGCCGCTGCGTGTTCGGGCTGGACCTGGCGCGGGCGAAAATCGTCGAGACCCGCACCGTCGCGGTCGTCGAAGGATATACCGATGTGGTAATGGCACATCAATTCGGCGTCAGCAACGTAGTGTCGGTGCTGGGAACCGCATTGACCGAGCATCACGTGACGATGCTTCGGCGATTTGCGGACCGGATCGTGCTGCTGTTCGATGGAGATCGAGCCGGCGAAGAGGCCGCCAATCGGGCGGTGGAATTGTTTTTGACCCAGCCGGTGGAGATCGCCATCGCATCGCTGCCGGAGGGAATGGACCCGGATGAATTTTTGCTGGCCAACGGCCCCGAGGCGTTCAACCAGATCCTCGCGGATGCGACGGATGCGCTGTCGTATAAATGGAAGCAGTTGGTTCGCGATGTGAAAGCGGACGATGGCGTGACGGCCCGGCAGAAGGCGGTGCAGCAGTATTTGGAGACCCTGGCAGCGGCGCGGGGGTCCGGGCCGGTAGACCCGATCCGATGGGGCGCGGCCCTGACGCGGGTGAGCCGGTTGACGGAAATCCCCGCGGAGGAGCTGAATCGGCGATTCCGGCCCAGGCCGGCCAAGCGCTTATCAGGCGGACCGGCCGCTCAAGTTGCCGAGCCGAATCAGCCGAAAAGCAATGCTCCGGCCAGTGGGTTGACCGCTCGCCAGCGGGCAGAAGGATTTATTCTGGGACTCTTGCTGTCAGAGCCAAGTCGCTGGCATAGAATCCAGCAACACGTTCAGCCAGACGATTTTATTGATGCCGATTTACGAAATATTGCTAAAGCATTCTGGCGGCATGTGCAGGACGAGGGTGAGCCGGTATTCAATGAGTTCCTGGCGCTGCTGGAGGATTCGGTTCTGAAGGGAATGGCGGTAAAATGGACGGACGAAGCGTTGGCGGCGGTGAATGGTGAGGAAATCCTTGCCGGCTGCCTTGCGGACCTGTCCGATCAAAAACGCCGGGACGAAGAAATGAAACTCGTTGCCGATTTGAGGCGTGCGAGTCCCGGCGCGCCGGGATCAACCGGCAGCGAAGGTGATTTGTCGGCGGACAAAGACACCTTGCGTCAATTGTACGAAAAAGCGAAACGGCCCGACCTGATGAAACGCGTCGCATTGAAATCATCGGGATCGGACCAGTAGCTTCGGTGCCTCTTCGGCACCCGGTTCTAAAAACTGAATAGTGTGGATGGCGCTGGCGTCCTCGTTGCAAGGATCGGGAATATCCCTGAATTCTTTGGCCGGGACTGGCGTCATCAATGGCCGGTGCGTGCCGGCCGTGCTGGAAAGTGGTTGTTGGACATGGCAAGGATTGAATCACCCCTGATCGGGTCTGGCTCGCAAGAGGAAGTTGATCTTCGCGTGCAGGCGCTGCTGGATTTGGGCACGTCGCGCGGGTACCTCACCTATGAGGAGCTGAACGAGCGGTTGCCGGACGAGGTTGTCTCTCCGGATAAGCTCGATTCGCTTCTGATGATGATCGACGAGATGGGCATCAAGCTCATCGACGAAACCGACATTCCAGGTCAGAAGATCGTCGCGCGGCCCAAAATAGAAAAGATCGGCGCGAAGATCGAGAGGCTCACCAAGCCGGACAAGTCGGCGAAGCCTCGCCCTGCCGGCGAGGAAGCCGTTGAGGAAGTGGATGACGACGACGAGGCGCTGGATCTGAATCTGGAAGCGGAGCTTGCGGAGGCTTCGACCAAGCGGATCGACGATCCGGTGCGGATGTATCTGACTCAGATGGGGGAAATCCCCCTGCTCACACGCGAGCAGGAAATCGCCCTGGCGAAAAAGATCGAGATCACCCGCAAGATTTTCCGTTCCAAGGTGCTGGAGAGCGATTACTGCCTTCAGTCGGCGGTGGAAATCCTGCAACAGGTGGATGATGGCGACCTGCCGTTCGATCGGACGATGAAGATCAGCACCGATGAAGGGATGGCGGACAAGGGAACCATCGGCCAGCGGATTCCGATGAACCTGACGTCCGTTCGGCAGATGCTGTCGCGCAACCGCGAGAATTGGGACGAGCTTCGCGACGCCAAGAGCAAAAAAGAGCAGGAAGAGGTTCACCTGGCCATCCGCCGCCGCCGGCGCCGGAGCGTCAAGCTCCTGGAAGAATTGGCGCTGCGGACCAGCAAGGTCACGCCGCTGATGAAAAAACTCTCCTCCATCAGCACCAAGATGGTGGAGCTGGAGCAGCGCATCGAAGAACTCAAGAAGATCAAGGATCCCGGCGAGGACCTGGAGGTCTGTCAGGAAGAACTGAGCGGACTGGAAGACCTGGTGCTGGAAGACGCCCAGAACCTGCATCGGCGGGTAGTGGCCGTCCGCAAGATTTACAACAAGTACGAGGATGCCAAGCGGAAACTGTCCGGCGGCAACCTGCGGCTGGTGGTGTCGATCGCCAAGAAATATCGCAACCGCGGTTTGTCATTCCTGGACATCATCCAGGAAGGCAACACCGGCCTGATGCGGGCGGTGGACAAATATGAATATCGCCGCGGGTTCAAATTCAGCACGTACGCGACGTGGTGGATTCGCCAGGCGATCACACGGGCGATCGCCGATCATGCGCGGACGATCCGCATCCCCGTTCACATGATCGAGACGATGAGCAAGCTTCGGAACATCAGCAAGGCGCTGATGCAGGAGCTTGGCCGCGAGCCGACGATCGAAGAGATCGCCCGCCGGGCGAAAATGACGGTCGCGGAGACGCGCCGCGTGCTGAAGATCAGCCGGCATCCGATTTCGCTGGACCGTCCGGTCGGCGAGAGCGAAGACAGTTATTTCGGCGATTTCATCGAGGACGAGAAGGCTGACAATCCCGTTGAGTCGGCCACGCAGGAAATGCTCAAGGACAAGATCGAGCAGGTGCTCAAGACGCTGACGTACCGCGAGCGGGAAATCATCAAACTGCGCTACGGCATCGGCGACGGATATACCTACACGCTGGAAGAGGTCGGGAGGATTTTCAAGGTGACGCGCGAGCGCGTGCGGCAGGTGGAGGCGAAGGCCATCCGCAAGCTGCAGCATCCCGTGCGAGCCAGAAAGCTCGAGGGATTTTTGCCCGGCAGCGTGGTGAGATAGGCAATGACCAAGAAAGAGTTAGAAGAACGGCTGAACCACGAACCATTCGAGCCGTTTCGGATCAATACGGCGGATGGCAAGAATTTCGACGTCATGAATCCGCGGTTGGTGGTGGCAATGGAGACGAGAGTGTTCATCGCGCTGCCCAAGGAAAACTGGACGTTAATCGCGCTGCGGCAGGTCACCCGCCTTGAAGGATTGGCGGCGGCGTAAACCGGGTAGATTTAATTGGGTCGATCACGAAGCCCCGAATGTACATTCGGGGCTTTTTTTATTGCGCGGTGCGTTGATAGTTTAGAAACATCTGATCGGGAAGAGCGACGACATCGACGGACAGGGCGGCGCCGGCCTTCGGCAGGGTCATGAACAGGCACCACCGTTTGCCGCCGGCGGTGCGGGCGGGGTCGTACGCAACAATGCATTTCTCAGCCTGGCCGGGGGCCCACATTCCGACCGGATAGTAAACAAAGGGCTGGCCCGTTGACGGCGAAGTGAAATCAAGATCGGCGCCGCCGGGAATGGCTCGCAAATCATCGAGGTGCGGCGGCATCGCCTGATGATCGCGGTAATACAGCAGGAGGTATCCGCCGATATCCTGCAAGCGCATCGCGGCGGGGTCTGTCTCGACGATCTCATCGGGCGACGTGGGCGCGAATGAGCCGGTCTGATCGGCGACTGGAAGCCCGGCCGGCGCGCCGCGCCTGGGCGAAGGAGTGCTCGATTGGCACGCGGCGACGAGCAGAGCCGCCGCCACCATGAAGGCGAACGTGACTGACCGGGTTTGGGCGCACATGGTTTTGATTCTACCCGATATTTATTTCGTGCCGGGTTGAGCCGGCTCGAAGAAATCGTCTCCGCCTTTTGATGTCGGCGGCGGAATATAGATGGACGGCTGCGATGTCGGGCCGCTGCCTCGCTGCAAGCCCCGCAGGTGTTCCTGGAACACGCCGGGCTCGACCGCGTTGGGCGTCAGGCGCAAGCCATGCATTTCATCGTTGGAAATCGCCTTGAGCCGGTCCGGCTCCTGCGCAACGTGCGGCGTGAGGAAGATCAGCAGCTCGGTCTTGGTCTTGTCCGTTGTGGTGTAGGAGAACAGAAGCTTCCCGAGCAACGGAATATCTCCCAGCAGCGGGATTTTATTCACCGATGCCAACTTCTGGTCCTGCATCATTCCACCAATGACGACGGTCTGCCCGTCGCGAACGGTGAGATAGCTGTCGGCAGACCGCACGTCGAAGACCGGCAGCGAGACGCCCGCCTGAATCGTCACCGTCTGGGCGGTGAGAGACGAAATCTGCGGGGAAACCAGCAGGGTGACCAAACCTTCGGGATTGATGTGCGGCGTGACGGTCAGGATGATGCCGATGTCCTGATACTGGGCGTTATTGTGCACGCCGCCGTTTTCGTCCACGTACGTGCTGGTCACGAAGGGCACTTCGCTGCCGACGGTGATGTCGGCCTCCTGGTTATCGCTGGTGAGGATGTACGGCCGGGAAAGCACGTCAAGCTTGTTCTGCTGCGCCAGCGCCTGCAGGGTGACGCTGATATTGCTTTCGAGCAGGGTGGCAACCATTCCGCCAGGCGTTGTTGACGAGGCCGCAGCCGCGGCGGCGCCAAGGGTGTTGACGAGCTTTTCGCCGTTGCCGCTGGGACGGATGTTCAGCACGGAGAAGTCGGTGCCGAAATCCAGGCTGTTGTCGTGCGTCACCTCCGCGATCAGAACCTTGATCAGAACCTGCGGGACGCGGCGATCGAGCTGGTCGATGACGTCCTTCACGCGCTTCTCGTATTTCGTCGCGGTCGCAACGAGAAGGGAGTTGGTGTCCTGATCCGCAACGACATAGACCTGCCCAATGAGGTCGGACACGCCGGAAAGACCTGACGTGCCAACGCCGCCGGCCGTGGCGGCGCCGTTGCGGTTAATCAAGCCGGTACCGGTGCCGGCGCTGGCGGTTGTGCCGGTATTGGATCGACCGCTGGACCCGAATCCACCGCCTCCACCACCGCCGCCGAAGCCCCCGCCGCCGCCCCCGCCGCCAAAGCCGCCGCCGCCCCCGCCAATCCCGCCGCCGCTTGAGCCGAAGGACCCGCTGCCGGAGACGCGGTTGCCGGTTCCGCTGGCGAATTGCGAGCGGTTGGCCGTAGTGCTGCTCGCGGTGGTTCCGCTGAACAGGCCGTTGAGCGTCGAGGCCATGTCAACCGCCTGGCCATTTTTCACGGAATAGATGAAGAAATCTTCCTCGGACGCGGGATTGGCGTCGAGCTGAGTGAGCATGGCGTCAATAACGGTCAGAGTATCCGGCGGGCCGGAGACGACGACGGTATTGGTTCGCGTATCGGCCGAAGCCACGACGTGTCCGGTATCGCCGGACTCTTCCTCCGCGGAAGCGGCCGCCCCGCCGAAGCCACCCGGGCCGCCGCCGAATCCCCCTCGGCCGCCGGCGCCCCGCCCGCCACCGCCCCGTCCCCCGGCGCCGGGGAATCGGAAGAATGGAAATCCCCCTAATTGCCCGTTCTGAGTCTGATCCGACTGAGGATTGAAAATGTCGGTGATCAGCTTGGCCGCCGCGGTGGCGTCGGCATATTTGAGTTGGCGAACGTGAATATCGCTCGCCGCCGCCTCGCGCTTGTCGAGGCTGGAAACGATCTCCACCACCCGCCGAACGTTCGCGGACGTGTCGGTGATGATGAGCGAATTGCTGGCCGCGTTGGCGGTCAGATCGGCTTCGGCATTCACCAGTGGCTGGATGTCGGTCTTCAACTTCACCGCATCCACGCTGCGCACGGGAATGATCTGGGTGATCAACTCGTCTGTCAGCGCGACCTTCGAGGGATCATCGCCGAACCGAACCGGAATATTCGAATGCTTCGCGTGGTCCAGCGTATCGATCTCGAGCACTTTGCCCATTTGAATGGCGGTAAAGCCGTTGCTTTTCAGGGCGCTGTTGAGATAGATGACCGCTTCCTCCGGGGTGATGGGCGTCCGGGTGAACATCGTGACGTGGCCGGTCGCCGGCTGGAGCTTGATGACCGTAAACCCTGCGGTTTGGGAAAGGTAATCCAGAACGGCATCAATCGACGCATCCCGAAAGTTAAAGGTAATTCGGGTGGTCGGCTGCGTTGTCGGCTCAAGCACCTGGCCGGAGGCGGCAATGGCGTCGGCGGAGGGCTGCGCGCCGGGATTGGACGCGCCGGGAGTCGCGACCTGAGCCCGGGACCACGCTGGGTGAATCATCGCAATGGCCAGCGAGCCGGCGAAAAACGTAATCCCACGCAAATGTCGTTTCATGATAGCCCTTTCATTCCCGTAAATTCCGATTCATTTGGCCTCTTCCGCGGCGCGGCGACGACGCAGATAGTCCAACATCGATTCGCCGGGCGCGCGTGGACCCACGCGCGACGGCTGCGTTGACGGCTGAGTCGATGATGAGCCGGAGACGCCCCAGACATCGCCGCCGGCCAGGTTAAATCCGACTTTGACGCGGATCGTCCTGCCGCCGGAGTCGCGATAGTCGAGGGCGTCCAGCGTAATGGCGGAAATCTTCCCGGTGGAAATCTTGTCCCCGATTTTTACGATCGTGACCTGATTCGCCTGCTGATCCTCAAGGAAGGCGACTTTCCCGCGATCCGTCAGTGACACGCCGGTCAGCACCAGATCGGTCGGGGTTGGAACGTAATTGTAAGACCCCGGACCGGTGTTTTCAGGAATCGCCTGGGGCGCCGGGCGCTGATTTCCCTTGACGAAGATGTTGCGAGTCGCGACTTCCTCATAGATGGTCGGCATGCTCGGCGTGACCAAAATCGGGCGGCGCGCCTGCGGCCGGGAAAACGTGCTTCGCTGCGGGCGCGCCGAAGGACGGGACGCCGGCCTGGCCGGCGAGGATTCCGGACGCGTCGTTGTCTGGGCCAACACCCCGGCGCCGGCGCACAAAACAATGATCGTCAGCCAAATCTTCATTGGAAGTCTTCCATTTCATTGAATAACTCGCCGGGGGAGACGGCCTGTCCCGTCGGCGGCATGTACAGCGCGGAAACAATCAGCTTTACATCCAAATCATCCGTGCCTTCCCGAATCGATTGGATCCTCATGTCGTTCAGACGAATGGGGATGTTGGCGCTTTCAATCGACCAGAGCAGCTTGGCGATTTGTCGCATCGATTGTCCGCCCGTGCTGTTGAAATCGAGATTGAAATTGAGAATCTGAAACGGCCCGTGCTGCGTCGGCACCGGTTCGGAACTGACCGCATCCAGATTGATGTTGGCGGATCTGGCCCAGACCTGGAGATCATTCTGCGTCTGGCTTTGGGCGACGGATTGGTCCGCCTCCAGGCCGCTGGCCAGCATCGCCTGCCACTCCTTTTGAAGGCTTTTCTGTTTGTATAGAAGAAGCTGATTGTCGCTCAGCGTTTGCTTGTCCGACTTCTGCTGGTCCTCGATCTGGCTGAGTGTGTCCACGTACGGATTGATCACCAGGCTGTTGATGGCCAGCAGGGCCACCGCCGAAATGGTGCCGATGCCGATGTATTTTTCCCGTTTTGATAAAACCACGTTCACTCCGTCATTCAAAAAGTAAAAGTCATTTCGTTTGTCCGCTGGTTGTCCCGGCCGTTTTCGAAGGCACGTAGCTGAAGGTAATGGAAAAAAGCCATTCCTGCGTGCGCGGCACCTTGGTTCCCGGGCCGATCTTGATGTCCTTAAAAGCGGTCGGATTGTGCCGCATGCGCTCGACGAGCGCGGTGACGCTTTCGAGGTTGGCGGTATGGCCCTGCAGCGTGACGAACAGAATCCGGGCCTCATCGGCGCTGGCGGACAGCGTGGCGACGGACGTGGAGGACGACGAAGAAGCGCCGGACGTCACTGGCGGGGTTTGCGCCTTGATTTCCAGGCTCGTCGCGTAGGTCTGGCCGTCCTCGGGAATCACGTCGTCCAGGTCGCGCATGCAGGCCAAATAGCGTGCCTCGCCAATGTGCCAATACTGGGCCAGCGAAACTTTGGAAACAAAATCCCGCGCGGCATCGACCGTGCTCTGCTGCTTGGCGATTTGCGATTGAAGATCATCAACCGCTTTTTGGCGTCTTTCCAGATCCGAATAGGCGTAAATGCAAATCCCGATGACGACCACCAGCACGGCTGCGGCGATATATGCCCACCGCGGGATTCGATGCTCGCGCGGGGGCGCGAGGCGGGAATGCAGAAAATCGACGCCCGGGCCGGTGTCGTCCAGCACTGACAGCGCCAATGCGACAGCGGCGGCGTATTTTGCGCCTTGGCCGTTCGCACCGGCCTCGGTGGCGTCAACGCCCAGCGAATGCAGTTCCCCGCTGCGAATGGTCACGCCGAGCCGCTCACCCAAGTCCACCGTGTTCATGCCGGCGCCGTCCCAGAGAACGAGTTCCCGTTCCGTCCCCGTCAGCGCGAGGGTCGAAACCGCCCGGCGCAATTCGTTAACGAACGGCGGCTCGGACGAGGCCGCGCGCAGGCTGCGCATCGCCGTCGCCGACGATTGACGCTGCGACGACAATTCGGCGCCGCCCGATCCCACCGAAAGAACCAGCACATCCCGCTTCAGCGATGAGCCGGTGAGCGATCCCAGCGCTATCGCCGACGGCATCACGGCCAGCGGCTGGAGCCGTGCCCCTTCGCACAGAATCTCAATGGAATCAATATATTTTTTCTGCGTCGCGATCAGCAGAACGGAGCGGCTGGCCTCTCCATGGCTCGCATCTCCGTGACTCGCATCCGGGGCCGTGCCGCTGAAATCATAAACAAGATCTTTCAATTCCGTGGAGAATTCCGCCTCCGCTTCGAGGCGAAGCAATTGGGCGACCGTCGCATCGTTGGCGGGAGGAACTTCCTTCGCCTTGACGACGAGCCATTTCAGCGGAATCCCGATCACCGCCGTACGCGTGGAAAATTGGTTGTCCTTGAGGAAATGAGCCAGGACTTTGGCCAACTCCTCCGGCTGCGAAAACGAAATCCCTTCCGGATATACCAGTTCCGCAAGACGCTTGACCTGCGGCCGCTCCGCGGCGATGAGTTCCGCGGCCAGCAGCGACCGCTCGCCCAACGCAATTCCCAACACTTTTTTATGTCGCGGCTGTTTCAAGGTTATTCTTCCTTCATTCATTCACCGGGCCGGCCCGGCTCTGTTTCCCGTTTACTTAATGGTTCTGCCCAACCGTGCCCGAGGAGGTCAAGCTCGACTGCATCGTTCCGGTCTGAATTCCCCTGCCCGAACGCAGCGCATCTCGAATGCTTTGCGGCAACGGCCAGCCGAACGATGTTAAATCCTTCCGATAGACGATCGTCGAGGGGGGCGCCTGTTTCGGCAGGCTCACGACGATGCGGACGCGCCGGAAGGCGCGCCCGTCGCCGCTGACGGCAACGATGTCGGCAGAATAGAACGACGACTGTCCTGTAATCTGATTCGCCCGAATGCCCGATCCGTTCAGAAGTGAACTGGCCCAGTTTGTATTGGTGTAGTCCTGACCCTGGCGCTGTGACACCAGCGCCTGAGCATTGCCCGGGGACATCCCCAGGGCGGTGAGGACCACATCCGAAGCGGTGTTGACATTGACCGCGCCGTTCCCGTAACACGTCAGGTAATTGTAGATTCCGCGCCCGTCGGTGCCGCCGCCGGCTCCGGTGAACGAACCCACGTTCGAGCCCCCCGCCGCCCGCTCGGCGTCTTCGAGAACTCCGTCGCGATTTAAGTCGTAACCCCACAACAACTGCGGCGTCACGCCTTCCACCAGCAATAATTCCTCCACCGACTCATACAACTCGTTCTTACACTGGTACGGCTCGGTCAGCGATTCGTAATAGCTGCTTTCGGCTCCATCAGCCGTGGCCTGATTGACGGGATTGCGCCAGTCCGTGATCGCATCGGCCACGTTCTGCTGCAAGTCGCATGGAAGAGTCATCAGTTGCGCCGCCGCCGCCTTGTTGATGTTCAACTTGCTCAATTCATCCGTGATACCAAAAAGTTGGTCCTGATCGCTGTCCGGATCGTACTGAAGAATCCAGAAATATCCCGAGCCGACCTGGATTGCCTCGGCCGGCACCTGCGTGATGGTCATGGCATCGGGCTGATACGCATCCACCTGCGCTTCGACCCACTGCTCGGCGCCCAGTTCAACGGCATCAGCCTCGGCATCCGAGCGGCGATTGGCGGAAGCCAGCGCATCGGTTCGCATCGACTGGGCGAAAACCAGAACCAATCCGGTCAGAACCACGATGATTCCCAGAGCGATGACGAAGACCATCCCGCGGCGGCGGGAACCCGCGGTGCTTTGCGCCGTCGCCAAGTCAAAATGAGGGCGGAAATGGATCATGGAGTCACCCCCGAATTCACCGCGGGATCGATCGCCGCCGTCGAGCAGGACAATGGAAAGATCCGATCGTAACGGATGGTCCGCATTTTTCCGCCCGCGGCAGGCTCTTGAAGCTCCAACGTCACCTGCACGGCCGCGGGAATCGTGTTGTCCTCCTGCGTTGAATCCCAGGTGGGGTTCCAACTGCTGCCGTTAAAATACTGCAACGTGAAGCTCGATACGCCGCGGCAGATGATTTCCTCGTCCGGCGCCGGCTGAACGTCGGTCAGCAGATTCCGCGTGACCCGGCGAACCAATACATAATCCGAGCTGTTCAGAGGATGCTCGACCGTGATCTCAATTTCCTTGATCTCGCCGTTGGCATCGACATGCTGCGGACTCTCGGCGGTGGAATAGAAAATGAGATCATCCGCCTCGTGACCCCGATCGTCCTGAGCCTGCGTTCCCTCGAAATTCCCGGCCAGTTCGGTGCCCCGCGGGAGCGCACTTTGAAGATCGTCGCTCATGTAATCCAGCGCGATCGCCGCCTGCCGCGACGGAGCGATGGCGGCTTCGGTCCGCTGCGTGGCGTGGTAGGCGAGCGAAAGGCTCGACGCCAGCGTGGCCACGATAATCGTCACCATCGCCAGCGCAATAACCAGTTCCAGCAGTGTGAAGCCGGATCGGCGATTCGATCGGAGGTTGTCCGGCGCCCGCGTCATGTCGTTTGGCCTCTTGGATAGGCGAGCGTCGTCAACGTCAGCGATTCCGGATGGCCCCGTTCCTGCCAGGTCACGGTCAGATCGATCTGCTGAATTCCCATGCCGCTGGTGTCCTGGTCCCAGGGATAGACGGTGGCTTTCCATTGGTATCCGGGCCAATCGGGCGAAAAATCGCCCGAGAGATTCGTCGCGTTGCTCCATTGTGATCCGGCGATGATCTGGGCGAGTTCGGACTTGGCCAGCTCCGTCGCCTCGTTCCGATGCCGGGCCGAGTCGCCTGCGGCCATCGCGACGGTGACGCCGTGCATGATCGCCGGCAGAACGATGCCAATCAGAACCAGAGTGACCAGCACCTCAATGAGCGTAAAGCCGCGGCGATGAATGGAAGGCGTTGCCATCATCGCGACGCCCCCGGGTCCGAAACCACCTGAAACATATCCATCGGCGACGAGCAGGCGACCTGCACGGTGTGACGGTTGCGGTCGGTCAGAACGATCGTGGCCGGATCCGTTCGGCCGGTCGACTGGAATTCAACGTACACCCCCTGCGTATGAAGGTTCTGCATGATCGATCCGGCCGCGCCGGCCTGCTGACCATTGAGCAACTGACCGGATTGGGGAACCGCCTGCTGCTGGACGTTGGGCAACTGCGACAAGAGCAAATTCGTATTCGGCTGCGGCGTCACCTGGACCTGCATCGTGATGCCGTCTGGTGCGGTGAAGCGGGCGCCGTATTCGCCCGTCGGCGGGATGAAAATTCCCCCGCCGTTGTCGGCGGTCAGCCAATATTGCCGCGAACTTGTGTCGAAATTCAACCGGTACGTGCGGGCTTCGCCGATCGCCTCCATGTGCGCGTACTGGGCAAGGCCGACGATCTGGCGGCCAAGATTGCCTACGGCCCGGCCGGCGGTGAATTGCGCCAGCGCCGGCGCGATCATCCCCGCCACAAGAGCGATGATGAACAGCACAAGCACCAGCTCGATCAGCGTAAATCCGGAATGTCTAAACGGGCGCAATCGCATGTGTTTCAGTTCGCCTTGATGTCATCGGGGGTGCCTTCGCGGCCGTCGGGGCCGGCCGAAAGCAGGTCGTAGTCGTTGCCGTTCGTGCCCGGACAGCGATAGATGTACGGATGCCCCCACGGATCAACCGGAGCCGTATTGGTATCGAGTGTCTTATGCCAATTCGGAAGATTCCCCGGATTGTTCACCAGCGCCCCGATGCCCTCTTCGGAGGTCGGATATCGGCCGTTGTCGATCTCAAACATTCCCAACGCGGTTTTGAACAGGGAAACTTCGCCCGTCGCCGCCTTGATCTGGGAATCCTTCATTCGACTCGTGAACTTCGGCACGACGATCGCCGCCAGGATGGCGATGATGAACATCACCAACAGCAGCTCGATGAGCGTAAACGCCGATCGGTTTCGCTGCATATTGCGCACATTCAACGAATTCATAAACTTCTCCTGTTTCCGAAAGAATATTTTCAATGAATTAGATCTCCGATGCTGAACACCGGCAGCAACATACTGATGACGACGGTGCCGATCAGGGCCGCCATCACGAACAACATGAGCGGCTCGACGACCGCGACCAGCATCCGCAACTGCCGATCGAGATCGAGTTCATAGGCCGACGCCAGCCGCATGAGTTCCTTGTCCAGGCGGGCGGTCTCTTCGGCGACGGCGATCATCTCGATCACCGACATGGGAAAGAGCTTGGGGCTGGCGGCCAGGCTTTTGGACAAGGGTTCTCCCCGCTGCACCTGCTCGATGGCCCGGGACACGGTGTCGGCCAGGATCTGATTGCCGATGGCTTCGCGCGCCACCCGCAGCGATGCGACCAGCGGCACGCCCGCGCCGAGCAGCGTTCCCAGCATCCGGGCAAAACGCACCAGCGCAAACTGCGCGGTCACATGCCCCAGCAGCGGCGTGCCGAGAACGACCATTTCAATTCTTCGGCGGCCGGATTCCGTGTTGGCAATTCGCTTGAACGTGAAAAAACCGATGACCAGCACGGCCACGACGATCGGAGCATAATGCTGCAGAATGTGACTGCACGCGATGACGAATTGAGTGATCAGCGGTAGATTGCCGCCGAACTGGGCGAAAATCCCGCTGAACCGCGGAATGAAAAACGTCATCAGGAAAATCACCACCGCCACCGCCAGGCAGCCCAGGATAATGGGATAAACCATGGCAGCCTTGACCTTGCCCTTGAGGTCCTGCTCACGGGCACGAAAATCGGCGATCTGATTCAGCACCACGTCCAAAAACCCGCCCGCTTCGCCGGCTCGGACCATGGCAATGTAAACGGTGGAAAAGCTGCGCGGCCATTTGGCCAGCGCATCGGCCAGCGCGGTTCCGCCCACGACGTCGTCGTGAATATCGCTCCAGAGCTGCTTGGCGGCGGGCTGAGAGGCTTCGCGGCGCAGCAGCGCCAGCGACCGCGCCAACGGCACGCCGCCAGCCAGAAGATTTGCCAGTTCCCGCGTGAACGCTTCGATGCTCCTGGTCGAAATCCTGCGCGGTTTCTCGCCGCTGGCCGTGGTCCGGGATTTCTTTGCCGCGGCGGCGCCCAGGTCTTTGGCCTCCTCGACCACCAGAGGGCGCAAACCTTTTTTGGACATCTCCGCAATGGCGGAGGAGCGGGAATCGCTCGTAACCGTGCCGCTGGTGCGCTGGCCGTCTTTGCTCAGGGCTGTATAGCTGAAAACCGACATACGCTTCCTAACATCGGGACGCGATCATCAAAAGAAACGCGCCCCCCCTTTGAGTCGAAGTTGAACTATTCGCCGGCCAGGGCCGAAGCTCCGACGGCGATCTCTTCATCCTTGGTCATGCGCAAAACTTCCTCGGCGGTGGTTCGTCCTTCGCCAATGAGCCGCCAGCCGTCGTTGCGAAGGCTGGTCATTCCCTCACGAATGGCCGTTCTGCGAATCTCGCGCGAGCTGGACCGCTTGAGGATCAGGGCGCGGATCTCGTCGCTGATGGGCATCATTTCGAACACGCCCTGGCGGCCGCGATAACCGCTGCCTTGGCAGTTCCGGCAGCCGGCGCCGCGATACAACACCGCCGGCACGTGATTGCCATACTGGGCGCGAAGCTTTTCCGTTTCGCCGCGCGGCAACTCCTCCTTGCACTTGGGACAGATCAGCCGCACCAGCCGCTGGGCCGCGACCATCTCAAGCGTCGAGGCGACCAGATACGGCTCGACCTCCATATCCACGAGCCGCGTGGTGGCTCCCGGCGCGTCATTGGTGTGCAGCGTGCTGAAAACCAGGTGACCAGTGAGCGAAGCCTGCACCGCGATTTCCGCGGTCTCGCGGTCGCGAATTTCGCCGATCAGCACCACATCCGGATCGTGACGCAGAATCGAACGCAGGCCCGAAGCGAACGTCAGCCCGGATTTCGTATTCACCTGGATTTGATTGATCCCGCGAAGCTGATACTCCACCGGATCTTCAATCGTGACGATTTTCAGGTCCGCATTGTTGATCTTGGACAAGGCGGCGTACAGCGTCGTCGTCTTTCCCGAGCCGGTCGGGCCGGTGACCAGGATGATGCCGTGGGGCAGATCCAGAACCTGATTCCACACTTTGTTTTCGCGAGCCCCCATGCCGAGATGTTCCAGACCCAGCAGCGTATCGCCGCGGTCGAGAATACGCAGGACCACCGCTTCGCCGTGGATCATGGGGATGACGCTGACGCGCAGGTCGATTTCGCGGCCGGCAACCTTCAGTCGAATCCGGCCGTCCTGCGGCAGACGTTTTTCCGCGATGTCCAGATGGCTGAGAATCTTGATGCGCGAAACGATCGCCGCGTGATACTTGCGAACCTGGGCAGGAATGTTGGCTTCCTGAAGCACGCCGTCAACGCGATAGCGCACGCGGAGCTGACTCTCGAACGGCTCGACGTGAACGTCGGTGGCGCGCATCTCCAGGGCCTCGGCCATGACTTGGTTGACGAACTTGATGATCGACGCGTCGTGGGCGGCGGTGGAAAGGTCCAGGTCCTCTTCGTCGGTGTCTTCAAGGACTTTGACGCCGTCTGCATCATCCATACCCATGGATTGAAGCGTGTCGGCGCCGACGCCCAGGTATTTTTTGATGAATCGGTCGATCTCCGCCGACGGAGCGATGACCGGGTGAACATCCAGGCCGGTGGCCAGGCGAAGTTCATCGAGGCCGGTGTTGTCGAAGATTCGGGAGGTAACGACCGCCACGCCATCGCCGTTTTCGGACAGGGGCATGAGCCGGCGGTCCAGAAGAATCCGGGCGGGGAATTTCGCGAGAAGCTCCTTGGGCGGCGCGTACTTCGCGGCGTCTTTTTCCAAATCGACGAAAGGCACGTCGAAATACTCGGCCAGGCAGCGGAGGAGTTTCTCCTCGGGAACCCCGTTGACGGCGCGGAGGGCGTCATCCAGCGGCTTGCCCCCCGCCGCGGCGCTGCGAACCTGCGCCGCTTTCTCCGCGTCGAGCAGGCCTTCATCCATCAGTTTTGCGAGAACATCATTCACGAGCGTGCACCTTTGCGGCAAAGGGACCTGCCGACCGAAGTCGGCAGGCCGCGATTCGCCGCGTAAACCTTGGGACTCGGCTTAGTCGAGTATGCCGTCCAGAACCATGACCGCCTCCTGCCGCTGAGTCAGGATGCCTTTGAGGTCTTGCTGAGCGACGGCCAAATTCTGGCGGGCCTTGATGCGGGCCTGCCGAACCGCGTCGAGCTTGGCCTTGATCACATCCGTGGAGGCGCTTTGATCGTCGAGCGTTTGCCGCAGGTCCTCCATCGCCGTTTGAACGGGCGTGGGCTGGGTCGTCGGAGGGCCGCCGAATCCGCCGCCACCGCCTCGACGCCCACCTCGGCCAAACATGCCTCGACGGCCGGAATCGACGTCGCGCTGAATCTGCATGACCGCTTCGATCTTCGGCTGAATGGCCGCGAACTCGTCATCGCTGGCGCCAAGCTCCTGCTTAAACCGATCCATGAAGTTTCCGCGTCCGAAACCACCTCCCCGGCCACCGCGTCCGCCGTTATTCTGGGCGCCGCCGTTATTCTGGGCGCCGCCGTTATTCTGGCCTCCGCCGTTCTGTTGGTCCTGACCATTGGCCTGACCCAGCACCGGCATGGTCAACATGCCGATCAACAGGGCCGTCATCAAAAACCCGATCCTTTTGGATACCGACATACATTTCTCCTTTCGAGAGTATCATTTAAAGTCGGAAACACCTTCCGACATTGAGGGCATCGTCGTCGATCGCTGGGTCGAAGGGCCCATCGGGCCGCGTCTCCCGCGCATCTCCTTGGAAAGAATATCCCATTTCACTTTCTGCGAATCATCAAGCAACGCACGGCTCCTGGCGCTGGCATCAACGATCAGGGCGTCGCGATGTTTATTCAATTCGTCGCGCTTGGCATGAAAGTCGTCGATGATCTTGCCGTACGCGGCGCGCTGGCCGTCATTAAGAAGGCCGAGAATCTGCTGGTCCCGCGCCCGATCCAACTCGCGGAAGCGCTCGGATAATTTTTGCCTCTGCTGCCGGGTGTCGCTCCAGATCTTGTCCATCTGCTTTTGCTGGTCCGGCGTGAGGCCGAGTTGGTCAAACCAGGGCCGTGGCCCGCCGCGGCCGCCGGGATGGACGGCTTCCGCCCTTTGCAGCGGAGTCCAGACCCAGCCCAACACGACGCCGGCGCTCAGCGTCAGAAGGGCCATGACCAGAAGCAAAGCATACTTTTTCCGAGTCATATCTTCTGCCATCCCAGCAAAACCGCCCCAGCAAAGCCATCAGGGCAAAGCCATCAGGGCGAATCGTCGCTTCGGGCCGAATCCTGGGCCAAATACCACGCCGCGGCTGGCGTGCTGTACGCCCCCGCGGGCGAATCCGATGCCTCAACAACGTCCGCCCACGGGGGCGCTACTGGCATGGCCATCTCAACCGTCCGATCTTCACGGGTTTTCATAAGCCACACCGATCCCGCCACCAACACGCACGCCGCAACCGCACTGAGCACCCGAACAATCCGTAAAAGTCCCTCTTCCATCGCCTGATCCACCCGGTTGTGCAGGCGGTAGAGTCCAATCTGCGACAACTTCACTGCCGACGCGGATGCCAACATCCCCGACATCGCCTGCAATCGCCCGAGTTCCGCGGCACAGGATGGGCAGTTGGGCAAATGGCGTTCGATCTCCGAGCGGCGGGCTTCGTCAAGCTCGCCGTCATAGAACGCTTCCAGATGCTGGTTAAAGGGACAGGTCATTTTTTCACACTACGGCAAATACGATTTCAATTTTTCCCGCAACTCGCTTCGCGCCCGGTGAAGGCGGGATTCCACGGTTCCGCGAGGAACGCCCAGCACCTCGGCCATCTCCTCGTACGACATCCGTTCGAACTCCCGCAGGGCCAACACCTGGCGATGTTCTGCTGATAACCGCTGCATCGCCGCCTGAACATCCATCGTCGCATCCGGGCTTGCGGCAACGGCGGCGACCGATTCATCCATCGGCTCGGACCGGCGGCGATCCCTGCGCCAGCGGGCGGCCTGCGTCACCAGGATGCGCGTCAGCCAGGTCTTGACGGATGACCGTCCCTCAAAAGACCCCAGTCCGCGAAATGCGCCGATGAATGTTTCCTGAAGCACATCCTCGGCATCGGCGGCATTTCCAACCAGACAGACCGCAAGCCGATACAACCGCTGCGCGTGCCGATCAACCAGGGCGTGAAACGCCTTGGGATCGCCGCCCGAGCGGCGCAAGAGTTCGATGTCGTCCGCCTCCGGGTTATGTTGCACCACGCGCGGCGTCTCCGTCGAAGTCTCACCCGCTCGTAACCGCTGCGAACGCTTCGCATTCCACTGGCATAGTTGCGCCGGCGGGCGAATTTCTTCCCTGGAAAATTCCAATTCTCCAAATTCGACGGCGGGAGGATAGGGCCTGGAAACTTTATCGAAGGTCCGATAAAGGCTTATGGGCACAACGAGAAGATCGGACTTTCGGCGGCTATTTGTGGTCAGTGGTGACCTGAATGTTCATCAAATCTTCGAGACTGAGATTAGCCAGATCGGAAACGCCCGCCTGGGTCGTCGCGGCGGCGTGCGAGACGCTGGGCGTCGTGGTGGCGACTGGTTGAGTGGTCGCATTCGCGCTGGCCCCGGCCCCGCTTGCTCCGATAACCAGCGCCCACAGCAAAAGGCCCAGGCGGTCAACGAATTTCCTCGCCTGCGGCAATCTGGACGTTGGCGCGGTTCGATCAAGCATGCTCATGCATACGTCTAAGCGTCGGTATCGGATGTGATGGCTTGATTAGATCAGAAGAATTGGGTCCGCGCGACGTTCCCATAACCAAACTCGCGATCGTTTCGTCGCATGCTTCAATCGCGCCATTGAGCTTCCCGCAGAAGTTGCCCAAGCCGTTGCCAGTGGCGTTCGGCCGCTTCGCGATCGTAGACCGGCACATCGGTCATTGTAAACCCGTGGTGGACCCCCGGATAAACCTCCAGTTGGTGGCGAACGCCGGCCGTTTCGAGAGCGGTTTCGAGACGCTCTTTCTCAGCGTCGGGAAAATAGGGGTCGATCCCAGCCACGCCGATGTACACGGATGCGCGAATTTTTCCCGCGACGAGATGGGGACTGTCGGCGGCGTCGGTGGCCAAGCTTCCGCCGTGAAAGGATGCGGCGGCCGCGATCCGATCAGGATAAGTGCCGGCGGCCAGCAGCGCGAATCTTCCGCCCATGCAATAGCCGGTGCATCCGACCTTCGAACCCGCCACCGACGGTTGCCGAGCGAGATAATCCAAAAATGCGCCGGTATCGCGCATCGCCAGGCCGTTATTGATGCAGCCCATCAGCTTCATGAGCCGCTCGCGTTCCGGCCCCCCGCTGAAAACGGTCGACGGATCGAACGGCGCATACGGACCGGCCCGGTAAAAAAGATCCGGCAGCAGCACATAATAGCCGCTGGTCGCAAGCCGCTCGGCCATCGCCAGCAGCGCGGGCCGAATAGCGATTCCATCCATATAAAATATGACGGCGGGCCAGGGGCCGTCGCCTGGAGGATGAAATACGTAGCAGCCGGCAACGCCGTCGGGAGTCTTGATGTCGATTTTGTTTTGGTTCATAGGCTCCATGAGAATGTTTTACCAACAGAGCCGGGGCGTGTCGCCCCGGTCCCCCGCTCCGGGCCGACACGGCCCGGCTCCGTCCAATTATTTCACGGCGGGGTATCGACACTGGGATCAAAGCGAGTATACGCGCGGGCCAGGAGCGGGATCGTCCCCATTGCCACGAACCAAAGCGCCACCCACGCCACCGCGGAGAATGCGGGCCACGATTTGTTGCCCAGGATGAATCCGATGGTGCCGACCGCCGCGGCGACGGCCAGACCGCTGATCAGCAGCAGGAACTTGCAGAAAAAGACGACCATCTGCCGGCCGAACATCTGCATGTCCCCGGCGATCAGGCCGGCGGCGCGCAGCGGGAACATGAGGAACAACAGGTTTTCGATCCCCGCCAGAAGCAGGTTGAACGGCACGGTAAACGCGGCGGCGGCGAGCACGATCGGCCAGGCAGCTATGCCCGCAAAAGCGATTGCTGCAAATACGATCAACTGCATGAGGGTCAGCACCAGAACCGGCGCGATCAGTTCGGCGGTGGCGATGGCCGCCGGCCGGATGGGCAGCGAGCGCAACAGGTCCATGCGATCCAAATCGTCGCGAAAATCGAAGCGGAGCATCGTGACGAACAAGAGGTTCATCCAGATTCCGACGCCGACCATCCCGCCGAGGTCCGAGGATTTGTCGCCGCGATGCGTGAATACAATCATCGCCGCAGCGGCGGCCACGATGGCGAGCATAATCAGCACCCCCCGGGAACTGCGCAGCGCAGTGACGAGTTGACGCCACGCGACCGGTCCGGCGCCGCCGAGCCATGGCAGCGTCCTGACGTGCAGGCCCGCGCCGCTACGGCTGCCCATCACGCCGATCCCGCCGCGGCGGGCGCGGCGCATCCGTTCGTAGCGCCGCTGGCTGACGGTCGCCGCGGTCTCGAGGTAGTTCGCATCCAGACCGATCACGATAGCCAACATGAGCAGGTCAATGAGAATCGCCAGGCCCGCCCATCCAACCAGATCGGGATAAAGCTTGCGAGCGGTGATGGTCCGTGCAAATACGTCGAACGGCCCCAGCAAAACGCGGCCGGCAAGCGTTGCATGGATCTGTCGCATGAGTTCCATCGGATGGTGCTGCACTCCGGCGGCCAATTTTGGCGCCGCGGCGACGGCTGCAATCGCCACAACCCCCAGCACCACGCCGCGCCGGGCGGTGCTGTAAACACGCTCGCCGACGGTCTGTCCCACCATGACGACGGCCATGGCAAACAATTGCATGAACTGGATCGTGAGCCAGATACCGGCAAAGCAGGCGAGCCATCCACCGCCGTATCGCAGCATCAGGATGGTGAAGATCAAAGCGGAGAAAGTCGTGCCGAGCGCGCTTTTGATGATCTTGAAGGCCAAAAGCGATCGCCGGGTAAACGGGCCGGGGAAGAGAAAATCGACCTCCGCGGCAGTAAAGGCGACGGCGTTCTCACCAAAGGACGCGGCCAGGTTGCCCAGGCAGAAGCCAAGGATGGCGAACGGCGCCACGGTGCGGACGATTTGCGGATCGGCTCGGCGCATCTTCACCGCGCCATATATTGTCGGTGCGACCCACGAGAACACGACCAGGATTCCCAGCAGCAGGAACACGATGCCCCGCGGCGTGCGGATGCCGCGCACCAGGCGGCGCATCACACCGCGAAAGTGCAGGCGAAGAAGTGTCCAGAGCGCCAGGGGCATAGGTCACTGGGCGTTGGCCGCGGCCGCTTCGCCTTCGGTCGCGCGGAAAAACAGTTCTTCCAACGACGCATCCCCGCTGACGGAGGCGAAAGCCGTTCTGGCATCTTCCACTCGGCCGAAAAATAGCCGCCGGCCATGGTGCAAAATCAGCAGGTGCGTGCACAAGTCCTGCACCAATGCCAGCAGATGCGAACTGACGACCACCGCGGCCCCGTCCGCCGCACGCTGGCGAACCGACGCCTTCATCGTACGGATGCCGTGAGGATCGAGCCCCGTCAGCGGCTCATCGAACAGAATCGCTCGCGGGCGATGCAAATAGGCGCAGCAGATCGCCACCTTCTGCCGCATCCCACGCGACAATTCCTGCGCCAGCGAATTTCGTTTGGGCGACAACTCGAACTGATCCAACAGCGCGTCGGCGTCGGCCCGAAAATCGGTCACGCGATAAGCGGCGGCGACGAATTGCAGATGCTCCCAGACGGTCAGTGCATCGAACAACTTGGGATCATCCGGCACATACGCCAGGAGTTGTTTGGCGGCCACCGGCTCCGTCATCACGTCGTGACCGCCAACCAGAAGCCTGCCTTGTGTCGGCGGAATGACGCCCGCGATCGCACGCATGGTTGTGGTTTTCCCCGCCCCGTTGGGCCCCAGAAGCCCCAGCACCTGCCCCGGCTGAACGTCGAAGCTGAGCGCACTGACCGCAACCGTGTCGCGGTACGCCTTATGAAAATCGATGACCTGGATCAAGCCTTTCTCCTGAGCAGATCATCGTCACGAACTACGTCCGGAATTACAAGGATTTGCCCGATCGGTCCATCGATCGGCGCCGGGATCGCCGTTCTGCGAAGCGCGTTCCGCTAGGGTCTACCCACCACCACGATCCACCCGCTTACTTCGAGCCCCATGTTCTGTCGGAGGGCGACTTTCTTGGCGGAGATCTCTTTCAACCCGCTCGCCATTGCCAGTTCGCGAAAATATCCGATGGAATGGGCGAACCGTCCTTGCGAATGCAGGAAGAATCCCGTGCCGTCGTAATCCTCGATTGAGCATGCGAACAGCCCGCCGCTTCGCAGCGCCTGCGCCACCGCCGGCATGAACTCGCTCAGGTCCCCCACATAGATCAGCAGATCCCCCGCCACAATCAAATCATAACCGTCCTCCGCCGCGCGAAGCGCCGGCATCAAATCACCCTCGATCAACCGATCATAAATCTTGCGCGATTCCGCTACCTTCAACATTGCCGGCGACAGGTCCACTCCGATCATCCGCCGGGCATGCGGCCGAAACTCCACGCCGCACAATCCCGTACCGCATCCCAAATCCAGCACGTCCAAATCCCGCCGCGACGTTGCCTCCAACACGCTCTTTAAGATGAATTGAGGAGTCTGATACTTCAGCGTCTCGACCAGATGCTTATCAAATGTGGAGGCATAAGTATCGAACAAATCTTGAACGAACCGAGCCGGAGCCGTTTTGACCGAGCGGTCTCCCGATACCGCCGCCAACTGGTAACGCCATTCCGGCGAATCCGGCTTCAGCCGGATCGCCTCGCGGAATTCCACAACCGCCTCGTTAATCTGCCCCTTGCGCTGCAGGGCAATGCCCATGTTGTAATGTGCTTCGGTGTAATCAGGCTTGAATCCGACGGCCCGACGATAGGCGACAATCGCCTCGTCAAGCTGCCCCTTGCATTGCAGGGCAACGCCCATGTTGTAATGTGCCTCGGCAAGCTCGGGGCTCAGCCGAATCGCCTCCCGATACGATGCGATCGCCTCATCGAACTGATCCTGCCCACGCAGGGCGTTGCCCAGATTGCTATGGATTTCCGCCAGCTCCGGCTGGAGCTGCAGCGCACGGCGATACGCAGCAACCGCTTCGTCGAACGACCCTTTGGCGAACAGGGCGGCCCCCAGATTGTTGTACGCCCGCGCGGAATCCGGCTTGATGCGAAGCGCCTCGCGGCAAGCGGCGATTGCTTCATTCAGCTCTCCCTTGTTACGCAGCGCATTACCGAGGTTATTGTGCGCCTCGGCAAACTCCGGCCGAAGCCGAATCGCCTGACGCCAGGCCGCAATCGCTTCGTCAAGCTCTCCCTGGTTGCGAAGAGCGTAACCAAGATTGTTGTGATAATCCGCGACGGCGGGATTGATTGCGATGGCTCGGCGGATTAAGTCGATGGCCTCATCCGTCCGGCCCGTCTGAACGGCAATCACGCCGAGCAGATGCAGCGCATCGGGTTGGTTTGGCTCCCGTGCCAGGACGTCGAGATAGATCGCCCTGGCCTCTGCGAGCCGTCCGGCCTGCTGATGCCTCACGGCGATCTGCATCGATTGCGCTGTCGAAATTCCGTCCATACCCAGCTTTCGCGATCGACAATCCTAAATCTTATCCCACCAAAGCAGTAGCGGCGTCATCTCGAAAACCAACTCCTGGGTATCCACGTTCATGGAAGCCGGCGCGCGACCAGCAGCAGCGAACTACCGAGAGGCATCGACGCGAGCCGAATGCAGCGGCATTCCGCGCGAAAAATCGTCCTCAACGATTTATCGACCAGCGGCGAGCCGAGCTTTTTGTCGTCTCCCGCCTGGTTCGGGTCGGTTCCCTTTAGCAGCTTCTTGACCGTTCGAAAGGTCCAAATCATCGGCAGCAAAAATGTCGAGAAATACGTGACGCGCAGCACGTCCCATCGATCGCTGGGGAACAGGCGCAGGAGATTGCCTTTAACGTACCGGCGGAAATGGTGGTTGCGGACATCGTGGACCGACCAAAGCGACCGTAGCGCCGGGACGGTGACCAGCACGACGCCGCCGGGCTGCAACGCATCGTGAACGCCGGAAATTGCCAGTTCATCATGTTCGATGTGCTCGATCACATCGCAAAGCGTGATCAGGTCGAAACGGCCGAAGGCGGCATAGTGAAAGTCGCTGGGATCAGTGGTTTGCCGAATGTCCAGCCCCTTGGTCTTACCGCGCTGAACCGAGCCGCCGTCCATCTCCAGGCCGGATTTGTGTTCCAGGGGAATGCGAGTGTATTGCTCCATGAGAACGCCGGTTCCGCAGCCGATATCCAGCCAGCGCGTCGTGGGGCCGGGGTCGGCATAGCGATCAATGGCCCAGCGGATCAGCTCACCGCGGGCGACGTGCCACCAGTGTGTTTTTTCGAAGCGTTCGTATTCGAGCGTGTAAGCCGCGTCCATCGGCTTAAGCCTCCTCAGCGGGAGGGGCGAGATTGGCTCTCGAGCTGACGATGTACAGGGGGCGGTGCTTGGCCTCTTCGAAAATCCGACCGACGTATTCGCCAAGAATCCCGTTGCTGATCAGCACGGCGCCGCCGATCAGCGAGATCAGCACCACGAGAGACGCCCAACCGGGCGCGGGTCTGTACCAGTCGAACAATCGGCCGAGCACCACGAAGATGCCGAATGCGAATCCGAGCATTGCGACGGCGAATCCGAGGATGAGTCCGAGCCGCAGGGGCAGCGGCGAAAAGCTGACCGTCGCCGTCCATGCGAACCGCAGCATTTTACGGAAGGGATATTTGCTTTCACCCGCGGCGCGGGGCGAGCGCTGATACGCCACGGCGGTTTGCGCAAAGCCGACCCAGGCCACCATCCCGCGGATGAACCGGTGCGTTTCGCGCATGGACCTGAGGGCGTCCAGGCATTGGCGCGAGACGAGCCGGAAATCACCGGCATCGGGCGGCAAATCGGAGTAAATAAACGTCCGCATCAGACGGTAGAACAACCAGGCGGTAAAGCGCTTGGCAAGCGTCTCACCGTGACGCCGCAATCTCTGTCCGTAAACCACATCGTACCCCTCGCGGTATTTCTCGATCATTTGGAGAATGATTTCGGGGGGATCCTGCAGGTCGGCGTCGATGATCACGATGGCATCGCCCGCGGCGGCGTCCAGGCCGGCCGTCACGGCCGCCTGATGGCCGAAGTTGCGCGCCAGGCCAAGCACCTTGATCCTCGCATCGGCCTGGGCCCATTCCATCAGCAGGTCCAATGTCCGATCGGAACTGCCGTCGTTGATGAAAATCACTTCCACGGGGCAGGGCAGCGTCTGAAGAAATTCGGTCAGTCGGTTCCTCAGTACCGGGAGGATGGCCTGTTCGTTGTAGGCGGGAATGATGATGGACAGGAGTGTCGGGTTGCCACGGGCCTTTAGCAGGTGCCGCGATTCCATCGGCGCGGATTATCAAGATGCCCGGCCGGCTTTCAAGCCGAGCCTACGGCGCCCCGGCCCAATTCGACAACCGGTGTCCCTGCTGAATACAAATCCTCCGAGCGGCGAAACGGGACCCAATCGGATAAACTTGATTCGATATGCAACTGGACCCACGTGACAGGAAATTCATTTCGCAGACGCTCCCCTCCATCGAAGGCTGGCTCAAGGATGCCTCCGCGTACCTCACGTGCGCACTGATGCGACATCAATCCACCCTCGGCATCACGGGAAGCATTCTCGAAATCGGTGTGTTTGCCGGGAAATACCTTTCCCTCCTCTACCATCTCTCCGCCGATACGCGTGACAGCATCGTCGGCCTCGATACTTTCGAGTTTTATCCGCGTCCGAAAGTTGAGAAAAATTTTTCGGCCGCCTTTCGCGAAAAGGATCGCCTGATCCTGGTGACCAGCGACTCCACTCTGGCCACGCCGCAGGACCTTCTTATATCGCTCCGCACGAATCCCCGATTTATTTCAGTGGACGGCGCGCACACGGCGCAGGCGGTTCAATCCGACCTGGCTCTGTCGGAAAAGCTGCTGGCGCCCGGCGGCATTGTTGCCATCGACGATTTTCTTAATCCCCGGGCGATAGGGGTTGGTGAAGGGGCGTATCGCTATTTCATTTCTCGCGGATCCGCGGGGCTTGTCCCATTCGCTTTTTGCGCCAACAAGCTCTACGCCGCCCGCAAAGCCGACGGCGACGAATTCAAACGAGCCCTGTGGAATTTCGCCGCACAGAATTCCGATCTGGCCATGTCGCGGGAATTCAGTCGGCTTGCCGCACAAGGAAAGCACTGGGTCGAACAGGAACTGCTCGAATCAACGGTTCTGATTTTTTGACCGCGCCCGCCGCTTCCGTCGCGGACCAGCGTATTCGGCAGATTGGCCAAATGGATTGGCGTCGGCCGTCAATGTTTGGTGTTGTTTGACCTGCTCGCCAGCCATTGGCCCGTCGCGTGTACCGTCTTGCGGACGAACAGCGGAACGGCCCGGCTGTTGATGACCCGCAGGTACATCGGATAGGTCGCCTCGACCATCCGCCACAACCGCGTGTGAGTCACATGCTGCACCGCCGTTCGCAGGGAATCCCGCTCGGCTTCGAGGCTGATCACCCGGCTGCGCAACTGGACGACGCTTCCAACGCTACTCGCCGGAACCGTTGGCGGAGCCGGTTCGGAGCCCGGTTCCAGGTAAGTCACCTTTGGCTCGGGCGCGCTTTCGCGAAGAAACGTGATCTTCGGAACGGTGCCCAGCTCTCGAATCAGGCCGATCCTGTTGAGCTGCGAAAAAAGGCTCTGGTATGACGCGAAGGAGGAATGCTCGTTCTCGATCCAAAGGCGCCCCCACGCCGCCATATCGCGGCGAAGGTTGGGATCGGCGTGGAGAGACTGAACCGTATGGGCCAGTTCTTCCGCGCATGGCCGCGGAGTGAGTTGACCGCTCACGCCATCGGCGATGGCCTCGGCCACGCCGCCCGCGCTGGTGTAACCCACCGAAGGCGTCCCACACGCCGCCGCCTCAATGAACACCTGCCCAAAGGTTTCGAGCAGGCTCGGGCCCATGAACAGATCGCACGCCGAATAAACCAGGGCCAGCGTGTGCATGTCGCCGACGTACCCCATGCTCCGGATTTCAAAATGATTGGCCTTCAAGGAGGGGTGGAGTTCGCCCACGCACACCGCCAGCACGTCCGGCAGGTCGCAACGATCCAGCGCTTCGATCAGATGGTCCAGGCCCTTACGTTTGTCCGCCAGGTGCGAGGACGAAAAGAGCACAATGAACCGGTCCTGCGGCAGGCCGAGTAGATCGCGGCACGTCGACTTGTCGCGGGGCTTGAAAAGATCCATCGGCAACCCCAAACGGATGCGGATGATTTCCGGTGTCTGCCCCGGCGCCGCCCCTCCGGCGAAGCGCCGGCGCGCAACTTGCTCCGACCAGGCGCTCACGCCGGCCAGAATCGGCGCCTTGGCGCTGGTGAGCGATCGGTTCTTCGCCTCCCACGCCCCGCGGATCAGGTTCGGCTTTAACGCCGGATATTCGTAAGCTGTCGGACACGTCTCGTCGCAGCCGCTCAGATATTTCGTGCAGTCCCCCATATACGCGCAGCGGCCGGTGAGAGAATAAAGATCGTGCAGCACCTGCACCGTCGGCCATCGTTCCGCGAGCAAGCCAAGGATTGCGGGGTCAAGACCCGCCGCGTGAATGTTGCCGGCAACGACCAGGTCCGGTCGATGCTCGGCAATCGCATCAATAATCTGCCCGTTGGTCAGATGCGACGTCGCCAGACTGGGCCGGATGGCCACCGGGATGACTTCCGCGCCCGCCGTCGCGGCGGCGGTCGCCAGCCGCTGATGCGCGATGCCCGCCCCCGCGACGCCGCCCATGTCATTGAAGAACACGATCCGCAGACCGCTCTTGAGATTCGGTGGATAAGCGCGCTTGACCGAAGTCTTGCCCGTACGCCTCAGATACGCATCCCGCACGTCGCGCAATTCCGGCGTGTACTTCGCCGGGTCGAAGGTCTTCTGCTGTTCGTGCGTCCGATAGAGACAGATTGACCTTCCGATGGAGTGAATCCGGGCGCCTTGCTCGGCGAACCGGAGCCATAGCTCGTAATCCATGGAATAAAAGAGCTTTTCCTCCACATGGCTTCCCGCCCGCTGCCACAAATCACGAGTGAACATCACCTCCGGCTGGTGGAAAAACTGCCCCTTGAGCCAGCATCCATCCAGATCGAGTAAGTCGTTCAGCGGCAAGGGGCCGTCGGCGCAGCTGGTGATGTGACGGCTGACGATCTCGCCGTCATCGTGGACGGTGCAAACTCCGGCGATCATGTCGGCGCCGCTGGTGGCAAACGCCATCGCCATCGCGGCCAAAGCGCCCGGCTCGAGCATGTCGTCGCTGTTCAGCCACGTAAGCAATTCGCCGCTCGCCAGCGCCATGCCTTTGTTGATCGCGTGACTCTGACCTCTATCTTTTTCACTCACGGCCCACGTGATGCGGTCGCGATATCGATCCACGATCGACATCGTTTCGTCCGTGGAGCCGCCGTCCATAAAAATATATTCAAGATTCGGATATTCCTGATTAATCACGGACAAGATCGTCTGCTCAACATACTTCCCCTGATTGAATGACGGGGTGACGATCGAAATCTTCGGCCAGGCCCTCCCGCCGGGCAGCGTCGCCGGCAAAGCCGCGCCGGCGGGCGCGGCGGAAGGCCACCGGTACCGATTCCTCGCCCTGCGCGCCGCCGTCAGTTCATCGTTTTTCCTCGTAAGCTTGGCGATCTGCTCTTGCCAGTCCTTGGTCCATTGCTCGTATTCCTCTCGCTTCGCCTTGGCCAGATCGAAGGTGTGGACCTTTACTTGCGTCGTCGCCTGCCGCGCCATTTCCCGGTAAAGCTCCGGCGGAGGCGTCAATTCAAAAATCTCCCGACCCGTCAGCGTCTGCGCCTCCAGCCGATCGATCGCATCGCGCACCGCTTCAACGGGAACATCCTTAATGCAATGCGATGTCTCGAATGGACACTGCCACCCGCATCCGACGCAGGCGACGCGCACCATCCCCGCCCAGCTCGGCTCGGCCGCCGGCTGAAACCGCGGCCAAGTTCCGCCTCCAAATACCGCGATGACCGGCTTGCCCAGCGCAGCGGCAAGATGCATCGGCCCCGTGTCCTTCCCGATGTATCCCCGCGAATGATGGATCAACCCCGCCACCGCGCCCAGGGACAGATCCTCTTTGCAAAAGGCCACGCCCGCGCCCCGCGATCCCATCATCTCCCGCAACTGCGCCAGCGACGCTCTTTCCGTCTCGTCGCCCGCCAACAGGAATCGCGCCGCATACTTCTCCGCCCAATACCCCAAAACGTCCGCCCAGCTTTTCAGGTTCCAGTTTCGGACTTCGGTATATTGGGAGTGCCCCACCCAACCGATCCAGTATTTCCCAGGTTCGAGACCCAACTGCGCCAGTTCATGCTCCGCCTCCTGGATTCCCGACGCCGGCGGCGCCATCCGCGGCGGATTCAGGTTCGTCCGGCCATCCAACAGCGCCGATGCGAGCAACTCGTTTTTCTTCAGTTCCGCCATCTCCTCGGGAACCTCCACCCGCGTCTGGAACGTCAGCGTCGATCCCGATTTGATCCCCCACTTCGGATCACCCGCGAACAGATGTCCGCTGAACCCGACAACCCGCGCCCCGGGGAGCGCCGCCGCGAGTCGCTCCTCGAGCAGCGTCCACTGGTACGGCGTCACCAGAAAAATATCGGGCGCAAATTCCCTCGCCGCCGCCGCCAGCGATTCCACCGCCTCTGCATTCTTCTCGATCGCCAATTGATATGGATCGAAAGGAATCGCCTCAATCCGCGCGGCCGGCGCGATCCATTTTGCCAGGTCCATCCATTGATTGCGCACCATTAGCATCAATGCGTGGCCCGACTCTGCCAGCGCCCCGTACAACGGCTGGCGCAAAACCAAATCGCCTATTCCGTCAGGGTTTGCAGCGAGTATGCGCATCGTTTCCCAAGATCTACCGCCAGACCCCAGCGATGAATTCAAGACGAACATCAACGCGATCGTGACGGACAGAAAATAGCAATTCCCGCAGCCTGCGTCTATATTGCCGCTTTGACTTATGGTAGTCCAATCCGCTGTGCTGACACCGCCTGATACCTCCGCCGAAGTTCAACCGCACGACCATCTCGCGGTCCGCGTGACCGGGCTGGGAAAGCGCTTTCGAATCTATTCCTCGCCGTGGGATCGTGTCGCGGAATGGATCAGCCTGAACAAGATCCGGCGCCACACCGATTTCTGGGCCCTGCGCGGAATCGATTTTTCCGTGCGGCACGGAGAGTCGGTTGGAATCATCGGCGTCAATGGATCGGGCAAGAGCACGCTGCTTCGATTGTTGACCGGATGCCTTCATCCGACCGAGGGCCATTACACCATTCAGGGCCGGGTCCTCAGCCTCCTTGAACTGGGGACCGGGATGAATGTCGAACTCACCGGCCGTCAGAATATCGTCTTCAGCTCGGTCGTCCTCGGCATGCCGCCCAATTATGCCCAGGAGAAAATGGAGGTGATCGAATCATTCGCCGAGTTGGGCGATTTTTTCGACCGCCCGGTCAAACTCTACAGCACGGGGATGCTGGTGCGGCTGGCCTTCAGCATGTTCGCGGCATTCGAGCCGGATTTGTTCATCGTCGATGAAGCATTGAGCGTCGGGGATATTTTTTTCCAGCAAAAATGCGTGCGCCGTATTGAACAGCTCAGGGAAAGGGGAACCACGCTGCTGTTTGTTTCGCATCAGATTTCGGCCATCGAGGCCCTGTGCGATCGGGTGCTGGTGCTGCACCAGGGGCAACAGCAGCATTTCGGGGACAAGATCAAGGGGATTCAAATTTACTACGCGCTCAGTGGGGCCACCGCCGGCGCGGCGCAGTCCACCCAGGAAAAGGATGCGCTCCGGCGCGAAAGTCCCGCGGCAAATACCGCGTCGAATTCCAGCGGCGCCGTCGTCAGTACCGCGGCGCAGACGCCGCTGCCGCCGCTGGACGACGCGGAACTTGCTCAATTGCCCTGGCAAGCCCCCGACGAGACCGACAAGGTCGGCGATGACTCCTTGTGCGTCGAAGCCATTTGCCTCCGCCGCGACGACGGCCAGTACGCAAACCACGTGGATCAGGGTCGGGACTTGGACATCTTCGTTCGTCTGCGTGCCACCCGCGATGTCGGGCCCGTTTCCTGCGGACTGCATCTGTACGACCGCTTTCACCAGGTGGTCTTCGCTCAGGGCTGGCTCAACGCGCAGTTGCAGCCGCTATGGCTCAAAAAAGACGACGTGGTGTTCGCCGGATTTCGCGTGCGAATGGATCTGGAGGCTGGCGCGGAATACGTCTTGTGTTTGGGCGCTTCGCAGCCGCTGGCCGACGCCGGCAGTCCCACCGGCTGGAACCAACACGTCGGGGGGCAGCGCTATACGCTTCTTCCGCGCAGCACATGTGTAACGGTCCTGCCGCGGCCGGATAAGGCGAGATATTGGTTCGGCGCGACGAATCTGCGTACCTGCCATCAGCGCAAAGTCGTTCGTTCCGGAGCACGGCCATCATGAGCGCCGGACCGCGACAGCCTTTGCCGGATTCCATCTTGCTGGGATTCGATTTTTACGGCGCGGGAAATATCGGTGACGATTTGACCCTGGCCGGATTTCTCGAAGCGCTGAGAACCTTGCGGCCCGAATCACTGCCGCGGCTCTATGGCATCTGCCCGCACGACGTCCTTTCGCAACGCAGGAGATTTCCCGAAATCGAATGGAATCCTCCCGTGCTCCCCGAGGTCGCCTGCTGGGCCGGTGTGGGCGACACTCCCTTCCAGACGACCTGCGGCGATTGGTTCCTTCAATATCTCCGCGCCGCGCTCCCCAGGGCAAGCCATATCCCGCGCCGAGTGCTGGTCGCCGTCGGCGCGGAAAGCGAGATCGAGCCGCAACACGCCGCCTTCCGCGAGATCGCCGCGGAATTCCAGCGCATCTCCACGCGTGACGAGCACAGCCGGCGGATCATGATCGATGTCCTGGGCATCCGGGCATCCCAAGTGCATAGCGGCGCGGATCTGGCGAACGTCTCGCTGGCCAAGCTGACGGCCGATTCAAGATCAAACCGACCGATACGTATGGGCCTCATCATTGCGGGCGACACTCTTTCGCCCGCCGATTTGTCGGAGACGACAGCTTTTTTGGCAACTCGGAATCATCCCGTCTCTTTCATCGCCTGCGAGACACGATCGGGGCCGCACTTCGAGCGGGGAATTCATCCATTATTGGAATCGAGCCTGCCGGCCGGCCGGTTGCCGCTGCGATGCTGCCGATACGGCGAAGACAGCCTGCCCGAGCTGATCCGGTTTATCCCCGAATGCCAGACGGTCGTCGGCAACCGTTACCACGGCCTGCTCGCCGCCGCCTGGGCGGGGTGCAAGGTCGCGGCCATCGGACGCAGCTCCAAAGTCACCGCTTTGGCCAAGGATTTGAATGTTCCGTTGGCCATGCTCCCCTTGAGCCGTGAACGCCTGGCGCAGGTGACGTCCGAAGCCCATACAGTGCCACGTGATGTGTTGCGATCATTGGCGAAAAGAGCGATCGACGGCGTAGCGTTCTGCTTCGGCGCGGATTGAGCGCACTTGCTCGATCACACCACGTCCCGGATCTCATCGCGCAGCTTTGCGAAGATGATCAGGGAGATTGCCAGCATCGCCAGGGGCCAGGCGATCATTCCAATCCAAAGCGCCGGAGACGGCATGGTTCCCTTGAGAAAAAGATCGTGCACCGCCCCCAAGGCGCCGCCGATCGGATGCCATGGCAAAAGCGCCTGGATCGACTTGGGAAGAATCCTCGGCACGTACACGATGGGGACCGTCCACATGGCGATCTGCAGGAAAATATTCGTCCATTCGGACAAATCGCGGAAGAAGACGTTCAAGGTGCCCAGCAGCAACCCGACGCCGAAACCGAGCGTAATCATGGAAATCAGCGGGATCGGCAGCAGGAGCCAGCTCAGTTTGGGATGGAGGCCCAGGATCAGCGATATCGCGATCAGCAGGGCGAAATTCAAGCACAGGTTCATCAGCGTCGTGGCTGCGTTTTGCGCGACGAAAACCTGCTCGGGAATCGGCAGCTTTTTCAGGTACGAAGCGTTGGTGATGAAAGCGTTGCAACTGCGGGTAATGCAATCAGCCAGCGCCATCCAGGGAAACAAACCGGAGCAGAGGTAGACCACGTAGCCGTATTTGACCGGCACCTCATCGGCGCTGGTGGCCATCAGCGTGGAAAAGACGATCGAATAAACGGCGATCACGGCGAGCGGATGGATGACATTCCAAAGGATGCCCATCCCCGTCCCCGCGTAGCGATGACGCAGGTCGGCCAGCGCATTAACGAAAATGAATCGGCGATACTGCCACAGCGTCAGCGTCATACGTCAATCAGGAGGACGCTTTTACCGTCCGGGTCATGTAATCCAAATCAGCCCGCTCCTCGGGTGTCAACGTGATTAGATCGCTCTTCCGCCGATGGTGACGGGGATGCCGACGGGCTGGGCGGCGGGGGAATAGCTGGGCTCGACGGCCAATTGCAATGGCCGGCGCTTGCCGGCCGGAGGAAGGCCGTCTTCGTCGATGATGCGCTGAATGGCCATGATGCCTTCAATCAGCGTTTCGGGACGCGGGGGACAGCCCGGGACGTACACGTCCACCGGCATGAACTGGTCGATCCCCTGAATGGTCGCGTAAGCGTCGAAGACGCCGCCGGTGCTGGCGCAGGCGCCCATGCTGATGACCCATTTCGGCTCGGTCATCTGCTGATAAATGTGCTGCAAGACGGGCATCATCTTGGTGGTCACCCGACCGGCGACGATCAGCAGATCGCTCTGACGCGGGCTGAAGCGCATCGCTTCGGCGCCGAAACGAGCCAAGTCATAACGGCTGGCAGCCGTGGCCATCAACTCGATGCCGCAACACGCCGTGGCAAACGGCATGGGCCAGAGGGAACTGCGGCGAGCCCAATTCACTACCTTCTTGAGCTGAGTCGTCAGGAAATTGTCGGGCAACGTCTGGGTGTCCATGATGGTTCAACTGATTATAGTGTACTTATCGGCATTAATCCCACCGGAATACGCCTTTGCCCCACGCATAAAAATAGGCCACCAGAAGAATCACCACGAAAGTGACCATCTCCATGAGCAGGATGAGGCCGTTGCTGGCACTGTCGTTATGAACGTGCCGGGCGAAGATGCTGGCCCAGGGATAGAAGAAGACGATTTCCACGTCGAAGACGAGGAAGATCATGGCGACGATGTAAAAGCGGACATTGAATCGCCGCCGGGCGTCGCCGATGGGGACCATTCCGCTTTCGTAGGCCGTTTCCTTGCCCGGCCCGGTTCGACTGGGGCCGATGATGAGGGACAGGGCGATATTGGCGACGGCGAAACCGACGCCGATAATGATGAGCAGCACCACCGGCGCCCAGGAACCAACCGGCGAAGGCCCGGCTTCAGCCAGGAATGAGCAGGTCATAGAGGGGTCTACTTTATTCGCCGGCCGGGGATTTGCAAACGCTCGGATGCACTACGTCACAATCTCGGCGGGGATGGGGCTCGGCTCAGGCTGACGGCCGCACCCAGCACCAAAAACACGAATGCGGCCACGACGCAAGACGTGCCCCAGCCGACCGCGGTGGTTGGAAGCAGATCGCGGATCGCCGTCGATATCCAGTTCCAGGCATTTACAGCCCAGTGGATCATCTGATCCAACGTCGGTCCGTATTCATCGAACAGCAAGCATCCGAAACCGGCGACGAGGCAATAAATCCAATAGGATTGAAAGAAAAAATAGACGAATTCCAGATATGTCGCCGCGGTCGTCAGGCAAAGTGGGGTGACTTTCAAATGACCCCCGTGATTGAGGATAATCGTGAGTTCGCTGGAGCTTCCGCCCGACAGAAGAATCGCGACAAGAGGAAGCAGGATTTGCAGCGCCAGCGCATCCTTGCGATGCAGCAGCGACGGAGCGTTCGCTCGGTTGAGCACCAGCGCCAGTGCCAGCAAAAGCGGCGCGGCCATCGCGGCGCAGAACGGAACATCGTACACGTAATGAAGAATGCCCAGATGCGCAACCAGCGATAACCAGGGCAGAATCATGTAAGTGAGCACGGCGCGCGACACGGGCGACGACTCGCCCGGCCGAAGAAACCTGGCCAGAAGTTCGTAAGCGGCCGGCATCAGTCCGACGATCCACCATGCGATGTAAAACACCAGCGGGGAGACCGTGCCGTTGTCAGGGCGGCTGAAAACGATGGGCAACGCAAGAATCGCGGCGATCTGAATGAGAATGAAAGCGAATTCCGCCGGCGACCGACGTACGCCGAGGATGCGAAGGATGACCGCCAGCTTCACGACCGCGGCGAGGAAGCTGACCGCGGCGATCGCCGGTCCGACCCATGATTTCTGAGTTGCGATCTCGGCATCGAGAAAGGTTATGTCGATCAGGAAAAACGCTTCGAGAACGATCAGCACCATCCCATCTCGCCGCAGTCCGCGGCCAAGAATCAGGTACGCGGCCAGGCCGATCAGGGCCGCTTCGTACGCGTTCAGCGTGGCGATCAAAATCAGCAGCTTGTGCGTCGGGATGCTGAGCCACGACAGGGAATTGGTCAGCGCCAGACATCCGGCCAACATGCAACAGGCGCTGATTAAGTAAAAGGGATTGGAATCAAGGAAGTAGCGGAATAAAGACGTGCCGCCAATCGGTTTCGCAGCCATCGCGGACCTCCGAAAAGTCCGGCCGCATCGCGTTGCGGCCGGATTGAGGCATCAAGCAACACGAACGATTCGTCCAAACGTCTTACGTCTTATTGATTCCTCAGGTTTCCGGGAATTTTCAAAAATGCGTGGACCGCGGACGCTTCGGATCACTTGCCCGCAATCGACGCCTCGGGGATGTCCTCTTCGGCGCCGTTGCCGCCACCGGTGCCGCCGCCGACTTCGTGGCCCAGAACCTTCACGCCCGTGCCGGAGATGTCGCGCACGGAATGGAAGAAGCTCGTGCGGTCCAGCACGCGTTCCTGGAATTGCTCCAGATACAGATAGATCACGGGAGTGATGTACAGCGTGATGAACTGCGAAACGATCAAGCCGCCGACGATGACCAATCCCAGCGGCCGCCGGGAGGCGCCGTCGGCGCCGAAGCCCAGGGCGATCGGCACCGCGCCCATCAGGGCGGCCAGCGTCGTCATAATGATCGGGCGGAAACGGTTCATGCTGGCATCGTGGATCGCGTCGATGCTGCTCTGGCCCTGGGCCATGCGCTGAAGCGCGAAGTCGATCAGCATAATTCCGTTCTTCTTGACGATCCCCATCAGCAAAAACAGGCCGATGAAGGCATAGAGAGACGCCTCGGCATTGAAAATGTAAAGCGTGAGCAACCCGCCCACCAGCGCCACCGGAAGGGACGAAAGCACGGTGATGGGATGCACGTAGCTTTCGTAAAGGATTCCAAGGATGACGTACATGACGAAGACGGCCAGGAGGATCAGGATCGTCAGAACGCGCACGGTTTCGGTGAAATCCTTGGCCTCGCCCTGCAAATCGCCGCGGATGCCGGGCGGGACGATTGTGGCCGCCGCGTCCTCAACGAATTGCGTCGCCGCGCCCACTGGAACATTCGGGTTCAGATTGAAGTAGATCGTCACCGACGCGAACTGGTTGATGTGGTTCACGTTCTGCGGACCGAGCGCTTCCTGCCATGTCGCCACGGCCGGCAGCGGAACCAGAAGGCCGTTGTTCGACCGGACGTACAGCAGCGAAAGATCCGAGGGAATCGCCCGGTCCCTTTCCTGGGCTTCGAGAATGACCTGGAACTGGTCCTCGGGCTTCTTGATGAGATAAACGTAATTCTGCGAATAGGCCTGGCGGATGGTGCTTTCAATCGCCGCGGCGGAAACGCCGTAGCTGGAAGCGGCGTCACGCAAAATATTGATCTGAAGATTCGGAGTATGGTTGAACAAATCGGGTGTGACGGTGGCGAACATATCGGGGCGCGATTGCATTGCCGCCTGCAGCTTCATCGCGGCCGCGTCAACCTGGTCGCGATCGATGCCGGACAGCGCGTAAGCGTATTGCCCCAGATTGTTCTGGGTGGCCCCGGTGCTGATTTGCAACACCGGCGACGGCCGCATAAACACATGGGCATTAATGATCTGGGACAGTTTCGCCATTAACTGCCCGGTGACGGCCTGGATCGGCGGGCGCTGGCTTGCATCTTTCAGAAACGCCAGCACGAAACCCTGGTTCGACGGCAGGAACTGCGAATTGCCCGTCATGGTAAACGTCGTCTCCACGGCGGGGTTGGCCTGCATAATCTTGTCGGCCTGGTTCTGGTAAACGCGCATCTGCTTATACGATGCGCCTTCCTGCCCGATCATGACGCCGCGGATGAATCCGCTGTCCCCCACCGGCAGAAAGCTCTTGGGAACTTTCATGAAAAGCCAGATGGTCCCAAAGAGCGTGACGAACCAGATGGCCAGAGAAATCCAGCGATAGCGAAGGAACCACCAGAGAGACCTTCCGTAAACCGCCAGGACCCGGTCGATGACGGCCGATCCCATGCGTTCCATGAGGGTGCGGCGTTGAGTTTTGCCGCGCAGGGCCAACATCCGCGAGCACATCATCGGCGTCAGCGTCAGCGACACGATGCCCGAAGCGAAGATCACCACGATGATGGTGACGGCAAACTCGCGGAAAATCCGCCCGACCAATCCCGGCATGAACACCAGCGGAAGAAACACCGCCGCCAGTGAAATCGTCATCGCCAGAATCGTGAAGCTGATCTGCGTGGCGCTGCGGATGGATGCTTCCAGGGCGCCTTCACCGTGCTCCATCCGGCTGACGGTGTTCTCCAGAAACACGATCGCGTCATCCACCAAAAATCCAACCGCCAGCACCAGCGCCATCAGCGAAAGATTGTCCAGGCTGTACCCCAGCACGTGCATGACGATGAATGTCAGCAGCAGCGACAGCGGCAACGCGACAACCGGGATCAGCGTATCGTTGGCCCGCCCCAGAAAAACGTAGATCACCATCACCACCAACACGAATGCGATGAGCAACGTGAATTGCACGTCGTTTGCCGAATCCACGATCGATTGAGATCGGTCGTAGACGGGATACAGTCCGATGGACGCCGGCAATTGCGCCTGAACGCCGGGCACCAGGTCGCGCACGGACTGGGCGACGACGACGGCGTTGGTTCCGGCCTGGCGGAAAACCGCCAGCACCACCGTTGCCGTTGGAACCACATGCATGCGATCCCAGAAATGCATCGAAATGCGCTGGTCCTGGATCGTGTCCTCCGCCGTGGCGACGTCGCGCAGATAAACCGGCGACCCGTTGCGGGTCGCGATAATCAGGTTGGAATACTGCTGGGCATCGGTGAGCTGGCCCTGAGGCTGCAAGAGGAATGTCCGATGCGGGCTGTCGAACTGACCCGCGCCCTCGTAAGTGGTGCCCGCCTGAATCGCTAGCGCCAGGTCGTTGATCGTCATTCCGCGAATGGCCAACGCCGATGGATTGGCCTCGATCCGCACCGCCGCTTTGGTGCCGTACGTATCCACCCGCGAAACGCCGGGCAAAATGCTGATGCGCTGCGCGACCTCGGTGCTGGCATAGTTGTACAGCGCCCCGCCCGTGATGTTGTTGCTGACCATCGCCAGGTACATGATCGCCTGGTCGTTGGGATTGGTTTTGGAAAACGTCGGCGGGGAAGGAAGATCGACGGGCAAGCTTCCCGAGGCCTGCGAGATCGCCGCCTGAACGTCCGTCGCGGCCGCATCCAGGCTCTTGCTCAAATCAAATTGCAGCGTGAAACTCGTGGTGCCCTGGCCGCTGGAGCTGGTCACCAGTTGCAGCCCGGAAATCTGCATGAACTGCTTTTCCAGCGGCGTGGCGACGTTGGCGGCCATCGTTTCGGGGCTGGCGCCGGGATAACTCACCGACGCCGTGATCACCGGATAATCCACCGACGGCAGATCGTTCACGGGAAGCGATCTGTACGCCAGCACGCCGAACAGAATGCACGTCACCGTCAGCAACGTGGTCATCGCCGGCCGGCGAATAAACGGCTCGGACAGACTGGTCATTGCGCCGCTCCCCGCGTGGTCGGCCCGGCGCTGGTGGGAATAATCATCACCGCCTTCTGCGGAATCACCATCAGTTGCCCCGTCAACACGACCGTCTCGCCCGCCTTTAATCCGCTGAGCACCACGATTTTGTCGCCCTGACGCTGGCCCGTGGTGATGCTTCGCTGATCGGCGGTTTTATCCGCATGAATCACGAACACGTATGATCCACTTTGCCCCACCTGCACGGCCTCGGCGGGAATCAACCTCGCATCCTTCATGATGTAAAGAATCAGCCGAACATGGACGAACTGCCCAGGCCAAAGCTCGCGACCTTTGTTGGGCACCGTCGCACGCAGCCGGATCGTTCCGGTCCCGTCCTGAACGGCGTTATCCAGAAATGTCACCTCGCCGTCCACGTCGCGGTTTGGATTGTCCGGCGTCTGGATCAGCACCTTCAGCGGCCCCTTGGCCAAGTTCTCCCGCACACGGTCCAGCTCATTCTCCGCAACCGTGAAATCAACGTAAATCGGCGTGAGCTTCTGAATACTCAAGAGCGTGGTCGAGTTCGCGTTGACGACGTTGCCCACGTCCACAAGGCGCTCGCCGGCCCGGCCGTCGATCGGCGAATGGATCGAGCAGTATTCCAAATTCAGCTTGGCCGTCTCGATCGCCGCCTGGGCCGCCTTCACCTCGGCGTCGGCCACGTCCATGGTGTCCTTGGCGTTGTCGTAATCCTGTTGCGAAACCGCCTTGCTCGGCAATTCGCTGGCGGTGCGGGCGAAATTGGTCTTGGCATTGGCGAGCTGCGCCTGGTTTTGCTCCATCGCCGCCTGGGCCTGATCCAGCGCCGCCTGATACGGACGCGGATCGATGTCGAAAAGTTTTTCGCCCGTGTGCAGATCGGCGCCGTCCTCAAAATATTTCCCGACGATCTTTCCGGAAACCTGCGGAATGATGTTGACCACCTCCGAGGCGGTCGTCCGGCCGATCTCTTCCAGATAAACCGGAACGTCGGCCGTGGCCACCGGCGCCGTGGTAACAACCGGCGGGGGCATGGTGAAGCCGCCGCCCGCGGCACTGGCGCGATTGCACCCGCTGAGCGCCATCGCCGCCAGACCTGCCGCGATGGCGGCTGTTGCCAACATGAATACTTTTCGAATCATCTTGCTCCTGAGGGGGAAGCGGGGTCTGCCGCTGAAGTCCGTCGATTGTAAAGCGCGGTCCCGCCGAATTTCCACAACGATTTATTTCACCCATATCGTCTTGATATTCACGAACTCGTGAATGCCGAACTGCGACAATTCCCGCCCCCAACCGCTGTTTTTGACCCCGCCGAAGGGTAACCGAGGATCGGATTTGACGATACCGTTGATGAAAACGGCCCCGGCTTCAATCTCGCCCGCCAGCGATTGGGCGCGATCCGTGTCCTTCGTCCAGATGCTGGCGCCCAGACCGTAGCAGGATTCATTAGCCAATCGGACCGCGTCTTTCGCATCGTTGGCGCGGATCACCGCGGCCACTGGGCCGAAGGTCTCCTCGTCCATGGCGGCCATTCCGTGTTGAAGGTCCGTTAAGACGGTCGGCTCATAAAAAAATCCCTTTCCCGACCCGCGCCGGCCGCCCAATTTCAGTTTGGCCCCCTGCTCGATGCTTTGGCGGACTTGCTGGTCCAGATGATCCACCAGATCTCGCCGCGCCAGCGGGCCAACCCGCGTCGAGCGATCCATCGGGTCGCCCATCTTCATCGCGGCCATGGCGGCGATCATCGCTTTTTCGAATCGATCGGCAATCACCGATTCAACGATAAACCGCTTCGCGGCAATGCAACTTTGTCCGTTGTTGAGGCAGCGTGCCTCGGCCGCCTTCGCGGCCACCGCCTCGACATCGGCATCCGCCAGAACGATGAACGCGTCGGAGCCGCCCAATTCCATGACGGTTTTTTTCAGCCGCCCCCCCGCCGCCCCCGCCACTGCCGCCCCCGCGCGGTCGCTGCCGGTCAGGGTCACCGCGCGGATGACCGGATGATCGACCAGCCGCTGCGCCGCCTGGTTGTCGGCGATCAGCACCGCGCTGAACACACCCCCTGGAAATCCCGCCTCGGCGAACGTTCGCTCGAGCGCCAACGCACATCCCGGCACGTTCGGAGCGTGTTTCAGAATCCCGACGTTCCCCGCCATCAGCGCCGGCGCGGCAAACCGAATCACCTGCCACATCGGAAAATTCCACGGCATGATCGCCAGCACCGGCCCCAGCGCATCAAATCGCACGTAGCTGCGGGACGCATCCGATACGATCGTCTCCGGCGAAAGAAATTCCTCGGCATTCTCCGCGAAGAAATCGCAGGCAAGCGCGCATTTATCGACTTCCGCTTCGCTGGCCGTGATTGTTTTGCCCACTTCGGCGGTCATCAACTCGGCCAGTTCATCGCGCTTCCGGCGAAAACCCGCCGCGACGCGCTTCAGCAGCGATCCCCGCTCAGCGATGGAAACCCGCCGCCACTGCTGGAAAGCGTCGTCGGCCTTTTGCAATATCTCTTCAATCTGAGCGGCGGAATGCTCCGGATACTCGGCGATGATCTCTTCAGTTGCGGGATTCCTGGATTCCATACCTCACCTCAAAATACATTTTAGCCACGGATATAAATCAGATGCACGCAGACAGAAAAAATCCTCTTGTATTATCTGTGTGCATCTGATTTATATCTGTGGCCAAAATTCTTTTTCTTGACGCCTCTTGGCCATCGGACTAACTTCCGCCCCCGGAATGCTCAAGCGTACGCCCCTTTACGATTTCCACGTCTCCTGCGGGGCGAAAATGGTCGATTTCGCCGGGTGGGAGATGCCGATCCTCTACCGCGGCATCGTCGAGGAACATCTGCAAACGCGAGCCAGCGGATCGCTGTTCGACGTCTCTCACATGGGCAGAATTCACATCAGCGGGTCCGCCGCCGTTACGCTTCTGGACAAACTGCTGACGCGCAACGTTTCTCAACAGCGCATCGGCCAGAGCCGCTACAGCCTGGTCTGCAATCCGGCCGGCGGGGTGCTGGATGATGTCATCGTGAGCAAACACGCCAAGCACTGGCTGATCGTGTGCAACGCTTCCAATCGGGAAAAGATTCTCAAACATATCACCGGCGTCCGCGACTCCGCCGGATTCGACGCGGAGATTTCCGATCAGACGGAATCCACCGCCATGGTGGCCGTGCAGGGACCCGCCGTGATCAGCCTGCTATCCGAAGCTCTGGATATCGACATCAAATCAATGAAGCGCTACGCATTCGAAAACGGCACGTACATGATGAGCCGATTCACCCTTTTCCGCAGCGGATACACGGGCGAAGACGGCGCGGAGGTCATCGTCTCGGCCGGTACGGCGCAGAACATGGTCAAATCACTCTCGGGCGAGATGTCAAAACCGGACGCTCCGATCAAGCCCGCGGGTCTGGGAGCGCGCGACACGCTGCGCCTGGAAGCGGGAATGCCGCTCTACGGACACGAACTGATCGAGAGCGTTGATCCAATTTCCGCAGGCCTGAATTGGGCCGTCGATCTGACCAGGGATTTCATAGGCGTCGAGCCGCTGCGCATCATCGCCGCGCATGGCCCGGCGAAAAAGCTGGTCGGCCTGGACCTGCATGGCCCGCGCATCGCTCGCCAGGGCGCGGCCGTCAAGGCCGGCGAGGCCATCATCGGCGAAGTCACCAGCGGCACGTTCTCCCCGACGCTCAAACGCAGCATCGCCATGGCTTTCGTGGATGCGGCCCGTGCCAACGATGGCGATAACGTCGATGTCGATTTGCGCGGGGCGAGCGCTTCGGCTAAGATTGTTGCATTGCCGTTTTATAAGAGATGATTTATGCCCGTCCCCAACGATCGACGTTATCTGCAATCTCACGAGTGGCATCAACTGTCCGGCGACATCGTCACCATCGGCATCACGCAGATCGCGGCCGATGAACTGACCGACATCACCTACGTAAAGCTTCCCGCCGTCGGCGCGACGGTTTCCGCCAACGCCCCCTTCGGCGAAGTCGAATCGGTCAAGGCCACCAGCGATCTGAATAGCGGCGTCAGCGGGACGGTCACGGCCGTCAATACGGGACTCATCGCCAATCCCGGTCTCGTCAACGCCGATCCGCTGGGCAAAGGGTGGATGATCAAGGTAAAAGTGACCGATCCCGGCCAAGTGGCTAAACTTCTCTCGGCCGATGAATATCTGGAAAAGACCGGCCACTGAAACATGCACTCATCCGCTTCTTCTGCCGTACTAAGCCCCTCCGATACGTTCGAGCGTCGCCACATCGGCCCCAGCCCGGATGATCTTCGCGAAATGCTGGCGACGATCGGCGCGTCGTCGCTTGACGAATTGATCGCGCAAACGGTTCCCGCTTCCATTCGGCTTCGATCATCGCTCGGCATCGGTCCCGGCCGCGGGGAATTCGAATTGATCGAGGAATTGCGCGGCATCGCCGCGAGAAACCAGGTTTTGCGCAGTTGCCTGGGGATGGGTTATTCCGACACGATCACCCCGCCGGTGATTCAGCGCAATATCCTGGAGAATCCGGGCTGGTACACACAGTACACCCCGTACCAGGCGGAGATCGCACAGGGCCGCCTGGAAGCGCTGCTGAATTTTCAGACGATGGTCAGCGATCTCACCGCCCTGCCGCTGGCGAACGCCTCGCTGCTCGACGAAGCCACCGCCGCCGCGGAGGCGATGGTCATGTGCTGGCGTATCGACGAGCAAACGAAAAATTCCTTCTTCGTGGCGGATGATTGCCATCCACAAACCATCGCGGTGGTGAAATCGCGGGCACGGGCGGTGGGACTCGAATGCATCATCGGCCCAGTTCAATCTGCTGACTTTTCGGCGGGAAAATTCTGCGGAATTCTTTTGCAGTACCCCGCCACCGACGGCGCGGTGATCGATTATTCGCCGGTGATTCAGGCCGCCCACGCGGCCGGGGCGCTGGTGGTCATGGCCGCCGATATCCTGGCCCTGACTCTGCTCAAACCGCCGGGCGAATTCGGTGCGGACATCGCCGTCGGCTCGACGCAGCGATTCGGCGTTCCGCTGGGTTTTGGCGGCCCCCACGCGGCCTACATGGCGACGCGATCGCAATTTGCCCGCAAAATGCCGGGACGAATCGTCGGCGTCTCCAAAGATTCCGCCGGGCAGCCGGCTCTGCGCCTCGCCATCCAAACCCGCGAACAACACATCCGCCGCGACAAGGCAACCAGCAACATCTGCACCGCCCAGGTCCTGCTGGCCGTGATGGCCGGCATGTACGCCGTCTATCACGGCCCGGATGGATTGCGCACGATCGCCCGCCGCGTGCATGCCCTGGCGACCGCATTGGCGGCGGGATTGCGCCGGCTGGGACATGGCGTCGCCGACCCGACATTTTTCGACACCATCCGTATTCACGTGAATGGATTGCCGATCGAATCCGTCCTCGCCGCCGCACGCGCCGCGGGATACAACCTCCGCGATCTGGGCAACGGCGACATCGGCGTCTCCCTCGACGAAACCACGACCCGGCAGGATGTGGAAGCGATCATCGAATCCTTCGCCGGCGGAGCCACGCTCCGCGTCAGCGTCGAGCAGTTCGCCGCTGAGGGAGGCGCAATCCCCCCGAATCTTTCGCGATCCAGCGACTTCCTCACCCATCCGGTTTTTCATCGACATCACAGCGAAACGGAAATGCTGCGATATATTTTCCGGCTCATGAGCCGGGACCTCTCGCTGGCCCAGTCAATGATCCCCCTGGGCTCCTGCACGATGAAGCTGAACGGAACCAGCGAAATGCTGCCGGTGACGTGGCGGGAATTTTCGCGGCTGCATCCGTCCGCCCCCGCGGATCAGTGGCCCGGTTATGCCGAGATGTTCGCGAAGCTGGAAGACTGGCTGGCCAAGATCACCGGATTTCCCGCGGTTTCGCTTCAGCCCAACGCGGGCTCGCAGGGGGAATACGCGGGGCTCCTCACGATCCGCGCATATCACGAATCCCGGCGCGCCGGGAGCCAGGGCCGACGCACCGTCTGCCTGATTCCGACTTCCGCCCACGGAACCAATCCCGCCAGCGCGATCGCCGCGGGATTGCGCGTCGTCGCCGTCGCCTGTGACGAGCACGGCAACATCGACCTGGCCGACCTCAAAGCCAAGGCCGAGCAATACCGCGATGAGTTGGGCGCCCTGATGCTGACCTATCCCTCGACCCACGGCGTTTTCGAAGAAACCGTCAAGGACATCTGCCGCATCGTTCACGACAACGGCGGCCAGGTTTATCTCGACGGCGCGAACATGAACGCGATGGTCGGCCTTTGCCGACCCGGCGATATCGGGGCGGATGTCTGCCATCTGAATCTGCACAAAACATTTTGCATTCCGCACGGCGGCGGCGGACCCGGCATGGGACCAATCGCCGTCGCGCCCCACCTCGCTCCATTTTTACCCGGCAACGGACCGCGGGCAATCGGACCCATCTCCGAAGCGGCTTATGGCAGCGCCAGCATCCTGGCGATTTCGTACGTCTACATCGCCCTCATGGGCGATGCGGGCCTGAAACACGCCAGCGAGGTCGCCATCCTTAACGCCAACTACATGGTCCGGCGCCTCGAGTCGCATTATCCCATTGCGTTCAAGGGAAAAAATGGCCGCTGCGCCCATGAGTTCATCATCGACTGCAGGCATTTTGAGGCAACAAGCGGTGTGAAAGTGGAAGATATCGCCAAGCGGCTGATGGATTACGGCTTTCACGCCCCGACGATGTCCTGGCCCGAACCGGGAACGCTCATGATCGAGCCGACCGAGAGCGAATCCAAGGCCGAGCTGGATCGCTTTTGCGATGCGATGATCGCGATTCGCCAGGAAATTCGCGAGATCGAAGACGGATACGCGCACCGTGAGGATAACCTCCTGAAAAACGCCCCGCACACCGCGGCGGCCATCGCATCCGATGATTGGCGGCATCCCTATTCCCGCGAAAAAGCCGCCTTCCCCGCGCCCTGGACCCGGAATTCCAAGTTCTGGCCGGCCGTCGGCCGCATCGACAATCCCTATGGCGACCGCAACCTGATTTGCGCCTGCCCGCCCGTGAGTGAATATGGCCAATGATCCCGCCGAGCGCCGCCGCTGGGGCCCTCTGACCGTGATCCTGCTGGCGGTTGGCGCGATCGTCATCGCCGGCGCTCTGTCTTATCTCATGCATCTCCGCAGCGTGGAACTGGCGCGCACGCTCGATTCGGCCGACCCCACAATCGTCATCGACGGCCTGACCGCCCTGACAGACCGCGGCGATCCCGCCGGGATCGAAAAAGCCACGATGCTTCTGAAAAGCGATAACCAGGACGTGCGGCTCAACGCGGCCCTTTACCTCGGCAAGCTCGGGAAATCGGATTCAGTTCCGTATCTGATCGACGAAATGAGCGACGTGGAAGATTACCGCCAAAACGAAATCATAAGCGATCTGATGGAGATAACCGGCAAGTCCTTCGGGCAAAATGTGGCGGCGTGGCGAAGCTGGTGGGTGAGCACGCATCCGCAGAATCCGTTCCACTTTGGCAATCATCCTGACACGGAACCTTAACCGATGTTTTGGTCAGTGCCAAATCCGATGTTGTGAACTTCCGGACCGCGGACGCCATGGCTGGTCAGGTCGGTACTTCACGGAAGTATAACTGTTTACCGTCGGGGCGCACAAATCATCTATATTGCGATATCGAGCCGACGGATGAAGAACAAGCGGATGATCGGTTACGATTTTCTAGACGGCCGAATTCGCCGTCTCGAATATCACAAATCGCTCCCGCCGCGAACGTCGTTGGCTTGCCTGTTGACGTTCTAACCAGCCGTCGGCGCACCAGAGGCGGAGTCGCCGCGTTCCGCGGCCAATTCAGCGGAGTTTCGAACTCAAGTTCGACCTCAACCGTCCTTCGCAGCCCCACTCGTCCGACCTCTGCCTGAACATCCGGCGGTGATCGACCACCGACGCATCGTGTGCCGGCTGCTGTGGCAACCAAGGTAAGGTCGGGCAAGCGGCGGTAAAGGACGGTTGAGGTCGAGCACGTGCTCGAAACTCCGCTGCGATTGACGCCGCAGGCGGCGACTCGCTTCTTCGTCCGCAGACGGATTGCCGGAACATTGTCAGGCGGGCCAACGGGTTCAGCGGCGGCGACGATTTCTGATATACGAGCCGGCGATTTCGGCCGTGACGAAAACTGCAACCGATAAAAGATCCGCTCCGCCGCACGCCGAAAACTGTACAGATGGAGTGATTCCGTTTTGCGGTAACTATTTACAACGAAGTCGACCGGCAGGACGTCACGGTTCGCTTCTGGCAGGAAATCTACGATGCAAGCGGAAAGCTTGTGGAAATCCACGAAAAGTTTCCCGCCGATTTGGGGCATCGTAAGGTATAATATTAGGTATCGTGATGCTCATTACCCGACAAACGATTGCGGAAAAGGTTGAAGCGTACCTGCGCCATCAAATCAACCTGAACGATTTAGTAGCGTGGGCCGAGCAGGAGATGATGGAGGGGGATTTCGATTCGCAGGCATCGCGCGATGCGACAGCTCGGCTGGGGGTTGCGGATGTGCGCGCGTTCGGGCTGACTTGGGAGGATTGCGAACAGCTTCTCGCATCGCTTGGCTTCAACGCCAAAGTCAGCATCGTGTCTGTCGGACGGATTTGATTTGCGCGGTCCCGATCCACGCCAGGTTACATTTCCCATGCCGCTTGTCATTTACGGCATCACCCGCGCATCCGGATACCGCCCCGCCAGACGGGCCTTGAGCTGCTCGGCCTGTTCGTACGACGGCACATCCGCGGTGCGAATGACCGTCAAATTTCCATCCGTCGTCTTCAGCGGCGCCGACCCGACGGCGGCGACGGCGCCGGCGGCCTCATTGATATCCGACTGCCGCGAATACGCCCCGAGTTGAACGTAAAAACCGCGAATCCCCTCGTGAGCGCGGGCATGGGCGGCGTATTCACTGCCCGGATAATCCTGCTGCACCCGCTGGAACGTCCGGTCGGCATCCTCGAACCGGCCAAGACGCTGCTCGCAAATCCCCATGTGATAGAGGATCAGCGGTTTGGCGGCCGGATCGCCAACGGAGCGGTACGCATCGCTCAATTCGCGCAGCGCGGTTGAGAAATCGTTCTGGTAATAAGCGACGTTGCCGAGTTGCGCACGCAAACGGGCGGCGACAGCCGGCCGGGGATTCTGCGACAGCCCCCTCAGATAAGAGTCTCGGGCCATGGCCGAATCGCGCGCCGACGCCGCCGGATCGGACTTGGGCCGAACTTCGATGCAATATCCGCGCAGATAATACGCCTCGGCCAGTCCGCCGGAGTCGCCGCTGGCGATGACGGCATCGGCGTCGCGGATGGCCTGGTCATATTGCTGGCCAGCGACGGCCTGCTTGGCGGCGTCAAGCTGCTGGACAGACTGGGGATTGGCGGCGCAACCCGCCAGAAAGTGCAAGTAACAACCTGCAAGTACAAGTTTGAGAATGACCTTGCCACTTGCACTTCCCACTTGCACTCTCCTTCGAATTTCGAGTTTCGAATTTCGAATTTCTTTTCGCATCCTTGCCTCCAGCAGATATCATATCTCTCATGCTTGTGGAACCGCTGCTCGCTCACGCGGCCCAGACGCCCAACGAAATTGCCCTGCACGATGAAAGCGGGCCGCGCACCTACGAGCAACTCGCCGCCGCCGCCGCCGCCATCTCCGCCTATCTCCCCGGCTTCACCAATCGCCCCAACATCGGGCTGATGCTCCCCGCCGGCGCCGGCTTCGTCGCGAGTTTCTACGGAACCCTGCTGGCTGGCAAGAGCGTGGTCCCGGTCAATTTCCTCCTCAGCGAACGCGAGATCGCCCACATCATCGACGACAGCAGCATCGACACCCTCGTCACCATTGGGCAATTGACCGGAAAAATCAGGGACGATCGCATCCGAATCGTCGATCTGGCCGAGCTTGCAAAAATGCAGGCCGCCAAGCCCGTGCCTCCGGCAAATTTACTGGCCATGGCGAAATCGCGCCTTCCGAAACGCGGCCCCGACGACCTGGCCGTCCTCATGTACACCAGCGGAACCAGCGGCCTGCCCAAGGGCGTCGTGCTCAGCTTCGGCAACCTCCAAAGCGACGTCGACGCCTGCATCCAACACGCCCGCCTTGAACACAAGCACGTCTTCCTCGGCGTGATCCCCCTGTTCCACTCCTTCGGCATGACCGCGATGATGCTCGCCCCCATCCAGCTGCGGGCGACGATTATTTACATGGCCCGCTTCAGCGCCGTCGCCGCATTGAACGCCGTGCGCGAGCATGGCGTATCGCTGATGTTCGCCGTTCCCAGCATGTTCGCCGCCATCGCCCACCTGAAAAATGCGGGCCCCGAAGATTTCAAATCCATCTACGCCATGATCAGCGGCGGCGAGCCGCTCCCCGCCAAGTTGCGCGAGACATTCCAGCAGCGCTTCGGCGTAACCCTGTACGAAGGCTACGGCCTGACCGAAACCAGTCCGGTCGTCGCCCTGAACATTCCCCACGAACACCGCCCCGGCAGCGTCGGCAAACCCATCCCCGGCGTCGAGATCAAATTCACCGACGACAACGGCAACCCCGTCCCGCCCGGCCAAACCGGCGAGATCTGGCTCCGCGGCCCGATGGTGATGAAGGGATATCACAACCTCCCCCAGGAAACCGCCGCCGCCCTCACGCCCGATGGCTATTTCAAAACCGGCGACCTGGGAATGATGGACGCCGACGGGTTCATTTTCATCACCGGCAGGAAAAAGGACCTAATCATCGTCGCCGGCGAAAAAGCCGCCCCGCGCGAGATCGAAGAAATTCTGTTGACCCATCCCGCCGTCGCCGAGGCCGCGGTAGTAGGCAAAAAAGACCCCGGCCGCGGCGAGCAAGTCGTCGCTTTCATCATTGCGAAAGAGGGACAAACCGCGACGCCGGAATCCCTTCGCGATGTGTGCCGCGAGCGCGGCCTGGCCCAATGGAAAATCCCCCGCGAGTTTTATTTCCCAAAGGATTTGCCGCGGTCACCGACGGGGAAAGTCCTGAAACGCCTCCTGGTTGAACAGGTGAATCAGGGGACGGAGTAACTTCCGCATTACGGAAGGGCGTACGAGCATCACGTTTCTAGTGAGTAAAATGATAACGCGGCGAGAAGACAGTCAAGCGGTGTGGGAACCGGCGAATTTAATTTAGAGGCGCAACGCCGGGCCGAGGACTTGGGCGGGGGTGCGATAGCCAAGACATTTGCGGGGACGATTATTGAGCTTGGAGGCGATTCGTGCAACGCGTTGGTAGCTGAGTTGTGAAAGATCGGTTCGTTTGGGGAGGTATTGGCGGATCAGGCCATT
>DATAWP010000032.1:0-93007 GCA_036267155.1 Tepidisphaeraceae bacterium
TGGTCTTACCCACGATTCGTTGGCGCTCAAAGCCGGGTAGTATTCCCGGCGGAAGGATGGAGCGTCATGGGACGAAAAGGTTCACATTCCGAGCAGTTTCGGCTGGAGGCGTGCAAGCTGGTGAGCGAGCAGGGTTACAGCATCATCGAAGCAGCCAAGCAGCTGGACGTGCCCTACAACACCCTTTGGAATTGGCTGGCTCGCTATGGGCCTCGTTTGTCCACGAGCCAGGAATCGGATCAGCAGACGTCCGATGACCCTGGGCTGCTGAAAAACCGGATCAGAGAGCTGGAGAAGCAGGTCCATCGTCTGGAGATGGAGAAGGAGATTTTAAAAAAAGCGACGGCGTACTTCGCGCAGGAGCAGACATGACCTTTGCGTGGATTCACGAGAATCGCCGGCTTTGGCCGGCTGCCGTGCAGTGTCAGACGCTGGAAGTCACCCGCGGCGGTTTCTACGCCTGGTCGATGCGTCAAGCGACGGGGAAGGCTTCGCCGCGGCTGGAGCGTCATCGCCAACTGACCCAGCAGGTGCGATTGAGCTACGTCCGTTCCCGCGGAACGTATGGCGCTCCACGCATCACCGCGCAGCTCAAGGGACAAGGGATCGCGGTCTGCGTGAATACGGTGGCCAAAATCCTGCGGGAATGCGGGCTGCGAGTGAAACGCCGAAGGCGGTTCATTCCCCACACGACTCACTCGGCTCACGGACAGCCCGTGGCGCCGAATCTGCTTGAACGATCTTTCAAAGTGTCGCGACCGGATGCGGCCTGGGTCGCGGACATCAGCTATATCGCCACCCGGGAAGGATGGCTCTATCTGGCGACGCTGATGGACCTGTTCAGCCGCAAGATCGTCGGCTGGCAGATGGCCGATCATCTGAAATCGGAGCTGGCCTGTGACGCGTTACGGATGGCGATCAAGCGTCGTACGCCGCCCTCCGGATTGATCTGCCACTCGGATCGTGGGGTACAGTATGCCTGTCGCCAATATCGCAGGCTGCTGGAACGGCACGGGCTGATCGGTTCGATGAGCCGGCGAGGCGACTGCTACGACAACGCGCCTGCCGAAAGTTTTTTTGCGACGTTGAAAGGCGAGCTGAGCGGAGCGGACGATTACGCGACTCGGCAGGACGCCAAAACAGCCATCTTTGAATTTATCGAGGTCTTCTACAACCGAAAGAGATTACACAGTGCGTTGGGCTACAAGAGTCCCGAACAGTTCGAGGCTGCCCATCGCGTTTTTCAAAATCCAGCGCCAACGAAAAATGGGTAGGACCACCCTCTATTATACAGGCCGGCGGGTGAAAGTTTTGGACATGTTTTTTCGATTTTTCTGCAATTTGTTTACCGGCCTCGGCGTGGACGAGCCACCGACGAACGGCCGGTGTTCGGGATCGGATGCGGGGCGCCTTTTGGAATCAATAAATCTGAAAATTTCCCCGTTCTCGAAAAAGGGCGAAACCGGCTAAGGTACGGGTTGAGACTTTGCGAGGATGCCGGCTTACGTAAACGACGAACAAGGCTGTTTGGAACCGTGGAATCCTTGTTTGTGAATTTGCATATTCAGCGGGCAGGACTTTGAACGGCACACTCTGAACATAGCGATGATGAAAATGGCTAAACGACCGGATTCAAATGGACACGGTTTGGCGAAGGTGCCATCCGGTATTTCCGGCTTGGACGAGGTGACCAATGGCGGCTTGCCCAAAGGCAGACCGACGCTGATTTGCGGTGGGCCGGGTTGCGGCAAATCGCTGATGGGGATTGAATTCCTCGTTCGCGGCGCTACGCAGCACGGCGAGCCGGGCGTCCTGATGACCTTCGAGGAGACGCAGGAAGACATTCGCAAAAACGTGATGTCGCTTGGGTTTGACATCGACGAGCTGATTCGCCGAAAGAAAATCATCATCGATCACGTCAAGGTGGATCGCCAGGAAATCGACGAAAACGGCGAGTACGATCTGGAGGGTTTGTTCATACGTCTCGGCTATGCCATCGACAAAATTGGCGCCAAGCGCGTCTTGCTCGACACGATCGAGAGTCTGTTTTCGGGTCTTTCCAATCAGGCAATCCTCCGCTCCGAGGTGCGGCGGCTTTTCTACTGGCTCAAGGAAAGGGGAATAACCACGGTCATCACCGGCGAGCGCGGCGATGGGAAATTGACCCGCCAGGGACTGGAAGAATACGTCTCCGACTGTGTGATCCTGCTGGACCATCGGACGATCAACCAGATATCGACTCGCCGATTGCGGGTCGTGAAATATCGCGGGTCCACGCACGGGACCAATGAATATCCGTTCCTGATCGACGAGCAGGGCATTTCGGTTCTGCCGGTGACTTCGATCTCTCTGAACCATGTCGCCAGCCAGCAGCGCGTTCCCACCGGCATTCCGCGGCTGGACGCCATGCTCGGCGGCAAAGGCTTTTATCGTGGCAGCAGCGTGCTGATTACGGGAACGGCCGGTACGGGAAAGAGCAGCGTCGCGGCCCATTTCGCGGCCGCGACCTGCGCCGGCGGCGAGCGATGCCTCTACTTTGCGTTTGAGGAGAGCCAGAATCAGATCATCCGTAACATGGCAAGCATCGGCCTGGACCTTTCCCGCTACGTCAAAAAGGGTCTTCTGCAATTCGTCGCGGCTCGCCCCAGCCTGCACGGACTGGAAATGCACCTGGGCGTCATGCACAAACATATCCAGCAATTCAAACCGACGGCGGTCGTGGTGGACCCAATCAGCAACTTCATCTCCGCCGGCGAGGAGCGGGATGTCCATGCGATGCTGATCCGGCTGGTGGACTTCCTCAAGACCCTTCAGATCACCGTGCTGTTCACCAACCTGACGACCGGCGACATGGCCAGGGAAACAACCGACATGGGAATCTCATCGGTGATGGACACATGGCTTCTGCTGAGGGACATTGAAATCGGCGGCGAGCGAAACCGCGGAATTTATGTCCTGAAGAGCCGTGGAATGGCGCATTCAAACCAGATCCGCGAGTTCGTCATCAGCGAACGCGGCATCGATCTGCTGGACGTTTATGTCGGTCCAGAAGGCGTCCTTACCGGCTCAGCCCGGCTGGCGCAGGAAGCGAGCGAGCGCGAGGAGCAGTCCCGCCGCGAGGCGCTGACCGTTCGCAAGCAAGCAGAGCTGGATCAAAAGAAGCGAGCGCTCGACGCTCAAATCCTGGCGTTGGAGGCGCAATTCGCCGCCGAGAAGGACATGATGCTCCGCGACATGGGCGTTGAACGGACCCGGGAGAAAACTTTGGAGAATCTTCGCGATGAAATGGGCCGTAGCCGGAGGGCTGATCCTTATTCCACGACGGGTAACGGCAACTCTTCAGAAAGGACCAAGCGATGAGCGCAAAATCGACATTGAGCGATGAGCCCAAGTCCACCGGGCCGGGCAGCGCCCGTGACGGGACGGATCGCGACAAATACACGCTACGGCTTTACGTCGCCGGTCAGACGGCAAAGTCGATTGCGGCCTTCGCCAATTTGAAACGGCTTTGCGAGGAATACCTGCCCGGCCGCTACAAGCTTGAGGTGATCGATCTGGTGGAGAATCCCCAATTGGCCGCGGGGGACCAGATTTTTGCGCTGCCCACGCTCGTCCGAAGATTACCGCCGCCGCTGCGGCGGATTATCGGGAATTTTTCAAACAAGGATAAGTTTCTGATCGGCATGGATCTCAAAGAGGGGGATTGAACACATTTGTCACGCATATGGCTGAGAGAACTGCAATGAATAAGTCAAATCCTTCAGATCGTTCGGAAGCGTTTGAGCACGCGATGGACGCGGCCAACAATGGATCGGAACGATATGTATTGCGGCTCTTCGTCACCGGCACCACTCCGAGGTCGAGCAAAGCCATCCGGAACATTCGCACCCTTTGCGACATGCACTTGCGCGGCCGATACGAACTGGAAGTGATCGATATCTATCAGCAGCCCTTCCTGGCCGGCAAGGAACAAATCATTGCCGCCCCCACCCTGATCAAAAAGCTTCCGGCGCCCCTTCGGAAAATCATCGGCGACCTTTCGAACACGGAGCGGGTTCTCTTGGGTCTGAACCTGCAGCCCGTGGAGCCGGGGCACGAAGGACGCCCCGAAGGACATTAGACGCATGGCCAAACACACGACGGTGGAATTGGATAATCTTCGCGCTCGCTTGCGCGAGGCGGAAGAAACCCTGTCGGCGATCCGAAACGGGGAGGTGGACTCTCTGATTGTCGCCGGCCCGCACGGCGATCAGGTCTTCAGCCTCAAAGGCGCCGAGCAGCCCTATCGCATCTTCGTCGAGCAGATGCTGGAAGGCGCCGTCACGCTGGCGTCGGATGGCACGATATTATATTGCAACCGCCGATTCGCCGAGATGATGCGCTCGAAACTGGAAAAGGTGATCGGCTCGCAGGTCAAGTCGTTCGTGCGCGCCGCCGATCAACCGGAGCTGGAAGAAATCCTGCGCAATCCGGCCGGGTCGAAGGTGCGATACGTGCTGGAGGCGGCGGATGGTTCTGCGATTTCGGCGCAGCTTGCATTCTGCCGGCTGCCGGTGGACGAGGTCGAAGCCATCTGCGTCGTCGTCACCGATGTGACCGAGCAGCAGGAGAAGCAGGAACTGGCAAGCGCCCTTCAGAACCTGCGGTCGGCGCAGGAGCAATTGCAGCGTCAGAACGACGCGCTGGTCCGTGCCCGGCTCGACGCCGAAGCGGCCAGTGATGCCAAGGACAACTTCCTCGCGGCGCTCTCGCACGAGCTGCGCACGCCGTTGACGCCGGTGCTCATGACCGCGGCCGCTCTGGAGGCCGATGCGTCTCTCCCCGAGAGTGTCCGCCAGGACCTGGCTCTTCTTTGCCGCAACGTCGAATTGGAAGCGCGTCTCATTGACGATCTGTTGGATCTCACGCGCATCGTTCGAGGGAAAATTGAACTGCGGTCCGATGTGATCGACGTGCACGCCGTCATCGCCCATGCGCTGGAAACCTGCCGCCGCGATATTTCGGCCAAGCGGCTGGAGGTCTCGCGAACCCTTTGCGCGTCCGAATTCCACGTCAACGCCGACGCCGTGCGGCTCCAGCAAATTCTCTGGAATCTGCTGCGAAATGCCGTGAAGTTCACTCCCGAGGGAGGGCGGATCATCGTCCGCTCGCACAACGAAGAGGGGAAGATATGCGTCTCCATCATCGATACGGGGATCGGCATTGAGGCCGAGGCAATTAGCCGGATATTCAGCCCGTTTGAGCAGGCGGGCCGCCTGATCACCCAGCGGTTTGGCGGCCTGGGTCTGGGACTGGCCATCAGCAAGCGGTTGGCCGAGTTGCATGGAGGCACGGTTACGGCTCGAAGCGAAGGCCATGATCGCGGCGCTACCTTTACGTTGACTCTTCCCACCGTGGCGGTGCCGGCAACAGGTCGTGGTATTGTCCAACCGCCCGTTGCGGCGGATGGGGCGCGACAGTTGAAAATCCTTCTTGTTGAAGACCACGATGATACGCGCCATAGCCTGACCCGATTGCTGAGCCGACGGCACATCGTGCGCGACGCCCCGACTGTCGAGGCCGCCCTGCTCGCGGCCGATCGCGAGGGGTTTGACCTGGTCATCAGTGATATCGGTCTGCCCGACGGCAGCGGGCTGGAACTGATGCGCTCGCTGCGCGATCGTTACGGTCTGAAAGGAATCTGCCTGAGCGGATTCGGCATGGAAGAGGACATCGCGCGCAGCACGGAAGCGGGCTTTTATCATCACCTGACCAAGCCCATCGACCTGAATAAGCTGGAATCAATTATTCATTCTCTGGTTCACTGAGCGTTGGGAGATGGCGGGCCGCCGTGTCAAAAACGCGGCGATCTGGCCGTCGGCGCGGACCGTCTGTCGCGGGGAAAGGCGGGTTCCTGTCTCGTGCGCGCCCCATGCGCCGTAGATATTTGATATTAGCCCGTTTTTCGCGGCTTTGCAGAGTTGGCATCGGGGTTGCAATCCATTTGATTGCGTCGATAAACGAATGACCATTTTTGAGAAGGGATATCCCCATGGGACTGCTAAGCAACAACACGTTCAACAATCTGAACGATCTGTTCATCAATCAACTGGAGGATTTGTACGATGCGGAAAATCGTCTGATTGACGCGCTGCCCAAGATGGCCAATGCCGCGTCCGCTCCGCCGCTGAAGAACGCTTTCATGCAACACCTGGAGCAAACCAAAGGACATGCCCGTCGTTTAGAGCAGATCTTCGGAAAGATCGGCCGAAAGCCGAAACGAGAGACGTGCGAGGCGATGAAGGGCCTTGTGCGCGAAGGAGCGGAAATGATCGATGCCGATGGCGATTCGGCCGTCAAGGATGCCGCGCTCATCGCCGCCGCACAGCGCGTCGAGCACTATGAGATGGCCGGGTATGGAACGGTCCGGACATTCGCGCAGCGCCTGGGCCTTGAGGACGTCGCCCAAACTCTCCAGCAGACATTGAACGAGGAAGGCGACGCCGATAAGCGTCTCACCCAACTGGCCGAAACTGGGATCAATTCCGTCGCGAGCGCGGCTGTCTAGGTTTCATCGCCGAGATCGGCGTTGTGGAGGCGCCGGCTGGTAAACACGATGGAATCTAAACACCGAGCGGGAGTTGCTGCGCGATTGACCGAGGAACGGACGGCCGAGTTGCCGTGGGATGTTTTTCTCTGATCGCCCGGCGCGGCAAGTGGGACATGCCCCAATAATCTTTGCGCCGAGATTAATATCGCGATGGGATTTCGGTTTCCGAAAAATCGTGGAACCGCGCCATTTTCATCCTCAGCCACTTTCAGGATAATGCTGGCGTTGCCCGGTCGGCGAGCGGCAAATCGTGCTGCGCGCTCAAACGGGCGCACGGATCATGCGCGCGTTGCTCCATGAAATTCTTGATCCCGCCCGCCCATGGGGGGCATTGGCGCTCGGCATACTGTTTCTCGCCGCCGCCATCATTGCGGCCAGGCTTTTGCGCCTCTGGGCTCGCCGATTGACCCGCTCGCCGGCGCTGATCGATCCAACGGCTATCAGTTTCTTTGGCCAATTGGCCCAGGTGATCTGTTTCCTGGTGGCCATCATCATGTACGCGCACCTCATCCCCTCCCTTCAGCGATTGGGCGAGGCCATGTTGGCCAGTGCGGGGCTGGTATCCCTGGTGATCGGCCTGGCAGCGCAAAATACGCTCGGAAACCTCATCGCGGGGCTCTCTCTGTTGCTGTATCGCCCGTTCGCCATTGGCGATGTCCTGACCCTCAGCGCCCCCACCGGCAAAGAAACCGGCACGGTCAAGGAGTTTACGCTTGGCCACACCAAGCTAATGACCGAGGACGGCCGCTGGATCATCGTGCCCAATAGCATTATGGCCTCCAACGTCATCGTTCGGGTTAAGTAAAGCTCAGCGCTCCCCTTTTGCCGGTCCATGGAATTTCGCGTTTTGCCTATTGCCAGAATCATTTATCGGTGTGATTATTCTGGCCTCAACTAAGAACCATGGCTCAGGTCTTTCGGCCCAGCATGAATGCAGTCGCCAAAGGGTGCATCATCGCGCTGGTTGTCGGAGTCTGCGCAATCATAACGGTTGGATCGCTGCTGGATCGGTCTCCGTACGTGACGAACCAGGGGGTGATTCGCGACCAGCCGGTCCCGTTCAGCCATGAGCACCACGTTCACGATCTGGGACTCGACTGCCGGTATTGCCATACTTCGGTCACCGATTCCAACTTCGCGGGGTTGCCGCCCACCAAAACCTGCATGACCTGCCATTCGCGCATCTGGTCCGATGCGGCCATTCTCGAGCCGGTGCGCCGCAGTTGGAGCGACGAGATGCCGATCAAATGGACCCGCGTCCACAACCTGCCCGACTTTGTTTATTTCCCGCACGACATTCACGTGAACAAGGGCATCGGCTGCGTGACCTGCCACGGCCGGGTGGACCAGATGCCTCTCATGTACCAACACGCGACGCTGCAAATGAGTTGGTGTCTTGAATGTCACCGGAGCCCCCAGGAATACCTCCGCCCGCGCGATCAGGTCTTCAATATGAATTTCGTCATCGACGACAAGGTGAAAGAGAGATTTTCAGATGCCGGGCATCGGGTGACCGACCAGGATTCCCTCGGCCGGGCATTGATCGACCTTTACCACGTTCCCAAGGACGGTCGGATCACCAACTGCTACACGTGCCATCGCTGAATAAACATGGAAACTTCATCATCCCAATCTCGGCCGCAACGATCCGCTCATTACTGGAAAAGCCTGGAGCAATGGTCCAACACGCCGGAATTTCGCCGTTTGGTGCAGGACGAGTTTCCGCCCGGGGCAACGGACCCCGACGATGGCCCGACGCGGCGGACGTTTCTGAAAACACTGGCCGCGTCGATGGCACTGGCGTCACTGACCGGATGCAAGCGAAAAATCAGCGAAACGATCGTGCCATACGTGCGCCAGCCGGCGGAAATGACTCCCGGCCGGCCGCTTTATTTCGCCACTTCGATGACGTTAAGCGGATATGCCCAGGGCGTGATCGCCACGAGCCGCGAGGGCAGGCCCATCAAGCTGGACGGGAATCCCGATCATCCCGCCAACCTCGGCTCCAGCGACGCTTTCCTTCAGGCGACGCTGCTCGATCTGTACGATCCGGATCGGTCGCAGACGGTCACCCGCGCCGGCGTCATCAGCGATTGGGACACCTTCGTCGGCGTGATCAGACCCCGACTCGCCGGCAAGGCCAAGGACGGATCGGGCCTGGCCATCCTCACTGAGACGGTCACCTCACCCACCTTGCTGTCGCAAATCCGTAATCTCAAATCGAAATTTCCCGGCGCGGTCTGGTTTACGCACGATCCAATGTCTCGGCGCAATATCCGCGATGGCCTGCGCGATGCCACCGGACGGGAAATCCTTCCCCGGTTCGACTTCTCCAAGGCAGCGGTGATTCTTTCGCTGGATTGCGATTTCCTATTTGATGAGCCCGGCCATAGCCGATACGCGCGAGATTTTCTCGACGGCCGGCGAATCCGCGCCGGCACGGAGCGGATGAATCGCCTGTATGTCGTCGAGAGTACGCACACGATCACCGGAACCATGGCCGATCACCGTTGGCCCATGCGGCCGTCCCAGTTCGCCGCCACCGCCGCTACGTTGCTCGAAGCAGTCAGCAATCCATCGGCCGCTCAAGGTTGGATCAAGGCCGTCGCTGACGATCTTCTAGCCAACAAGCAGCGAAGTCTCGTGCTGGCCGGCGCGAATCAGCCGCCCGCCGTCCATGCGGCTGTCCATCACATCAACGATGTGCTGGGGAATATCGACAAAACCGTGCTGTATTCCGCCCCGGTCGAGGGCGATCCCGACGGTTCGCTTGCCGATCTGATGGGCAAAATGAATTCCGGCGGCGTCGATACCCTGTTTATTGTCGGCACAAACCCCTGCTATACGGCCCACGTCGATTTGTCCTTCGATTCCGCGCTTGAGGCGTTCTCAAAACAGATCGACAAAAATCTCACGGTCCGCCTCGGCCTGTACGATGATGAGACCTCGTTCAAGTGCCAATGGCATCTTCCGCAAACGCATTTTCTGGAGGAATGGTCCGACGCCCGTGCTTACGACGGCACGATCTCAACCGTCCAGCCGTTGATCGCGCCTCTGTACGCATCCCGATCCGCCGTCGAGCTGATGGACCTGCTTTTGACGGGCTATCTGCGCCCGGGTCAGGAGATTCTTCGGGAATTCTGGGCCGAGCAACACGGACAACCGGACTTTGAATCCATCTGGCGGCGATCGCTGGAAAAAGGAATCTGGCTCGGAAAATCCAGCGCCGCGCCGCCGGCAACGCAGGTTTCTCCGAGGACTTCGGCCAAACCCGCGGCAACCGGCGCTTTCGAATTGGTCTTCCGCGCGGACCCCTGCATCTGGGACGGGGTCTACTGCAACAACGCATTCCTGCAGGAACTCGCCAAACCTCTGACCAAGCTCACATGGGACAATGCCGCCCTCATCAGCGCCAACAGCGCCAAAAAACTCGGCGCATCCAACGGCGACATGCTGCAAATCACCGCCGGCGATCAATCGCTTCAAATCCCCGCCTGGATCCTTCCCGGAGTTCCTGACGACACGGTGACGCTGCACCTTGGATATGGCCGATGGCGCGCCGGTTCCGTCGGCACCGGCGTCGGATTCAACGTGTACAAGCTGCGAACCAGCGAACATCCATGGTTCTTCCCCGGCGCGGAGGTCCGCCGCATCGAAGGAACCTATTTCCTCGTCGCCACGCATACGCATCAGACGATCGACCAGCGCCGCGAGGGGTTGCTCGACTCCGATGTCATCCAGCACCCCGGCGAGGACAAAATCGATAACCGCAACCTCGTTCGCGTCGGCACCCTCCGGCAATTCGTCGACGATCCGCAATTCGTCAAGAAACTGGATGAACCTGAAAAACGGCACCACCTGACGCTGTATGCGGGATATGACGCGATTTACAAAAATAATTTCGCCTGGGGCATGTCGATCGACATGCAATCCTGCATCGGGTGCAACGCATGCATTCTGGCCTGTCAGACGGAAAACAATATTCCCGTCGTCGGTAAGGAGCAGGTTTCCCTCGGGCGCGAAATGCATTGGATTCGCGTGGACACTTATTACGAGGGAGATCCCGAGTCCCCCACCGCCACGTTTCATCAGCCGGTGCCCTGCCAGCAATGCGAGAACGCCCCGTGCGAATTGGTTTGCCCCGTCGGGGCGACGGTTCACGACAACGAGGGGCTCAACGAAATGGTCTTCAACCGCTGCGTCGGCACCCGATATTGCAGCAACAACTGCCCGTACAAGGTGCGCCGTTTCAATTTCCTCCAATACGCCGATCGCACGACCGAAACGCTGAAGCTCATGCGCAATCCTGAAGTCACCGTGCGCAGCCGCGGGGTGATGGAAAAATGCAGCTATTGCATTCAGCGCATCGTCGCGACGCGAATCGACATGGAGATTTTGCAAGTGCGCATGGATGAGCAGGCCCGATCGGCCACCGGCCCGGATCAAGCCGCGGCGATCCAAAAGCAAAGCGCCGAGCTTCGGCAGAAGATGCTGGACAACCTCCAGACTGCCTGCCAACAGGCCTGCCCCACGCAGGCCATCGTGTTCGGAAACCTCAACGCGTCGCACGATCCCATTCACGAAATTTCGCCGCAGCATCTCAGCGAGGTCGCGCAATTGAAGCGTCAACCGCTGAATTATTCGTTGCTGCCGGACCTGACCACGCAGCCGCGCACCACTTATTTGGCGCGCATTCAGAACCCCAGTCCCGCGGTCGGGGAGGAGAAATTCCGGACATGACCACGCCCGCCACTGAAATTGACGTCTCGCGCGGATCGGACGTTCTGGCGGCCGGGTACGACTATGCCGCCGTCACCGAAAAAATCAGTTCGGTGGTCCTCCTGCGAAAATCCGGCCGGGCCTGGCGCTTCGGATTCACCGTGTCCGTCCTGCTCGTCATGATTCTCACCTGCGCGGTTTCCTATCTGTTTCTCCGCGGCGTGGGGATTTGGGGCATCGACATCCCCGTCGCCTGGGGATTTGCCATCGTCAACTTCGTCTGGTGGATCGGCATCGGACACGCGGGGACGTTCATCAGCGCAATGCTGTTCCTGATGTTTCAGGATTGGCGCACCAGCATCAATCGCTTCGCCGAAGCGATGACGCTTTTTGCCGTCGCTTGCGCGGGAATGTTTCCGTTGCTCCATTTGGGCCGGCCGTGGGAATTCTTCTGGCTGCTTCCGTATCCGAACACGATGTGGCTCTGGCCGCAGTTCCGCAGCCCGCTGGTGTGGGACGTCTTCGCCGTCAGCACGTACGGCATCATTTCCCTCGTCTTCTGGTTCGTCGGCCTCATTCCCGATCTGGCAACTCTGCGCGACCGCGCCCAGTCGTATCCGGCGCGCGTCGCTTATGGAATCCTCGCCCTCGGCTGGCGCGGATCGGCCCGGCATTGGAACCGTTATCGCACCGCCTATCTTCTGCTCGCAGGGCTGGCGGCGCCGCTCGTCGTCTCGGTCCACAGCGTCGTCGGAATGGATTTCGCCGCCGCCCAATTGCCCGGTTGGCACAGCACCATCTTTCCTCCTTATTTCGTCGCCGGGGCGATCTTTTCGGGATTCGCCATGGTCCTGACGTTGGCCATCCCCCTTCGCTGGGCGTACGGCCTGCAGGATTTCATCACGATCCGCCATCTCGAAAATTGCGCAAAGCTCATGCTCGTCACCGGCCTGATCGTCGCCTACGGCTACGGCGCCGAAGCGTTTTACGGCTGGTTGAGCGGCAACGAATTCGACATGTACATGAACGTCAATCGCGCCCTGGGCAGATACCGGATCGAATATTGGATGCTCATCTTCTGCAACGTGCTCACGCCGCAGCTTCTTTGGTTCCGCGCCGTTCGCCGAAACGTCGGATTGCTCCTTCTGATCTCCCTCGTCATCCAGGTGGGAATGTGGACGGAGCGGTTCGTCATCATCATCACCAGCCTTCAACGCGACTTTCTTCCGAGCAGTTGGGGCATGTATTACCCGACACGATGGGACTGGGCCACCCTGTTCGGCAGCGTCGGGCTGTTCGTGTTTTGCTTTCTACTATTCGTCCGATTCCTGCCCGCCATCTCAATGGCTGAAATGCGCGAGTTGGTGCATGAACAATCCCGCGGCCCCGGCAAGGAGGCGGCATGAGCGCTTCCGGTCAGATTTACGGCCTGCTCGCCGAGTTCGACGCCCCCGCGCCGTTCGTCCATGCTACCGAACAGACACGCGAGGCCGGATACACCCGCATCGACGCATTGTCCCCATTTCCGGTCCCCGGACTCGATGAAGCCCTGCGCCTTCCGCCCAATCGCGTGCCCCTGATCTTTCTGCTCGGCGGGATATTCGGCGGCCTCAGCGGGTTTTTCATGCAGGTCTATTCCTGCACGTACAGCTATCCCATCAACGTGGGCGGTCGGCCGCTCTATTCCTGGCCGGCGTTTATTCCCATCACTTTTGAATTGACCATCCTCGGGGCGGGCCTGGCCGGCGCGTTTGGCATGCTCGCCCTCAATCGCCTGCCGATGCCGTATCACTCGCTGTTTAACTGTCCCCGTTTTGATCTGGCGAGCCAGGACCGATTTTTCCTTCTCATCGAATCTGCCGATGCCAGGTTTGAATTGCAGCAGACGCGGGAATTTCTGCAATCGCTGGGAGCGCTCAGCATCAGCGAGGTGCCAAAATGAGATGCGCTGCCGCCATTCGCACTCTTTTGCTGGTCAGTTTGCCGCTCTTCGCGTCGGCATGTTGGAAGGAGAACATGGGATCGCAGCCAAAAGCCAAGACGATGCAGGAGAGCGTCTTCTTCTCCGACGGCTCCTCGGCGCGGCCCCTGGTCGAGGGAACCGTCGCCCGCGGTCATCTCGAATTGGATTCGCAGCTATACCGGGGCTTCACCGACGGCAAGCCGTCGATCACGTTTCCCGCTCATTACCCGACCGAATCCGATGGCCCGTTCCCCACGCGCGGCGCGGCGCTGCGCCGCGTGCTTCGCCACGGGCGGGAACAATTCACCATCTTCTGCGCCATGTGCCATGGCGATGCCGGCGATGGACACGGCATCATCGTGCAGCGGGGATTCGTCACCCCGCCCAGTTTCGATCTCGACCGTCTCCGCCAGGCCCCGCCCGGACACTTTTTTGACGTCATCACCAACGGGTATGGAGCCATGTACAGCTACGGGGATCGCATTGCCCCCGCCGACCGCTGGGCCATCGTCGCGTACATCCGCACGCTGCAAATGAGCCAGGCCGTTCCGACCGATCAACTCGATCCAACTCAACTGCACGAATTGGGGGAATCGCAATGAGCACCCGCGTCGAGCGCATCGCCGACATCACACGCCGCGGCGCACTCCCTGTCGGAATCGCCTCGGTGCTGCTGTGCATCCTCATCGGCATCTGGCCCTCCGAGCGAGCCCCGTTCTTCAACGCATATCTCTTCGGATGGCTTTTTTGGCTGGCGATCTCCCTTGGCGGAATGGCGCTGACCATGTTGCACTGCCTGACCGGCGGCGGCTGGGGGGTGCTGATCCGCCCGATTACCACGTCCGCCGCGCGTGCCCTGCCGCTTCTGATGCTGTTATTCCTGCCGATTTTTCTCGGATTGACGATTTTATTCCCGTGGGCCCGCCCAGCCCAGGTTGCTCACGATCCGATTCTCCTGCACGCGCATGCCTATTTGAATCCCGCCGCGTTCGCCGTGCGGTTCGTCATTTATTTTCTGGTCTGGATCGGCCTGATGCTCGGCTTGACGCGTGTCACCAATGAAGGCCTGCTCCGCCGGATCAGCGCCGGCGGATTGGTGATCTACGTCATTCTGATGACGCTGGCAGGCGTCGATTGGATCATGTCGCGCCAAGCCCACTGGTCCAGCAGCGTTTTCGGTTTTATCGTGGTCATCGCCCAGTCGCTGACCGCGTTGTGCTTCACCATCGTCATCCTGTGGAGCCGGGCCGACCGGTCGCCTATCGTCGATTTCGCCAAGCCCAAGCATTACGTCGATCTCGCCAACATGCTGCTGATGTTCCTCATTCTCTGGGCGTATATGAATTTTGCGCAATATCTCATCACCTGGACCGGCAACGAGCAGCCGGACGTCGGCTGGTACGTTCAGCGCACCTACGGCGGATGGCGCGTCGTCGCGGGGATCATTATCTTCATTCATTTTCTCGTCCCCTTTTTCCTGCTGCTGATGCGCCCGCTGAAGAAGGACATTCATCGCCTGGGAATGATTTGCGCCGCGCTGTTGGCGCTGCGAGTCCTCGATCTCTATTGGAACGTCGGACCGCAAGCGCAGGAAGATCCGCACGGTGGTTTCATTTTATCTCCGCTGGACATCCTGGCGTGGCTGGGCATCGGCGGCATTTGGTACGCGGTGTTTTCCTATTTCCTGGCAAAGGCGCCGCCGCTGGCGCTGCCGCGCGAAAATCCTGGATCATCTTATGGAACAGAACAGCCCCAATCCGCCTGAATCCGCGCCGCTCAAGCACGAGCTTCGCGATGCCAGCCCGCGCGCGTTGCTGATCTTCGCCGTGTGCTTCATTGCCGCCTTGATGCTTGTACACTTCGTCGCGCGTGAGGTTCTCAAACGGCTGCTGCAAGACCACCAGGCGCAAAATCGCCTCGCATTTCCGACTCACCCGCTGTTTGCGGTGATGGAGTCGCCCCCGCCGGACCCGCGTTTGCAGCCCGAGCCCTCGCACGATGTTTTACCCAACGACGATTTGATGCGCGCCGACGCCCGGGAGCAATCCATGATCGGGCCGCACTCCTGGGCATGGGTGGATCCCGCTCACCGGTTCGCCCGCATACCCCTTGAGCAGGCAACCAACCTGGCGGTCGATCGCGGCCTTCCGACGATCCTGCCCACTACCCAGCCGGCGATGCCGTTCATGCCGCCGGCCAGTTCCCTGCACGGACCGGAGGGTGTCCCATGAAATCAATCGCGCTGATGAGCTTCATCTTTGTCCTGATCGTTTCGCCCAACTCCATGGCGGAAAATAGCCGGTCGGCGATGCTTCCAGCCGCCAACAAACCGTCTATCTTGGAGCGCGTCGGAATCGACCAGAAGCTGGGCACCATGATTCCGTCCCAGCTCGTCTTCAGCGATGAATATGGGCGCTCGGTTCGCCTGGCGGATTTCCTGGGAAAACGGCCGGTGATTCTGGTGCTGGTGTATTACCAATGCCCGATGCTCTGCACCATGGTCCTGAACGATCTGCTCCGGGCCATGCGATCAATGCCGGAAATGGTCGGCAAGGATTTCGACGTACTGACCGTGAGTTTTGATCCACGAGACACGCCCGAACTTGCCCTGAGGAAAAAAAATACGTATCTGGCCCAGTACAACCGCCTCGGGGCCGAGACCGGCTGGCACTTTCTCACCGGCCAGCAGCCGGCCATCACCGCCCTGACCGACGCCGTTGGTTTTCATTACGCCTGGGATCCGAAATTTCAGATCTATGCCCACGCCAGCGGAATCATGGTGATGACGCCGCAGGGAAAACTCTCCCGGTACTTTTTCGGCATTGATTACGCCCCCAAGGATCTCCGCGTTGCCCTGACCGAGGCCACCGATGGCCACATCGGCAGCTTCGCCGACTCTGTTTTGCTCTATTGTTACTGCTACGACCCGACAACCGGCAAGTACGGCCTGGCCATCAGCCGGCTCCTCAAGACCGGCGGGGTTCTCATCCTTGTGCTACTCGGTATTTTCGTCAGCGTGTCGCTGTACCACGATCATCGAAACGCCCGCAAATCGCGCGAGGCCCTGGCGTGAGAACACTGTTCCATCGTCTTTTCCCGCCGCAAGCGTCACAGGGCGCCGCGCAGGTCGATCACTTGACGCTGTATCTCCTCGCCTTCAGCACGTTTTTCACGGTGCTCATCTTTGCGCTGATCCTTTACTTCGTGGTGCGATACCGCCGCCAAACGCCGGACGAACGGCCCCCGAAGATTTCCAGCAATCTCCCGCTGGAGATCACCTGGATCGGCATCCCATTTCTGCTGATGGTGGTGATGTTCGTCTGGGGCTCCAAAGTATACGTCGCCGCCCACCGGCCTCCCGATGACGCGATGGAAGTCTTCGTCATCGGCAAGCAATGGATGTGGAAAGTCCAGCATCCCGAAGGCAGACGGGAAATAGATTACCTGCATCTGCCTTTGGGCCGGCCGGTCAAGTTAACCCTCACCAGCCAGGACGTCATTCACGATTTTTCCATTCCCGCGTTCCGCATCAAGCAGGATGTTCTGCCGGGAATCTACACCACCGAATGGTTCGTTCCCGACCGCCTGGGCAAATACCACCTGTTTTGCGATCAATATTGCGGAGCCAAACATGCGGAGATGATCGGGACCGTCGAGGTGGTTGAACCGGCGGATTATCAGCGCTGGCTTGCGGGCGATGTTTCCGCCGAGTCGCCAGCGGTCGCCGGCGAGAAATTATTCGTCGTCTACGGCTGCAACACCTGTCACGGCCAATACGGCCCCACGCTCGCGGGTCTGTACGGCAGACCGGTTGATGTCATCGACGACCAGGGCGTCCGCCGATCCGTCGTCGCCGATGAAGCCTACATCCGCGAATCGATTCTCTATCCCAACGCCAAGCTCGTCGTCGGATATCCCAACCGTATGCCCAGCTTCAAATCGACGCTCAGCGAGGAACAATTGCTGGACCTCGTGCAATACATCAAGTCCCTGAGCGGCGCGGCGCAAACCGCTCCCTACGTCGGGCCACCGCTTGGACCGGCGACCCAGCCGACCCGCGCCGAACAAAAGATCGCCAATCCACCTTTTGCCAGCTACAGGACCAACCAGTGACGGAGTAATGAAATGGCGTCCATCCCCTACATCCCGGAATACGGCGTTCGCGAAACATACCTCAACGCTAAACATTCCATCGCCTCCTGGCTTCTTACCCGGGATCACAAGCGCATTGCCGTTCTGTACATGATTTCCATCACGCTCTTCTTCGCGGTCGGCGGAAGTGCGGCCGTCATCATGCGACTTCAACTGCTCACGCCGCATTCGACGCTCGTGGAAGCCGAGACGTACAACAAGCTCTTCACACTCCACGGCATCGTGATGGTTTTTTTCTTTCTGGTCCCTTCGATCCCCACCACGCTGGGAAATTTTCTCCTCCCCCTCATGATCGGGGCCCGCGACCTCGCTTTTCCCCGGCTCAATCTCGCCAGTTGGTATCTGTTTATCTTCGGAGGATCGCTCACCTTGACGGCCCTCATCCTCGGCGGCGTCGATACCGGATGGACCTTCTACACCCCTTACAGCAGCACCTTCAGCAACACGAATGTCGTCGTCGCCATCTGCGGCATTTTCATCGCCGGGTTCAGTTCCATCTTCACTGGACTGAATTTCATCGTCACCGTTCACAAAATGCGCTGCCCCGGCATGACCTGGTTTCGACTGCCGATGTTCATCTGGACCATTTACGCCACCAGCATTATTTTCGTTCTGGCAACACCCGTCCTGGCCATCACCCTTACCCTCGTCGCGCTGGAACGAATTCTTGGAGTGGGCATTTTCGACCCCGCTCTTGGCGGAGACCCGATCCTCTTCCAACATCTATTCTGGTTTTATAGCCATCCCGCCGTCTACATCATGATCCTTCCCGGCATGGGCGTCGTCAGCGAATTGGTCCCGGCATTTTCGCGCAAACAGCTTTTCGGCTACTCGTTCGTCGCGATGGCGACGCTGGCAATCGCCATCCTTGGCTTCCTCGTCTGGGCGCATCACATGTTTGTCGCGGGCATCTCCATCTACGGCGGAATGGTTTTCTCCGCCCTTAGCTTTCTCGTCGCCATTCCCTCGGGCGTCAAAGTCTTCAATTGGACCGCGACGCTTTACAAAGGCTCCATCTCGCTGGAAACCCCCATGCTCTACGCCCTGGGATTCATCGGGCTGTTCACCATCGGCGGCCTCACCGGTCTTTTCCTGGCCACGCTCGGGATCGACATGCACGTCCACGACACGTATTTCGTCATCGCCCATTTCCATTACATCATGGTCGGCGGGGCCGTGATGGCTTATATGGGCGGTCTGCATTTCTGGTGGCCAAAAATAACCGGGAAACTCTATCCCGAAGGATGGGGACGAATCGCCGCCGTCATTTTGTTCGTCGGATTCAACCTCACCTTTTTCCCGCAGTTCATCCTCGGCTATCTCGGAATGCCGCGCCGCTATTACGCGTATGCTCCCGAGTTCCAGGTTTACAACGTCATGTCCACGGCCGGCGCCACGATCCTGGCGGTGGGATATCTCCTGCCGATGTGTTACCTGATCTGGTCCCTGTTCAGGGGCAAAGATGCGGGGCCCAACCCCTTCAAAGCCGCGGGATTGGAATGGCAAACGACCTCGCCCCCGCCGCCTCACAATTTCGACAAGACCCCCACCGCCGGCGAACCATACAACTACCACGAAATGGATTTTTCAGATGTCTGAACTCGTTGCCGAACAATTCGACGATCTGGAACAACAGACCGAAGCAGGCACCCTCGGCATGTGGACCTTTCTCGCCACGGAGGTCCTGTTCTTCGGCGGAATGATCTGCGGATACACGGTCTACCGTCATCTCTATTTCCCCGCCTGGCACAACGCCAGCCTGATCGTCGACAACTTCCGATTCCTCGGCGTCAGCAGCGGCGCCTGGAACACGGCGGTGCTGCTCACCAGCAGCCTCACCGTCGCCCTCGGCGTGCGTGCGGTAAAGCTCGGCCAAAATCGGCTCCTTGGTCGCCTCCTTGCCGCAACCCTGATCCTGGGCATCGCATTCCTGCTGATTAAAGCGGCCGAATACACCCACGAATATCACGAGGGCGTCATGCCGTGTTACGGCGTCTTTCATCCCGACGCCGAAATCTCCGCCAATCTCCATCGCGCCGCGATCGGCTCCCAAATCAGCGAAACCAAACTCCTGCGCCAGTTCCAATTGTTCTGGGTCTTCTATTTCTTCATGACCGGCGTACATGCGGTCCACATGCTGGTCGGCGTTGGATTGTTCACGTTTCTCCTGATTGAAACCCGTCGCGGCCGATACACCCCGCAAAAACACGCCCCGGTCGAGATCATGGGCCTGTACTGGCATTTCGTGGATTTGGTATGGATATTCCTCTTCCCCCTTCTTTACCTGGTGCGCTGACATGCCGCAAACCCAACACAAAATCGATGGCATTCCACTTTACCTGCTGATTTATTGCCTTCTCATGGCGCTGCTCGTCAGCACCGTCATCGCCGCCACGTTTGACATGGGACGATGGAATGTTGTCGCGGCCTTGACGATCGCCGTGCTCAAAGCACTGCTCGTGATCCTGTTTTTCATGCACATCCGCCACAGTTCGCGTCTTACCTGGATCTTCGCCGCCGCCGCGTTTTTATGGCTCGGCTTGCTGCTGGGGCTGACCATGACCGATTACACCTCAAGAACCTCCCCGGCCCCGAACAGCAATGCGCAAATATCGCTGACCGCCGCGATCCGATAGGTCTCCCCGACCCTCGCCGGTGGACGGACCAGAACAGGAAGATTTTCTGTATTGACCAAAGAAACCCCAGGCAGCTACGAATCGTTCTATCGTTCGCTTAAGAGGTGGCTCATGTTGCCCCTATTTCATTCCCCCTGGAAAAACTACAGCGTTTTCGAAATGGACCGCTTCGAGTTGGGCGAGCAAGTGGTTTACGTCGCGCAGGATCGCACGTGCGTTTTCATTGAAGGCCAGAAGCAGGAGGCCGACGTTCACCAGGCCCGTGAGGACGAAATCGAAAACTTATGGGAGAAGCATCACCTGGTAGCCCTGCTTCCCGTGTTTCAAAGGATCCAACCGCCAACCCGCGCCCAGTAACCAAATCGCAATTTCATCCATCGCACCGCGTTTTCGATACCCCCCAAAAAACCGCGGGATGGCAAACCTGCGGGCCCCGCCCGCCGCACCACGCACGACTACGCCATTGTCGTGCCGGCGTCGGCCCCTCCGCCCGGCGCAGACGAATACGTTTCACCCATGCCCACCGAGCGGGATTCCGACCCATCATCACCGGCGTCGGAGGTCTTTGATGAGAAAGGATTTCCTGATGCACCCCTTTTTCGTCGCGGACCTCAACACCCGGGGTGAATTGAAGCAGGTCACCCCGTACGACTATGCCACCTTGGAGCGTATTCCCGGCGCCAGCGACCTGATCGGCCGTTGTTCGGGTGAACTGTGGAAAAGCCCGGATCAGATGGAGATGGTTCTGAGCGACGCCGGCGATACCGGCCAGCAAATGGTCGAGGCCCTGGCGGATCGCGCATTCGCCGCGGCGTACTTCCGCTACCTGGGGTTGGCCTGATTCATTATCTGGACGGCGCTTCCCACGTGCCCTCAATTGACCGGTCGTTGCAATCTTCGGCAGTTAACGAAAAGATGAAGTCGTGATAGGTACAAAGCTGATCTCCACCAACATTGGTTGTCCAAGAAATCATCCCGGCGTTTATTCGATGCAAAGGAGTGTTACATGGAACTTGGCATGATCGGGCTGGGCCGAATGGGAACGAACATGGTGCGGCGCCTTCTTCGGGCCGGTCATCGGTGCGTTGTTTATGACATCCATCCTCAAGCTGTTCAAGCGCTCGTGAAAGAAAAAGCCATCGGGACGACATCGCTCGAGGATTTCGTGCGCAAGCTGAGCAAGCCCCGCGCCATCTGGATGATGGTGCCGGCGGCGGCGGTCGATCAAACGCTCAAGGCCCTTATCCCGGTTCTCGAAAATGGCGACGTGGTCATCGATGGCGGCAATTCCTACTACCACGATGACATCAGCCGCGCCGCCGAGCTAAAACCGAAGGGCATCCAATATGTGGATGTCGGCACCAGCGGCGGAGTCTGGGGCGCGGAGCGCGGCTACTGCCTGATGATCGGCGGAGATCAGGCAATCGTGCAGCATCTCGATCCGATCTTCGTCTCCCTCGCCCCCAGCATCGAAGCGGCGCCGCGCACGCCCGGGCGAACGAAACTCGGCGGCACCGCGGAGCACGGCTACCTGCACTGCGGGGCCAGCGGTGCGGGCCATTTCGTCAAAATGGTCCACAACGGCATCGAGTACGGCATCATGTCCGCCTACGCCGAGGGGCTGAACATCCTGCGCCACGCCAACGCCGGCAAACAGCAGCGCACCGTCGATGCCGAGACCGCCCCGCTGCGCCATCCCGAGCACTATCCGTACGATCTGAACCTTGCCGACATCGCCGAAGTCTGGCGTCGCGGGAGCGTCATCGCGTCCTGGCTTCTGGACCTGGCCGCCATTGCGCTGCTGGATAGCCCCGATCTTGCGAAGTTCACCGGCCGGGTGTCGGATTCGGGTGAGGGGCGCTGGACGATCATGGCGGCCATCGATGAGTCGGTTCCCGCTCCCGTCCTGAGCGCCGCGCTGTACGAGCGCTTCAGCTCGCGCGGCGAGGCCGACTTCGCCGACAAGGTAATGTCCGCTTTGCGTTATGAATTTGGCGGACACGAGGAAAAATCGGCGCATCCCACGGGAGGCGCCTGATGGCGGCGACGCCACCTGGTGCGCAAACCCTTCACTGATCGCGCCGCTGTGGTAGTATTCCCGCGGTATGCCGAATTTCCACCGTGCCACGCCAATGAAGCGTGGGCCGTTGAACGGAGGGGCTTGAGCGGATGGAGGCGTGTTGACGAATATTGCAAAGGGTGCATCCGAGCCCCACACAATAACTTCTCCCGTCAGTTCCGCCGACGCTCATGTCGCTCTGGAGCATGTGCGGATGGCGTTTGGCCGCCGGCGGGTTCTGGACGATCTGTCCTGTGGTTTCCCGCGCGGCAAAATCTCGGTCATCCTTGGCCCCAGCGGTTCGGGCAAAAGCACCATCCTGCGTCTGATCGGCGGGTTGATCCGTCCGCGATCGGGACGTGTCGTGGTCGATGGCCAGGACATCACGCGGATGTCGGAGAAGCGCATCAATGAAGTGCGCCGCAAGCTTGGAATGCTGTTTCAGGGAGGAGCCCTTCTGGACTCCTACACCGTTTTTGACAACCTGGCGCTGCCCCTGCGCGAGAAGGGCCGCCTGACGCCGCGCGAAATCACCCAGGAAGTCCACGCGAGCCTCGCGGCGGTGGGCGTATCGGACGCGATTCGCCTGCTTCCCCGCGAACTTTCCGGGGGGATGCTCCGACGCGTCGCCCTGGCGCGCGCGATTATCAGAAAGCCCAGCATTTTGCTCTGCGACGAGCCGTTTTCCGGGCTCGACTCCGTTTCCATCAAACACATTGAATCGCTGCTGACGGGGATCAATCGCGAATCCGGCGTCACATTGATCATCGTATCGCACCATATCCCCTCGACAATGCGCATGGCCGACCGGATACTCCTGCTGATGGGCCAGAAGTCGGTGGAAGGATCCCCCAGCGAATTGCGGCAAAACGCCGATGCCGATGTCGCCGATTTTTTGAACGAAGGTTTGGAAGGCGCGCTCCGTTAGACGCAGCGCTCCTGTTATAAGGATCAGTTGATGCTCAACCAGGTTTCGGTATTCGGCAACAAGTCCCTGCGGGCAATCCAGGAACTGGGCAGCATGGCGGTGTTCGCCGGCGCAATGGCCATATCGGCCCTTAAGCCCCCGCTGCGCCTGGGGTCCTTCAAGCGCGAGCTTTACAAGATCGGCGTGTTATCACTGATCATCATTTGCATCAGCGGTTTTGCCGTGGGCATGGTGTTGGGACTCCAGGGATACCACACCCTTTCACGCTTCGGCGCTCAGCACTCTCTCGGAGCGGTGGTGGGATTATCTCTCATCCGCGAACTGGGGCCGGTCCTGGCCGCTCTGCTGGTCATCGGGCGCGCCGGCTCGGCCGTCGCGGCGGAGATCGCCAGCATGGTTGCCACCGAGCAACTCGATGGTTTGCGAATGCTCTCGATTAATCCCATCGATTTCGTGGCCGCCCCCAAAGCCGTGGCGATGCTGGTGGTGATGCCGCTCTTGACCGCCCTGTTCATCGTCTGCGGACTTGCTGGAGGATACGTCACCGGCGTCGGCCTGATGAAAGGCGATCCGGGCAGCTATATGGCAAGCCTGCGATACGCGGTCGATTTCCGCAACGATGTATCCGTCAGCTTGATTAAATCCATCGCCTTCGGCGCGCTCGTGAGCATCATCGCCACGTACCGCGGTTACACCAGCACGCCAACATCAGAGGGCGTCAGCGCTGCCACCACTTCTACCGTGGTGATCGCCTCGGTGTCCGTCTTGTTTCTGGACTACGTCATTACCGCTTTGTGGGGAATATAGATTATGGATCGTTCACCGCTGCGGGATTTTTTCGTCGGATTGTTCGTGCTGGCGGCATTGGCGTCAATCGCCTACCTCTCCATCAGCATCGGCGGGTTCACCTGGCGCCAGCATGGAGGCCTGGAATTGTCGGCCGGTTTTGACGAAATCGGCGGTCTGACCGTCCGCGCGCCGGTGGTCATTGCCGGGGTCCGCGTCGGCGAAATTTCCGATATCTCGCTGGATTCCAACTATCGCGCGCTCGTGCAGATGGATCTCGATTCCGCGCTGAAGCTCCCCACCGATACCTCCGCATCCATCGTCACTTCCGGTGTCCTGGGCGATCGCTATGTTGAATTGCAGCCCGGTGGCGAGGATACGATGCTCAAGTCAGGCGACCGCATTACGTTTACCGAATCGGCGGTCATCCTTGAACGGCTGATCGGCCAGTTGGTCTACGGCATCACTAAAGGTGGGGCCAGCGACAATAAGCCGCAACTCCCCACTACCCGGACAGGAAATACACAATAAAATAACCGACCTACCGCGAGGTGAATGTGATCATAGCCATGAGAAACAGCTGTATCGTCGCCGGCCTCGGCCTGGTCCTGGTGGCCGCCTGCGCCCTCGGCGCAGACCCCACCACCGCGCCGGCCCAGGACGACTCCGCCAATCAGACCCCTCGCGCCCTCGTCGAAAAGCTGCTGGGCGAAGTCACGACCATCCTGCAAACCCCTCAACTGACCAAAGCCCAGCGCCGCGAAAAGGTGAAAGAAATTGCCTATGAGCACATCGATTTCGAGACCCTTTCCCGCCTGACCCTGGCGCGTTTTTGGCGAGGTCTCTCCGATGCAGACCGTGCCGAGTTTATCGAAGTATTCAAAAAACACCTCGCGGCCACCTACGCCCACACGGCCGACGATTACAACAACGAGCAATTGTCCGTCGTGGACGACCGCAAGGAATCCAACGGCGACTGGACCGTGCGAACCCAGATCGTCGGCACCAAGGAGGGCGGCTCCGGGCAGGAGGTCACCAAAGTCGATTACCGCCTCCGCCGAAGGGACAACCATTGGAAGGTCATTGACGTGACCATCGACAGCGCCAGCCTTGTGGCGAATTTCCGCTCGCAATTCGAGGAAATCATGGAAAACGGCGGCATCGACCGGTTGATCAAGCTCCTGAAGGATAAAGACGCGGCGGACGAACAGTAGATTGATTTGAAAAGCCGTCCGGCAAGGCTCTTTGATGCGAACAATTACGCTCCGGTGGGTCCGCGTAATATGCCTCTGTGCCGTCGATTTATTGACCGGCTGCGCCGGGAATTCCAAAAACGTCAACCCTGTCGATCCCTACGAAAAAGCCAACCGGTTCCTGTACAACGTCAACGAAGATCTGGACCGCTGGGCCCTCAAGCCCATTTCCGACGCATACCTCAAGTTTGTTCCCACCTTCCTGCGAGTCTGTCTGGGTAACGCCTTTGATAACCTGACCTATGGCGATGTCATCCTCAACGATTTCCTCCAGGGCGAGGCACGGCAAGGAGTCGGCGATCTAGGCCGCATGGCACTCAACAGCACCCTCGGCATCGGCGGGCTATTCGACGTGGCAACCGACTTGCATCTGCCCGCGCACCAAACCGATTTCGGCCTGACCCTTGCACAATGGGGCGTCAAGCCCGGACCCTATTTATTTATCCCGGTATTTGGCCCTTCCACTGTGCGCGACTGCACCCGCTATGGCGTCGCCGTGCTCGACGATCCGATCACCTGGATCGATGCGCCCTGGGCGGCGACGATCCCGCTGAGTTTCACCTATATCATCGATACCCGCTCACGCTATGGCGCCGAGTTGCGATTCCGCAGCGAAACGGCCATCGATCCCTACGTCTTCACCCGCACCGCCTACTTGCAGTATCGCGAGGGACTGACCCACCCGGGCAAAACCAGCCCACCACCCGACCAGGATCTGTACGATGTCGACGACGACACTTCTTCGACAACCCAGCCGGCGAGTCAGGCTACGACCCAAGGTGGAAAAAGGTAAGATTCACCGGCTTCGGCGCGTTCGGGTTGTGGTAATGTCATGACAGCGTGACCCAATCGAGCGTCCAACACGATCAACGCGATATTTATCCAATCGGTTTTTCCACCACATCCCCATCAGGCGCGGAGAACATCTACCTGAACGATCCCACCGCGCGAAAGCTCGCCGATTTCTTCGACAAAAAAGGATTGGAAGCAATCAAGGACGAGGATCAGCGCCAGCAGTGGTACGACGATTGGATCGTCTATCAGGCGACGCACCGCTTGTACGCATCGGTGCTTTCGCCCAAATCTTATTCCACCCTGGGATTCGAGTTCGATCTGCTGAAGCTCACGCGGCTCCTTGAAGTCTTCGCCTATTTCAGCCCGGCCCACGGATACAGTCTCCAGGTTACGTTCCTTGGCCTCTTCTCGATCCTCATGGGTACGAATTCCGTGGTGAAGCAAGAAGCGATCGCCGCCGTCGAATCCGGCCGGCTGCTCGCCTTCGGCGTGTCGGAAAAAAACCACGGCTCCGACCTGCTCGCCAACGAATTCACCCTCGAAAAAATCCGGCCCGGACATCTGGTGGCCAGTGGCAAAAAGTATTACATCGGCAACGCGAACGCCGCCGCGATGATCTCCATACTTGCCCGAATGGAGGACGGCAGCTCTCGCGGCAGACGAGCGGCGCCCGCGTTGTTCGTCTTGCGCCCGGCACGGTCAAAGGCATTCAGCCCCGCGCGAAAAATCCCAACCCTTGGCATCCGCTCGGCATTCGTCGGCGAGTTCGAGGTCAAAAATCACGAGCTGCCCGAAGGCGATCTCGTCGCCGAAGGCCGGCACGCCTGGGATGCGGTGCTCGGCACGGTGACGCTCGGCAAATTCTTCCTCGGATTCGGCTCGATCGGCATCTGTGAACACGCTTGGGAGGAAGCGCTCGCCCACCTGACTCAACGAGTTCTTTACGGCAAGCCCGTCATTGACATGCCGCACATTGGATCGATCGTGGCCCAGGCCTACGCGCGTTTGACCGCCATGAAGCTCTACGCATACCGGGCCTTGGACTACGTCCACGCCTGCGGCGAGGCCGATCGGCGTTATCTGCTCTTCGCCGCCGTCCAAAAGGCGAAGGTAAGCACCGAGGGTGTGAAGGTGGTAACCCTTCTGTCGGAATGTCTCGGAGCCAAAGGTTTCGAATCCGACACTTATTTCGAAATGGCATTGCGCGACATCCAGCTCATCCCCCGCCTCGAAGGCAGCACGCACGTCAATCTCGGCCTCGCGGCTCAATTTGTGCCGAAATATTTTGGCCATTTCGATCCCCGCCTCGCGCCCCCAAAGTCGTTGATCGCCGGCGATGCCCCCGCGGGTGAAAACCCATATCTACTCGCAGCTCGCGCCGGCTCAGTCAACACCGTCGCATTCCCGCACTTTCTGAACGCATACAGGCCACTGAAATCCATTCCTAATGCGCGCCTGTTCGCGAAGCAGGTGCGGGCTTTCCGACTCTTCATCCGCCATCGCCCGCGCACTCTCGCAGCGGACACCAGAACCGCGATCGCCGTCGGACAATGCCTCGCCACGATCGCTTACGCCCAACTGATCGCGGAGAACGCCGCGCGCCTCGGCATTCCTTCGCAGATCATCTCAGCCATCTTCCACCAATTGGTGAACGACCTGAGCGTCTCCGCGTTGTCGCTGTCATCCTCGCACCGACTGGACGCGACAAGCCGAATCCTGATTCGCCGCCTCGTAGCCGTTCCCCAAACCCCCGACGCCGACTGGGATTTCGTGTTACATCAGGCCCGCGGGCAATGAATGTCAAGCGTCCCCGATTCCCCCGAAAATCTTCACGACAGCAATCCCGCGAGTCTCCGATGCCATCCCGCGCCCCGCTCGGTTAAACTTCCACCCATGGACCCGATCGCGTCCCCCTCGCTTGACCGGCCCACCCTTCGCTCCCACGCTCGCGGGCGCACCTACGCATTGCGCACCATCATCTGGCTCGCCATTGCCGCCATCTTCTGGTTTTCTTTCGTCGAAGGTCTGCATCTTCGCCGCTGGGTCTTCGACGCCGCCGATCCGATCCGATTTCTCGACGACATGCGCCGCGGCACCTACTGGGGGCTGCAAGCCAGCGGTCCCGAAGGATATCTGAACCAATATGAAAAAATGGATCCGGAAGTCCCCGAATGGCAGGATGACCGGTGGACTCCGTGGCTCGATTACAGCCCGCTTCGGCTGCTGGTGATGCGCCAATGGGGTGCATGGCAGCGCGCCCATCACCCTCCTGATCCGAATGTCCCGCTCATGGATGCCTGGCAGCGGCCTTACTGGTTCACCGCGCCGGTTCTGCGATTCAACACCGTTCTCGAAGTTTTCTCCGCTATCTTCGCTTTTCTCCTCACGCGCTACTGGGTCCTGCGCGGAACCGTCGGCGAAAGCCACGGCCATTTCCACGGTATCTGGCAAGGCGCCGTCGCCGCGTTGCTCATCTGGTTCAGTCCCGACCTGATCATCAACGCCCACGCCTGGCCGCAATGGGATACCTGGATAGTTCCCTGGTATTTGTGCGGCTGCCTGCTGGCGAGCCTCGACTGGTGGTTCGCCGCCGGCGTGGCGATCGCCATCGGCGCCAATTTCAAGGGCCAGATGTTTTCCATCATGCCCATCTTCATCATCTGGCCGCTCGTCCAGGGCCGCGTCGGCCCGGCACTTCGCTGGATATGCGGCGTTGTCTTCTGCTTCGCGGTCATCACCTCCGGCTGGCTCATCACCTACCTTCCACCCGATCGCCTGGCGGCGGCGCGGAGCATTCAGGCGAATCTTGCAGTCACGGATTATCCTCCGAACCTTTTCGTGATCCCGCGCACGTTTGATCTCCCCGCCGCCGTCTGGATCGCGGAAATGCTGCTCGTCGCCGCCACCGTTCCATGGCTCCTGCGCGTGCTCGTGCCCGATCCGCTGACAACGCCGGCCGCGCGCTGGAGGGTTGTGCTGCATTCGCGCTGGACGTGGATCGCCGCAGGAACGCTGCTGATCGTCGCCGCGGTCTGGTGGCCGTGGCTCATTCCGAAAAATCGTTCAAGCTGGTACGTCGGCCTCCTCGCCGGCGCAATCGTGGCCGCCGCGGCGCTCCTGTTGCGCCGTCGCAGCCAGGGCTACGTCCTCGCTGCCATCGCCGGTGGAGGGCTGCTTGGCTGTATCTGGCTCTTCCACGGAAGCGCCTGCTGGTGGGACTGCGCCGTTCACTATGGAAGCATCCATTGGCCATACATGTTCATTGGCCCCACCAGCAATGTTCCCGCCGTCTTTGAGCTTCGTTTCGGCTGGGAAAAATCGATCGATCAGATCGCGTTCACGCTCCCCGCACTCCACGGCCATTGGCCCGGCATTATCTCCCGCCGATCCTGGTGGCCCGCGTTCGACCTTGATGTCACGGCAAAGATGGTGTTCGACACGATCTATGTCGTCCTGCTCATCGTCAGCGGAATCGCAATCGGCTTGCAGGCTCGCCGCAACGACCGGCGCGTTCTCGTCGCGTTCGTCACGCCGTGGATCATGTTCTTCCTGTTCCCCGTGCAAATCCAGGAGCGATACCTGCTCTACGCGGCCGGCACCGCCGCCTGCTGCATCGGCAACAGCGTGGGAACCGCTCTGCTGGGACTCTTGCTCACCGCCTTCAGCGTCATGATGCCCATGAAGATCCTGGTTGACATCCCCAGTTCCAATCTCGACCGCTTCGGCCAGAATCTATCGCAAGCCATGCCCCTCATTTTTTCCCCCGACGCAGGCCACACCATACAGACCTATCTGGACGGCACCCAGCCCGACATCGCATGGGGCATCCTGGTGGTGGGACTGATCTTTCTGTATCTGTCATTGACGCCTTCGCGGCGAACGACCCTCAATTGATTTGGCTGAAACCAAGCGAGCGGATGCAAAGAATAATGATCGGTTACGATCTTCATGACGACCGACGGCGCCGGCGCGAATATAAGCAGGCATCGCCGCCGCGCACACCCTTCGCCGCTTTTCATGCCACCAGATCAAGCGGATCGCGGTCGCCGCGGACGCGGCGCCACATTCGGCGAAGCGTTTCGCGCCGCTGCTGCTCCTGCTGAGCGCCGCGGCCGTCGGGAGAGGATTGTTGGCCATCGCCATCCTTGCTTTGACCGGAAGAACTGTCGGATGTCGAAGTCTGCTGAACGTGCAGCCGATCAACGCTCACGCCCTGCGTTTCCAGCGCGGTTTTCAATTGTGAGAGGCTATGGCTCAGAAGACGGGTGGCCTGGTCGTTGGAGGTTTCGAACGACGCGGACATGACGCCGTTTTCCATGCGGACCGTGATCTGCACGGCCCCCAGTTCCGGCGGCGTCAACGTGATATTCATCGTGCCGCCGGCGGGCAGCAGGCTCCCGCGGATCGCAGAGACGATCGAAGGCTGATTCGCATCGGCAAATTGGGCGGCGGGCGGTTGTGGAGTCGGCGTAGCGGCTTGGGCGGCGGCTGCCGCCGGCGATTGTGTGGGGGCCGGGGAATTCGCCAGCAACTGTGTAACAGGCGAAGGGGCCGGATCAATGGGCGCCGCAGTTTTTCCCTTGTCGGGCAACTGAACCGCCATCTGCGCGGCGGCGCCGGCGGCCTGCGAACCCGCGCCGGCGTCGGCCTGGGAGTTCGATGCGCCGGCATTCGAATTCTCGGATTTGAACGGGGAGACGTTGGGCTTCTTCGTGGCCGGATTCCCGCCGGGGACATCGGTTGCATCGTCTACCGTCGGATCGAGCGGCGATACCGTGGCGACGTGCGTCGCCGGCTGTTGCGACGCCGCGGCCGCCGCCAGGAGCATCGCCGGGTCGGCCGAGGTTTGCTCGGAGGACGAGGATTTGGCATCGGCCGATTTGGATTTGGAGGACGTGCCTGTTCCCGCGGCATTGGCGGCCGCGGCCGGCAGCGATGCAGAGGTGGCGGCGCCCGGATGGGCCTTCGCACGGATCGCCTTGACTTTGGCGGCCAGCGCGGCCTGGTCCGCGTCGGCGCCCGCCGCCGCGGCTGCTTCCGCTAATTCGCTGGATTGCGCTTGCGTCGCGGCGGTTTCCGTCTCCGTCTCAGTCTCGGTCGTTGAATCGGGAGATTTCTGGCGCTTCTGCTGGGCGTCGCCTTGGGTTTTCGTTTTTGCCTGAGTCGAATCCGTTTGGGATTTCTCAGCCGTCGCGCCGACCGGGGCGTTGCTCGTTGCCGGATTGGACGGGCTCTGCTTCGTCCCCGCGCTCCCTGGCTTTGATTTAGCCTGGCTCAGCTTCTGGGAAAAATCCGTGTCGTCGCTCGGGCTGGTGGAATTGGACGAGCTGGACGAGGACGGCGGCGGCGGACTCGGCTGAATGTTCAAGAGCATGTTCATGATTGCTTTCCGTCGGTTGTCGAGACCTGGGCCTGTCGGATGCGCTCCAGGACCCTTTCGATAAAGGCAGTTTCGTCAGGTGTCTTAAATTCCTTGATTATTTTCCCGGCCGTGCGGGTATCCATGGCCTGGAGATACTGCTGAACCGTCTGTTCGCTGAGATTCATGAAAATGGATTTCACCTGCTTGGGCGGCATGGCGGTGTACAGGTCCAGACTGTCCTGGAAGCCGGTATCGCTCTGAAGCCGCTGGGCTTCCTGCTCTTTGTCCGCCAATTCCTTTTGGCGCTTATCCAAGGCGGCTCGGTCGGCGGCGAGCTTCTGGTTGGCCAGATCCACTTGCCGCTTCAAATCCATCAGCTCGCGCTGTCGTTGGTCCAGTTCCAGCATTTGGGCGTCAAAAGTTTTGCGGATGAAATCGACCTGCTCGATCACAGACTGGCCCGGATGCCTGTCGAGGAGATTAGCCAGATTCATTGCCTGGTGGACGGGCGCTGCCGCGGTAGGCCGGGTGGTGGGAGCCGCGCCGGGGGGCGGGAAAAGGATTTCGCGAATCTTGGCGATTTTTGCTTTATTCACCCGGCCCGATTGGAACAAATATCCCACGCCGCCGCCGACCGCCAGAAAATTCAGCGCGAGCATGAGAACCAGAAGGCTGAAAAGCTTTTTCATGCGGCCCCCAAGTCGGCATCACCGATTTCGGCGTCACCGAGTTCGGCGTCACCGAGTTCGGCGTCGCCGATTTGATGATGCCCCAGCCGCATGGCGATTTCGTCCATTTCGAGCAGATCGCGGCGTTCGACCTCCTCGCGCCACCGGGCGAACCGCCGCTCGCGGAGTTTTCCGAGAATTTTCTTCTGCTTGGCGGCTTCCGCCAGGTTTCGCTGCGCTTTGTCGAGCTGAATCTGCACGCCCGACATTTTCTGGGCAATGCCCATGGCCTTGCGCTGCATCGCGAAAGCGTAACGGCGGTGGGCCGCGAGGAATGCCAGGTCGATGCGGCCGACCAGACGGTTCTGGCGCAGGTCCTCCTCGGCTGCCCGCACCGAGCCATCGAGGGCACGAAGCTCGGCGTCGAGTACAGCCATCTGAGTCTGGACCGTGGCCAGCTCGCGCTTGCGCTGCTGCTCCACATGCGTGCGCTGACGCAGAACCCCGTCAAGTTGAAAAACGAATTTGGGCATGCTCGCCTAGTTCATTTCGCCGCTGCGGCCGCGGGCTTGGCCTTCTGCGCCTGTGCCCGCAACGCCTTTTCCAATTGTTCGATCCAGGCGGACAGTTCCGCCAATTGACGAACCGATTGCTCCAGTTTCAACGGGGCCGCGGCGTCCTGTTGAAGGAACTGCACAATTCGCGGCCGGGCCTGGACGGCCACGTCGAATTCCAGGTTGGTTCCCGGGACGTACGCGCCGATATTCACGAGGTCTTCGATGTCCTGGTAAATGGCCGTCAGACCGAGAACACGTTTGATCTGGCGCGATTGCTCGGAATGCACGACATCGCCGCGGACGCGGCTGATGCTTTGCAGCACGTCGATCGCGGGATAATGGCCGCGATTCGCCAGCGGCCGGCTCAGCCAGATATGGCCATCGACAATACCTTTGACCGCGTCGGGGATCGGCTCGTTGAAATCGTCCCCTTCAACCAGCACGGTATAAAACCCCGTGATGGAACCGCGCTGGCTCCGTCCGGCTCGCTCGAGAATTTGCGGGAGCAACGAAAAAACGCTCGGCGGATAACCGCGCGTCGCCGGAGGCTCGCGCGCTGCCAGACCAATCTGCCGCTGGGCGTGGCACAAGCGGGTCATGGAATCGACCAGCAGCAGAACGTTCATCCCCTCGTCCCGGAAATACTCGGCGATGGTGCAGGCAACTTTCACGCTGCGCACGCGAAGCAGCGGGGCCTCGTCGCCGGTGCTGACGACGATGACGCATTTTTTCAGGCCCTCTTCGCAGAGAATCTTCTGGAGGAATTCCTGGACTTCTCGGCCGCGCTCGCCAACCAGCGCCACGACCGAAACGTCCGCGCTGGTGTGTTTGGCGATCTGCCCCAGCAACGTGCTTTTACCCACGCCGGGGCCGGAGAAGATCCCCATGCGCTGGCCAAGTCCACAGGTGTGCAAAGCGTCGATGGACCGAACGCTGGTGCTGATCGGCTGGTCGATGTTGACGCGCGACATCGCTTCGACGGAGCGGGCGTCGATGCGGCGGCGCGTTCCCATGGGCAGCGGCGCCTTGTGATCGATCGGCTCGCCAAGTCCGTTCAGAACCCGACCGAGCAGGCGATGCGTGCAATTGATGGTCGGCGCGGCGCTGAGATTCTCGACCCGGTCGCCGCGGGAAACGCCGCCCGCGCCGTCCAGGGCCATCAGCAGCGTGCGGTCGTGTTGGAATCCGATCACTTCGGCGATCGATCCCTTGCCGCCGTAGCTCGTAATGCGGCACAAAGACCCCACCGGCAAAGTGAGATCGCTCGCCTCGATGGTCAGGCCGCCGACGGCCTGAACCTGCCCGATCACGCGATACGGCAAAGCCGATTCGACGGCATCAACCTGCGAACCCAGGTAGATCACGTGACCTCCGCGCGTCGATCCGGCAAAACTTCGGTGACGAGCCGGTCAAGCTGTGCGTCGAGATCGCCGTCGATCTGGCCATGCGCGGTGAAGACGCGCGCCCCACCGGCGCCGATCGCCGGGTCAGCGACCAGATCGACGTGCTTCAGATGCGGCCACGCAAGGCGAAGATTGGGCAACTCGCCTTCGAGCGTTTTCAATTGCGAAGGATTCACGGCAATCCGAACGTCCGCGGCGTGGACGGCGAGGGCGAGGGCTTCCCTCACGTTCGCGCACATGATCTGTGGATCGAGCGTCCCTTGACGCTTGGTCACCCGGCGCGAAATGCGGCAGGCGAGATCGACAACCTCGCCGATCACCTGGCTGTGAAGATGATCCCGGCTGTCGTCGAGCTGGCGCACGATTTCGGTCAGGGCCGCGATGAGCTTGGTCATGGCCGCGCCGTGCTCGGCCAACGCCTGAGCGTGACCGGATTTTTTACCCTCTTCCAGTCCGTGGGCGTTGCCCAGACGGCGGCCTTCGGCCAAGCCGGCGGTGCGGGCCTCGTCTTTGATTTTCTGGGCTTCGGTTTGTGACGCGGCGAGAATCTGCGCGGCCTGTCGCTGGGCGCGAAGGACGATGTTTCTCGCGGCCGCCTCGATATCCTGCATCGAAAAGGCGGCCACACTGAGCGGCGCGTCGGTGGATTTGATGAGGCCCATGGGAATCTCGGATCAGACGACCATTTCTTTTTCGCCGCCGCGGCCGGCGATGATGATCTCGCCGGCATCTTCCAGGCGGCGAACGATATCGACAATTTTCTGCTGGGCCGCTTCCACGTCGCTCACGCGCACCGGGCCCATGTACTGCATGTCCTCCTGGATGAGCTGGGCGGCGCGCTCGGACATGTTCTTGAAAATTTTCTGCTTCAATTCTTCGCTGGCCGTCTTCAGCGCCAAAGCCAGCTCCTCGTTGTCCACTTCCTTCAGCACCGACTGAATGCCCTTGTCGTTGACCAGCAAAATGTCCTCGAAGACGAACATGAGCCGGCGAATCTGCTCGACCAAATCGGGGTCCTCGGCCTCCAGCCCTTCCATGATCCCTTTCTCCGTCGAACGGTCGGCAAGGTTGAGAATCTCCGCCACCGTGTCCACGCCGCCAGCTTTCTCGAATGTCTGGCTCACGATGTCCGAGAGGCGGTGCTCCAGCCCGCGCTCCACTTCCTTGATGACCTCGGGATTGGTCTGCTCCATATTGGCAACGCGCTTGACGACCTCGATCTGCTTCTGGCTCGGCAGGCCAACGAGAATCTCGCTCGCCTTCTGCGGCGGAAGATGCGCCAGGATCAGCGCGATGGTCTGCGGATGTTCATCCTGAATAAAGGTCAGCAGGTTTTCGCTTTCGGCTTTCTGAAGGAACGAGAACGGGGTCGTCTGCACCTGTTGCGTCACCTGCTTGATGACGCGATTGGCGTCGTCGTCGCTCAAGGATTTGCGAATCAAAGCCTTGGCGTATTCGAGGCCGCCTTCGCTCAGGTACGCGTTGGCCAGGGCGAGATTGTAGAATTCGCCGAAAATTTCCTTTCGGGTGTCGATGGCGATGTCGCCGAGGCCGGCGATTTCCCGACTGACTTCCTCGACCGCTTCGGGGGGGAGGCGTTTGAGAATTTCCGCCGCCTGCTCCTGGGTGAGCGAGAGAAGCAGAATCGCGGATTTGCGCACGCCGGAAAGTTCTGCCATGGTCCCTCAGGGCCGGGTTTGGCCCCGGCCTCCTTTCCATCATTGGTTGAGCCATCGCTTCACGAGATTGGCCGCGCCTTCGGGATTCGACGTCACCATCTCCTGGACTTGCTCGAGCATCTGCTGCGCCTTGACGGTTTCTTCATCCAGTTCCATGCCGTCCAGAGACGTGCTCTTCTCCGCGGCGTTACCAACCACCGATTCGTTGCCGTTGAGGGTTCGTTCCCCCTCACCGGGCGCGGCGTCAGCGGCGACAACCGTCGCGGGCACGCCCTTGCGCACCATCATCGAAACCATGAAGAGGCTCAACGCGGCCAAAATACCCACGCCGATTTCCTTGCCGTGGCGGCCGATGGTGCCGCTCAGCGGCGCCGCGGCGGCCTGCTGCTCGACCGGGGCTTCGGGCGGCATCTCGTCGCTGTACGAGCCGACGTATAACGCGTCGTCTGTCGGAACCGGAGCGCATCCCTTGATCGCGCTGCGAATTTGCGCCAGTTGCGTGGCGATGTACGTCGTCATCGCGCTCGGATCGTCCGGGTCTTTTCCGCCGTTCTCGTTCTTGTACGCCTGGACGAAATAGCTGCGCGGAACGCGCACGGAAGCCGCCAGAAGCGTCGCGTCTCCGGGACCCTGCTTGATGACCTCATCCTGCTTGGTGTGATCGGTGTCGAAGTCGGACTTGTCGTCGGTGCTGGTGGATCCGCCGCCTCCCCCCCCGCCGGACGCCAGCGACATTCCGGTGTTGGGAACCGCCCCGGCCTCCTCCTGTTGCGCCGCGGGTTCGGCAGTCTGTTCATCGTCGGTTTCTTCGCTGTGCGTGGGAATCGAGACGACCTGCTTAGGATCGATCGTGTGTTTGGTGGTCATCGTCTGGGCCGTATTCACCTTGACGCTGACGCTGACGATCGCGCCGCGCACATCCTGCAAACCCTGGAGAATTTGATTGCGATAATGGTCTTCCCACTGTTGCTGAAGCTCAACGTTGTCATCATCCCCGCCCACGCCGTCATCAGACCGATCCTTGACGGCGAAGGGAACGCCGTCGATGACGACGTTGATCCTGCTTCGCGCCAATCCGGCCTGCGCGCCGCTGACGACATCGGCGGCGGATTCGGCGAGTTGGCGGCGGCTGGCGCCGCTGTTGCGGCTGGTGCTCAACGTGACGGTGGCCACGGGCTCGACTTCATTGCCGTCAAGCCCGCGATCGGTGGTGGGGTCGATCACCACGGCCGCATCCTGCACGCCCGGAAATCTGCGGATGACCGATGCCAGCGTCCGCTCCTTGGCATCCAGAAACATCTTGTCGGTTTTGTCCGGCGGATCGAGCCAATTCATCTGCTTGATGACTTCATCAAACCCCGTGTCGAAATTCCGCGGCAGGGCCTGCGAGTAACCGAGAGTCGCCAGGACTTCCAACCTTCGGTCGGCCGGGACGTACACCCTGTCGCCAACGAGTTTGTACGCAATCTGCTGCCCCTGCAGGCTGGTGGTGATCTGGCCAATCTCGTCCTGGGACATGGACTGATCGAGCAGCGGCGACATTTCCGGCACGGCGGCCCAATGCGCCCACCAAAGCATGGTCATCACCATGATGGCGAGTAGCGAGGCGACCAGCATCTTCTGCGTAGCCGAGAGACCCGCGAGCTGCTCCTGAATGCGCGTGATTTGAGCTTTGAGGAATTCCATCGCTCAGCCCTCCATGGCCGAGTAAATCGCGTCCTGCGAAGTTGCGATATTTAAACCATGCCGAACGCCAAAAAGCAATCGCGCATCTCATAGTGAAATCTGCTTGATCTCTTCGTACGCATCCATGAGCTTTGTGCGAATCGCCAACAGTGTTTTGAAAGCCAGATCTGATTTCTCGACGGCGTTCATGACGCCGGTGACGTTTTCGCTTTGGCCCGTGGCCACATCGTTGACCGCCTGGGTGGCATCCTGCTGAAGCTTGGAGACCTCGTCCACGCTTTTTTTCAGCATGTCGGCAAAGCTCGAACCGCCCGTTGCGCCGGTGGACGACGACTGACCCGGCGACTGTGTGATGCCGGTTACATTGCCGAGGTTGTTCGCGGGTCCCTGTATCATCGCTTATCGCCGCATTATGCCAAGAGCCGCAGGCTGGAATTGAACATCGACTTTGCCGTGTCCATCATCGTGACGTTCGCTTCGTAAGCTCGCGAGGCTTCCAGCGCGTTGACGAATTCGACGGCCAGATCGACATTGGGATAGCTGACGTATCCGTTCTTGTCGGCGTCGGGATTGCCCGGATCAAAACGCTTGGGCAGCGGCGACATGTCCTTTTGGACCGACTGAACGTGAACGCCGGGAAGTTTTGGATTGCCGGCCTCGCCGGGGGCGAGAACCACAAACCGCCGGCGATAGGGATTGGGTTTGCCGTCGGCGTCGCGCTCGGTATTGATGTTGGCGATGTTTCCCGCGATGGTGTCCAGGCGGACGCGCTGAGCCGTCAATCCGCTGGCGCCCATGTCTAGAATGTCAAACATGGTTTACTTCTGCCCTTCTTGCAAAGCCGTTTCCATGATCGAGTACTGATCGCGAAGCAGCTCCACGGCAAGAGAATGCTGCAGCGCGTTCTTGGCCTGATCGCTCATGAGCTGCTCCATCGAACGGTTGTTGCCGTCGTGAAACAAAATGTTCCGGCGCGGATCCTGGATATCCATCGAGATATCGCCGAAATCCACGCTGCCCGGAGCGGCGGTTTGCTGCTGCTGGACCTTTCGCAACAGCATCGACTGAAACTGCGGAAGCGAAAGATCCTTCTGCACGTAGTTGGGCGTAGAGGCGTTCACAATATCCTCGCCCAGCACCCGCTCCCGCGCGTCGGTGAAATCAAGCCACTTCTCTAAAACCGGCTCGCTTCCCTGGTTGAGCAAACGGTCCAGATACATTTGGACCTCCTGGGTCAAATTCCATGCCAGAAAAAAAACTCGGACAAATCCACACAAAGCCTGCGCAAAACGGCGCGAATCTTGCGCCATCGGCGCAGGAGCTGCGCCTATTCATGCGCGATCGTTTCAGCCAATTCACCTTCCTCGCGCCATCGCTTCAGCTTCATTCCCAGCGTTCGCACACCGATGCCCAGCGCGCTGGCCGTCCGAACGCGATGGCCTTTGAACTGCTGAAGAGTGCTGAGGATCACCTGTTTTTCAATGTCGGCCAGCGGCCGGCCCGCCAAGCCCTCGGCAATCGGGGCGGCATGGTGCTGCTTGAGCCACGGCTCGATGGTCTGCGCACGGATAACGCCAGGTTCGCTTTCCAAAACCACCGCCCGCTCGACGATGTTCTGCAATTCGCGCACGTTGCCTGGCCAGTCGTAACGCTGCAAAAGCGAGAGCGCCTCCGGCTCAATGTGGCGAAACGCGGTCCGCTCGCGCTTACTCGCCTGGTGAATGAAATGGCGGCAGAGTTCCGGAATGTCCTCCAGCCGATTGCGAAGCGGCGGAATCTCGATCGGAACCACGTTGAGGCGGTAAAACAGATCGCGGCGGAAATCTCCCTCTTCAACGCAGCTTTCCAGGTTCCGGTTGGTCGTGGCGATCACGCGCACGTCCACCTGCTGCGTGAGACTGCTGCCGACACGCTCGAAACAGCTTTCCTGAAGGACGCGAAGAAGCTTGGCCTGGAGGGCCGGTGCGATTTCGCTGATCTCATCCAGCAGCAACGTCCCGCCGTCGGCCAACTCGAATCGCCCCCGGCGGAGCTTGTCGGCGCCGGTGAATGCGCCTTTTTCATGGCCGAAGAGTTCGGACTCCAACAAATTTTCCGAAAGCGCGGCGCAATTGACGGCCAGCATCGGCCTCTCGCGGCGAGCCGAGGCCAGATGGATCGCCCGGGCGACGATCTCTTTTCCCGTGCCGCTTTCCCCGCGGATGAGCACCGTCGCGTTGCTGCGCGCAACCAGCTCAATTTTCTGCTTCACCTGCTCCATTGCCGGCCCGTCGCCCACCAGCGGCCGGGGCGAGCCGATTTCGGTCATGCTCCGATACGCCTGGTTTTCCAGCCGCAGCCGGCTGTGCTCCAGCGTGCGATCCACGAGGAGTTTGATCTCGTCGCCGTTGAACGGCTTTTGGATGTAATCGTAAGCTCCCAGTTTCATCGCCTCGACGGCGTTGGAAACGGTCGCGAACGCGGTCATCAGGACCACCGGCATATCCGGGCGCAATCGCCTGGCCTCGGCCATCAATTCCAGGCCTGACATCTTCGGCATGCGAAGATCGGTGATGAGCAGATCGAATCGGGCCGGACCGAGGCGGGCAACGGCGGACGCGCCGTCGACGGCCGCGACGACTTCGTGTCCCTCGCGCACCAGAATCTGCGCTAGGGAATCTCGCATCATGTCCTGATCGTCAACGATGAGTATCCGAGCCATGCTTTCTCCCGGTTGCTTCAGGTCCTGATTTCAAAAATCGCGCCGCCTTGCGGGGCGTTGGCAGCGGTGATGGTTCCATCATGGGCCTCGACGATTCGATAAACGATCGCCAGGCCCAATCCCGTGCCGGTCTCCTTGGTCGTGAAAAACGGATTGAAAATCCTGTCCAGAACGGCCGGGGCGATCCCCGGGCCCGTGTCCCTGATCGAGAGATGGAATTTGCCGTCCGATTCCAGCGGCGACCACACGATGTCGATGGAGCCGCACCCGCCGACGGCCTCGACCGCGTTGATGGTGAGGTTGAGAATCGCCTGGCCCATCAGCAGCGGGTCGATGCGCACAAACATGGGCCGTGGCCCAACGGCGCGGTGGACGACGCCCGGCCCGATGCGGTCCGCCGCCAGTTCGAGCGACTGATCGACGAGGCTGGCCAGATCGGTTTTGACGAGCTGTGGAGAAATCTCACGGGAGAACTGAAGAACCTGGCTGACCAATCCCTCCAGGCGTTTGACGCCGGAGGAGATTTTGTTAACCAGTTCCAACGATGCGGGCAATTCCTGAAGGTCTCGCGCCAGAGAGGACGCGTATAGCTCGATCCCACCGAGCGGGTTGCGGATTTCATGCGCCATGCCGGCCGCCATCTCCCCCAGGGCAGCCAGGCGCTTCTTGCGCTCGAGCTGCCGATTTTTTTCCGACAACTCGTTGCGGAGCGATTGAACCGTCTTCTGAAGCTGCGTGTGCGATTGTTGAAGGTTTTCGGTCAGTTGGTAGTACGCCTGCACGGCGCGGCCCAGATCCTCGATCCGGGCAGCGTTGGATGCCTGCACGCTCGGCGGCTGCACATCCGCTTTCGGACCGGAGATTTCGGCGACGGTGGTCATGACATTTATCGACGCAAATCGAGGGCCGTTTTTTTCTGGCCATACGCGGCGGCGGCATAGTTCACGTTGAACTTCCGGGCGGCGGCGGCCTGGTTGATCCCACGCCCCAGGTTGAGTTTCCGCTGCTGAAGCACCAGCGTGTCCTCGCGGTCGGCGGTCGTGATCTGTTCCAGCAATCGGCGCGTCTCCGCCAGCAGCGAATCGGCCCTCTCCCGCCGATCCGCCGACAGACCCGACAAATACCGCGGCCAATCCTTCCTCGCCGGGGAAACTGTCTGCTCCAGCATCGCGATCTGGTCCAGAAGCTTTTGACGCTTCGACAGCACCAGCAACAAATCCTCCGTGCGAGAATTCCGCACGTGCTCGTGCTGGATATTGGCCAGCTTGGCGAGGCTCTGATAACCGTCCAGTTGCTGCTCCAGCGCGCAAATGACCTTATCCTCTGTCATAAAAAACTCCCGGCGATTTTCCTCACCACATTCCCGAATCGTTGGTCCACTGCAGCCATTGGTCCCAATACTTCTTGGGCATGGAGAACGTCCCGTCCTGGAATGCCGCCGCCGGCATGTGCTGAAGCATCCATTTGGCCCGGTTGTTGGCGGCCTTGGCTTCTTCCGGTTTGCCCAGGGCGAAATACGCGTTGACGATTTGCACGTATGCCGACACCGATGCCGGATCGTTCTGATAGCTGAAAGCCGCATCGTCGTAGAGCTTGATCGCTTCCTGGTACGCTCCCAGGTCATACATGCAATCGGCCCGGTAAAAATGGGCCAGCTTTTGATAGAGCTTGTCCACGTCCTGCGTTGGGGCGGAGACGCGATAGAGATCAATCACCTGGTCGTACAGCCCGCGGGCCTTGAGCAAGCGATCTCGCCGGGCGGCGGCCGCTTCGGCGACCTCCGACGCAACCGCGTTCGGCGATGTCTGCGCGGATGCCAACTTCGCATCCAACAATGCGGCGCTCTTGCGATAGCTGTCAGCCATCATAAAAATCATTTGCGGCTTCTGGGCATCGTTGGGATATCGCTGCGTCAGTTCCTGCAAACGGGCGATGGACTCTTCGTAACGCCCGGTGCGGTAATAAAGCTGCGCCAGTTCACGAAGCGATTGGCGGAATTCCTCCGCTGACGGATCGACCAGCGGATTGTTCTCGACCACGCTCAGCAGGGTCTTCTCCGCCCGAACGTACATGGTCGGACCCTTGGCGATGTAAGCCTCCGCGAGCGGCACGGCGCATCGGCTGGCGGCCAGGCTCTTGGCATAATTCAATTGGCAACGCTGGAACGCGTCGATCGCCTTGTCGAACATGCCCGCCGCTTGATAGGCCCGCCCTAGACGCAACAGCGCATCGGGCGCCATTCGGTCGCTGGGGCGCTCGGCAACGAACAACTCCAGCGCCGCGATCGCAGCCTGGAGATTCCCCGCCTTGTCGTAAAGATCCACGCCTTTCCAGAGCGCGTCGGAGTAGCCGTGATCGTCCAGAAGGGTCAACTGATGCGAATAGAGGATGTAGGCGTCGCCGGCCTTGTTGCGAAGATCGATCACCTGCTGACCGCGGCGGATCTTCTCCGTCGGGTTGGCATCGGGGATCGTTTCTTCAAGCTGGTCGGCTCTCTTCTCGCTGGTGCTGCCGTACTCGGAATAAAAACCGGGCGACGGCGATGGAGCCAGCGACTGCTCGTCCGCCATGACTTCCAGGGCGGACTGGTAATCCTGCCGGTCGGACAGCATTTCCGCCGCCTGCCGGAAAGAGGCGATGCATTCCGCCTTGTACTTGGACCGTGACGGCCGGCGATCGATCTGCTCCACCAGATCGTGAAAATCACTCAGGCCGGCGTCGGCATCCTGCATCATGATCCGGCAAACGCCCCGGCACAGCAGCGCCAGCGGCGCCGCCTTGGATTCGGGGTGCGAGACCAGCACCGCATCGTAAAACGAGATCGCCGTCGTCGGATCGTTCCGGTCCTGGTAAATCCGCCCGAGATAAAATGCCGCATCCGCATCCAGCGGATGGCTCACGCGAAGCTGGTCGCGCGCCAGACGCAGATACCTCTCGGCATCATCGGGCAACCCTTCGCGGTAGGAGCAATATCCCTGTTGATAATTGAACGTCCCCTGATCCACCGGATCGTTGTCGAGGCGGAGGGCGTCGGCCAGCAGTTTGCGCGCATCGGCGAACTGCTTGCGGTCGATTAGAATTCCAGCCCGCTGATCCAGCGCCCAGGCACGTTCGGCATCGGTCAACTTCGGCTGATTCAGATAATCCTGCAACGATACGTCCGCATTGGCCGGATCATCATTGGCAAGCTCCAGTTCGATGAGCTTTCGACGAAGGCTCAGCGAATGGGTGGCATCCATCGCGATGGCCTGGCGATAATTTTCGGCCGCCTCCGCCGGGTGACCCAAGGCGGCGTAGCTGTCGGCCACGCGGCGATGCAAGTCAGCGTCCGGCTTGATCCCGAGTTGCACGGCCAATTCCGTTTGCTCAATGATTCGCTCATAGTTCGCCGGCACCCCGATCTTGTCCTGCGTCTGTGCCGCTTCCAAAGATTTGGCGATCAGCAGATGAATTTGCGCTTCTTTTGCCGGCAGCGGTTTTTCCGTTTCCAGAATCCGTGAAAGCTGCTGCAACGCGGCGTTGGGCCGGTCCTGTTTCAGGTAATCCTGGGCAACGGCGATCTTCTGATCGATGGTCGCGCCGGGGCCGGGACTGATGAACAGATATCCCGCGTAGACGAACAGCGCGATCGAAAGAATAAAAAGTGGAAGCTGCCAGAGTTGAGAAAAACGCTGCGCCGATCGGCTGGCCCGAGACGTGGCCATGGCATCCCTGCCTTTCACGAACAAACGCCGGTCCTCCTGACCGAACTAGGGGCGGAGTATAACTTTGCCGTTTTAGAAGGCAAGCATGAACGCACCAAAAGTATTTGGGCATTTTTGACTCGATCAATTACAAAAGATCTTGCAATTCGAGGTATCGCAGGGGATGATTTTCGGCGTTACACATCGGGATTGTTTCTGCCGGATTGTTTCTGTGCCCCCGGTTTTGTCGGAGCGAAATCGCATGGCGGAAGCGGGAATCAAGTTTTCCTGCGGCGGTTGCGGACGCAGGGCCACGTGGAGGAAGGAACTCGCCGGCAGGCGCGTCCGGTGTAAATGCGGACACGTCATGGCAGTTCCCGCCGAGCCGCCCCAGGCCCAAACGGCGGAAGAAGACGATCTGTATGCGCTGGCGGATGACGCGCAGCGGGCGGCGGCCCATTTGCCGCCGACGGCCGTCGATCCGGCGGCGTTCATGCCGGCGCAAGCCGTTGCTGCCGCTGCGGGGCGAGCCATTCCTCTGGCCTATCAGCGAACCCCTACTGCCCAAGAGAAGGAACTTGCTTCGTCCAAATCAGCCATCGATTCCAATCGCGATCTGAAGGTCCCTGCCGCTCTTCTGCTGATCGGCATTGCGTTGTACGTCGGATACTACGCGGTCCATTACAACCTGGGTTTGATTGGAATCTGCGCCACCGGGCTGGGTTTGACCATCATGACGATCCTCGAGACCGCGGTGCTGATCTGCTTCGCGATGGTGGTGGCTGGGCCACTGGGCGTCAGTTTCGGCGGATTTGGAACGGCCATCCTGAAGCTCGCGGCCATCGTCGTGCTTTGCGATGGGATCACCACTTGCGTTGACGGCCTGCTCGCCAGATACACCGCCGGCATCGGCAGCGGCGGCATCTTCGGATTCGGACTCATCGATTTCCCCGTGGCCCTCGGCGTCTACTGGACCACCCTGATTTATCTCTTCAGCATGGACCCGGGCGATTCATGGATGGTCGTGGTCCTCCTGGCTATTTTCGACTGGATCGTACGCGTCGTTCTGATCGTGTTGTTGTTGAAACTGATCCTGGGCCTGGGCGGGGTCGCGAGATCGACGATCGCCATTCCGTCCATGGGCGGCGGCCGGACGATTGCAAATCCCATGATCGACGAGGTCAACGCCGCCAAGGCGCAAAATGTGCTGCACGAGGCGAAGAAATACGCGTCCGACAACGGCAGACGGGCCGAAATAGGAACGATCAACGCCTGGTATGCTGCGGGCGCCAAAAACGTCTGGTACCAGACGAGCCGGGACATTAATGGCAAGGGGGATGCGTTCCAGTTGGTGGTCGAACTTCCCAATGACGCCGCCAGTCGAGCCAAGTGTTACGGCATCGCCAAGGCATACTGCGACGGGAATCGGATTTTTTATGATCCAGCGGCCATGCAGGACCACGGCGATCCGTATCTAATCATGGGGCTGTGATGATCGCAGCGCTATTGCGCCGCCACGACCTGATCCGCCAGTTGCACGTCGCATTTTTCCGGCGGGAAGTCGCTGAGGACTTTTTGGAAATCGAGCAGGGTTTTGACCGGCTGACCGGCAATGGCGGTGATGATCGTCCCAGCACAGACGCCGCGTTTTTTCAGCGGACTGTCATCCTCGATCCCCACGACAAGAATTCCGGACAAAGGCTTGTCGTTCCCGGCGGTGCCCGGCCAGTTGGTGGGGACCGGGCCGAGGACCATTCCTCGCCAGTAAAGCCGCTGATTCTGGTTGGACACGACGTACTGCACCGGACGCTTAACGGGAGTCAGGTGAATAACCATCCGTTTGGCATTGCGCAGGACGACGATGGCCGTTGTCCGGCCGACGGGGGCGGCGCCGATGAGACGAACGAAACGATCGGTGTCGGTGGCGGTCATGCCGTTCACCTCAACGATCATGTCTCCGGCGCACAGGCCGCTGCCGGCGGCGGGTGATTTGGCCTCGATCGTTTCCACGAACACGCCGATGTCATCGTCCAACTTGGCATCGCGCCGCTGCCGGGGCGTCGGGGCCGAGACCGTCACGCCGACATATCCGTAAACCACCTCGCGGCCCTGCTCCAGTTGCCGAATCTCATCCAGCAACTCCGGCGTGATCGAGATGGCAAAGCCGATTCCGTTGGTCTGCTTCTGCGGCAGAATGACCGCTGCGTCGATGCCGACCACCTGGCCGTCGACGTCCAGCAGCGGGCCGCCGGAATTTCCGGGATTGATCTGCGCCGTCGTCTGGATCAGGTCGGAATAGAGCCGATCTTCCTTGCTGGCCAGTTTGGGAAGCGAGCGATCAGTCGCGCTGATGACGCCGACGCTGAGGGACATCTGCCCGTCGGCCGCCAGGCCGTAGGGATTTCCCAGCGTGATCGCCCACTGCCCGCGCTGGGTCGGCCCGCGCGCGAACGCCACCGTCGGCAAATTCGAAGCGGGGATTTTCAGCACCGCCAGATCCGCCCGGGGATCGGCTCCGACGACGATGGCCGGATAAACCTTGTGGTCATCCGTCGTCACCCAGAATTGTTGCGAGTCCTCAATGACGTGCTCGTTGGTCACGATGAATCCATCGGGATCGACGACGAATCCGGTGCCGATCGTCCGCGTTGTCTTGTCCAGGAGGGCGTCGAGTTTTTGCGGATTCATCGCCTGGGCGCACAGGGCGGAATCGGCGTCGCTGGCCGTCTGGGCCGCGGCAATCGAGACCACCGCCGGCGCCACACGCCGGGCGATGGACTGGAATTTGCCTTGAAGCGCGGGCAGGTCCGCCATGTCCGAATCGTCGGCAAGGTCGGAAATGTCGTCCGCCTTCTCAACGACCCGATCAGCCTTGTGCGACAGTGCGTCGGGTTTGGGCGAAGCGTCTGTGGGCGCGGCATCGATGCCGGCCGCAAGCGCGATGCCCGAGAACGAGCCGCGGCTCCGCAGCGATAACCCGATCACCAGCCCCAGTCCTACCAACGTCACGGCGGCGAGGCGGCCGCGACGGAACAGAAGTTGTCCCATACCAAGGCACTTATCGGCCAGACGGCCGAGTTACCCTCGCAATTCAATATGGGGTCCGTTTAATCCGGCTTTGCCGGAAAATCATTCGCCCTCAGCGGCCGCGACCGGGGTTGGGGCCGCGGCGACGCTGCGGTTATCCGCCATTCCCTTGTTCTGCAAAACGGCCTGGCGGATTTCCTGGGCCAAATCCTTGTTGTCGGCGAGGAATTGCTTGGAATTTTCCCGGCCCTGGCCGAGACGGGTGGTTTTGAAATTGAACCACGCCCCGCTCTTGTCCACGACGTTTACCAGGACGGCCAGATCGAGCAGGTCGCCCTCGTAGCTGATGCCGCGGTCGAACATGATGTCGAATTCCGCCTCCCGAAACGGTGGAGCGATCTTATTTTTCACCACGCGGGCGCGGGTGCGGTTTCCGATGGAAACCTCGGCATCCTTGATCGTGCCGGTTCGGCGGACGTCGATGCGGACGCTGGCGTAGAACTTCAGGGCCCGGCCGCCGGGCGTGGTTTCGGGATTGCCGAACATTACGCCGATCTTTTCGCGAATCTGATTGATGAAAATGACCGTGGCTCGGCTCTTGGAAATGGCGCCGGTGAGTTTGCGCATGGCCTGGCTCATGAGGCGGGCCTGCAACCCAACGTGGATGTCGCCCATGTCACCTTCGATTTCCGCGCGGGGAATCAGGGCGGCCACCGAGTCGATGACGATCACGTCCACCGCATTGGAACGAACGAGCAGTTCGCAAATATCCAGGGCCTGTTCGCCGGTATCCGGTTGGGAGACCAGCAGATCGTCTAATTTCACGCCAAGTCGCTTGGCCCAGGAGGGATCCAGGGCGTGTTCCGCGTCGATGAACGCCGCCACGCCTCCGGCCTTCTGGGCGTTGGCGATGATGTGCAGAGTCAGCGTGGTTTTGCCGCTGGATTCCGGTCCGAAGATTTCCAGAACGCGTCCCCTGGGCACACCGTTGCCGCCGAGGGCGATGTCCAGGCTTAGCGAGCCGGTGGGAATGCCGTCCACCGTGGCTTTCTGATCGCCGTCGAGTTTCATGACGGCCCCTTTTCCGAATTGTTTTTCGATTTGCTGAACGGCCCGGTTCAGGGCCGAATCACGGGCGGCATCGTGTGGCGGAATCCTGGAAGCCGGTGGCTTGGGCGATTCCTTCACTTCACGAACGACCGGTTCACGCCCGACCGATTCACGCCCGACCGATTCACGTGGGGCGGATTCACGTTGAACGGCTGCGGACGACGGGGAATGGTCCTTCTTCGCGTCCGTCTTTTCGAGGGACTTGATCACGGCAGACTCCTTTTCGCCGGGTATCTTGTTCAGCCGGCGCTATTTGACGGTGACTTAATGCGGGCGAATCGAGGCGGACGAATGCCGCCTCAAAAGCCCCGCAACTGAACTCGACGGAAGTCACCATACCGTCCCTGTTCAGTGTTTGTTCGGGTATCATATCCAGCATCGGATCGATTGCAAATGGAAATTCAGAAAAAATTTTCAGTCGACCGGAACAGCAAATTTCGCGACGGTTACGTACGTCGGACCTTCTCTGTCCAATCGGCTTTCGATCAATGAAAATTCGTCGGGATCGAAGTCGAGTTCGGCCATTCCGGCGGCCGCCGCGATCCCGGCGCTCCGCGCGGAAGTGGAGACGCGATCTTTGATTCGGATTAAGGTCACATGCGGCGTCCAGCGGCGAGGCTCCAGCGGGAATCCCGCCGCGTGTGCGGCATGGTCGATGTCGCTCTGCAGTTTTGCGCAGTGCAGGTCGTGGTCGTTCAACGCCGCCGCGACTATCCGTACCGGCCCATTCGGCGGGAAGCAGACGATGCCCGCCGTCGTCAGTCGGGTCGGTCCCATCTCGACCGCTCGCAACTGCTGCACAATCCGGGGCAATGCCTCATCCGCCGTTTCGCCGAGAAATTTCAGCGTGAGATGAAGTTGGCTCGGTCGCACCGATTTACCGCCGAAGATCGGATGCAACATTTCCTGCATCCGTTGCAGATGTCGGCGGAGATGCTCTGGCAACTCGATGGCGATAAACAAACGCATCAATCAATTTTACCGCGGAGACGCGGAGATCGCAGAGAAATGCCTCCGCGTTTTCTGCGTCTACGGTAAAAATTGTCTTTTTTTGAAATTCAAAAACTCATCGCGGATTTGAATTTGTCCCAGCGATCGTCGATCTGGTCGCGGGTGGCCGCGGACAGGCCGGCAAGCGAGAAATCGGAAATCGTGAAGCTCGCCACGACCGTCCCGAACGCCAGGGCGCGTTTCAGCGTCGCGCTGCTGAGGTTTCCCTGCGTGGCCAGGTATCCCATCATTCCCCCAGCAAAGCTGTCGCCGGCGCCGGTGGGGTCGACAACTTTGTCGGCCGGGAAGGCGGGCAGCACGAAGGTGTCACGCTGGCTCACCAGCAGACAGCCATGCTCGCCTTTTTTGATGACGACGAATTTCGGGCCCATTTTCAGAACATCCCTCGCGGCAACGATCAGGTTTTTCTGGTCGGTGAGAAGCCGGGCCTCGCCATCGTTCAGGACCAGACCGTGAGTTTTGGACAACAGTTTCTCCAACTGCTGCCGCTCGGTTTGAATCCAGAGGTTCATCGTGTCGGCCACGGCCAACTTGACCGATTTAAGCATCGCCAGCGCCTCTTGCTGGAGAACGGGATGGGTATTGGCAAGGAACACATATTGGCTGTCGAGGAACTCCGCGGGAATTTTCGGCGCCCGCTCGGCCAGGACGTTCAGATCGACCTCGACGGTGACGGCTTCGTTCATGTCCTTCAGATAGGACCCGTGCCAGCGGAAGGTTTTGGATCCCTTGCGGATTTCCAGCCCGGCGGTGTTGACGCCCCGGCCGGCAAAAACGTTCAGAAGGTTTTTTGGGCAATCCTCGCCGACGACTCCGACGAGGCGCACGGGCGAAAAGAACGAGGCCGCGTATGCGAAATAGATCGCCGATCCGCCGATGACATCCTGCCGCGAGCCGAACGGCGTTTCGACGGTGTCGATTCCGATGGATCCGGTGACCATGAGGGACATGGAAACTAAACTAGAAGTTGCAAGTACAAGTTGCAAGTACAAGTTGGATGATTCGCTTGCAACTTGTATTTGCCACTTGCACGTTCCTCCATCCGTTTTATGTCCGGCGTCTTCCCCGCTAGGATAAGGCGATGCCGCCGCCGGCTTATCTGCGTCCGTATCTCGAAGCCGCCGAGCGGCATGGGGCAAAATTCGAATCGCTGCTGTGGGCGAACCCATCGGCCCAGGCGGCACGGTTCGCGGCGCTGGCGCGCTGGAGCGAATTGAATGGCCGAATCGTGCTCGACGCCGGGTGTGGACGGGCCGATCTACTGGAATATCTGCTCGATCAGCGCATCCAGCCGGCCCGGTACATCGGAATCGAAGCGGTCGAAGCGCTGGCCGAGGCTGCGGAAACGAATAACCGCCCCCATGCGGCGATCCTACGCGGCGACTTTGTCGATCAGCCGGCGCTTCTCGATCAACACGCTCACGTCATCGTCTTCTGCGGATCGCTCAATACGCTTTCGCCTGATGATTTTTATCAAACGCTTCGGCTGGCCTGGCAATACACGCACAGCGAATTGGCGTTCAATTTTCTCTGCTCGCCGCGGCTGGCATCGGGCAAGCATCTCACCTGGCACCCAATCTCCGACGTGCAGGAATTCGCGTACAGCTTGAGCAGCGATATCGCGTTGGACGACAGCTATCGCAAGGGCGACTGCACCATCGTTATACGAAAAGCGGAATAAAACATTTTGGCCACAGATAAGAAATCAGATGCACACGGATAAATCGGTATAAATGGTCTTTATCCGTGTGCATCTGATTTTTATCTGTGGCCAAAAATCTTTGCATCAATGTTTTGGTTCCAGCCGAGCAAGGCGGTCATATAGCACGGCGGCGGTTCGAGAACCCGCTTGGAGGGCATCCAGGTCGAACTTCTCGTTGGGGGAATGAACGCAATCGTCGGGCAAACCGAACCCAACCAGAAGCGTGTCGATGCCCAGGTTGGATTTGATCAGCTCAACGACCGGAATGCTCGCCCCCGCACGGACCAGCGCCGGACGCGTGCCGAAGCCGGCTTCGATCGCTTCGGATGCGAGATCGACGGCCACGCTGTGGGTGGAGATCATGACGGCCGGGGTTTGGCCGTGGCAAACCATTTCGAGGGCGACGCATTTGGGGCAGCGCTGGCGCATCGCTTCGGCGAACGCATCGCGGAGGGCGACGGGGTCTTGTTCGGGAACGAGACGCATCGAAACCTTCGCGGAGGCGGTGGACGCGATCACCGTTTTGGCGCCGGGGCCTTCGTATCCGCCGGTGATTCCGTTGATGTCGCACGTCGGCCTGGCCCAGAGCCGTTCGAGGGCGCTGTAGCCAACTTCGCCGCTGAGGCCGGGTAATTTCAGTTCCGCGGCAAATTGTTTTTCGTCGAACGGAAGCTTGGCCCACATCAGCCGCTCCTCGGCCGTCGGCGGGATGACCTTGTCGTAATAGCCGGGAATATTCACCCGGCCGTCGCGGTCGTGAAGCGTGGCCAGCAATTCGCACAGGACGTTGATCGGGTTGGGCACGGCCCCGCCGTACAAGCCGCTGTGCAGATCGTGGGAAGCCGCGGTGATCGTCAGCTCCATGTAGATCAAGCCGCGCAGGCAGTAGGTGATGGCCGGGATTCCGCGTGCGAATTGGGTGCTGTCGCTGATGACAGCCACGTCGGCTCGCAAATCATCGCGATGCGCGCGGATGAAATCGGCGAGATTTTCCGAGCCGATTTCCTCTTCCCCCTCGACCAGAAGGGTGAGGTTGACCGGCAGTCCGCCATGCGCCTGCCACGCCATGATCGCTTCCACGTGGGCCCAGACCTGCCCCTTGTCATCCGCCGAGCCGCGGGCGTAGATGGCGTTGGCGCGCACGGTCGGCTCGAACGGCGGCGTGGTCCACAGATTCAGCGGCTCCGGCGGCTGCACATCGTAATGGCCGTAAAACAAAACAGTCGGGCGGCCGGGGATATGCTTGTTCTTCGCCACGACGGCCGGATGACCCTTCCCGCTGGCGACAGGCATGATCTTCACATCCAGGCCGGTGAAGGAAAGCTGATCCGCCAGCCACTGGGCGCAACGCTGCATGTCGGGTTTGTGCGCTGGTTGGGTGCTGATGCTTGGAATGGACAGGAATTCCTTCAATGCCGCGATACATTGTTGGCGGCGAGAGTCGATGGTCTGCAAAACGGCTTGAAGCATTCTTGAAGATTACCCGGTTACCCAAAGATTGTGAATTTGCATTCTGACGGAGCGGCGTCATCTGCTGGGATGCCGCAGGGGATAAACCGTCCAGAAATACAGAATCAGCAGCAGCGCCATCCACAGCGCAAAGACCACGCACAGCACCTTGAACAGCCGGGGATGCGGTTTGAGCTGCGGATGCGGCTGGGCAGCCTGTGGGTCTTGCGGTTGTTCCGGCTTGGGCATTATTCCAACGCGATGTGATAGGCGGCTTCAAACGCCTTCGCGAAATCGTAGACGTTGCGGAAATCCTCGATGGTGTCCGAAGGCGCGGTTGCCATCACCTTTTGTTGGGTCAAGCTAAATACGATCTGGCCGAAGTCCAGCGTGGAAGTAATGTTCCACCGGCGAAGGACGGTCTGAGCAAGAAATCCCCATTGGCGGATCGCCAGTTCCCGCAGGCCGTGACATAACTGCTGGCCCGTCACGTGCCTGGCGCATCGGGGATTTTTCGGCGGACCATATAGGCGGTGGACGGTATACGCCAACCCCTGTTGCACGAATTCGTATGCCTGGAGCGGATAGGCCCCAAGATCGGGTCCGCGGTGGAGAAGGACTTGTTTTTGGACTTGGCCCGGGGGAGGCATGAACGGCTTTATATCATGCCGCCCCGCCGTCAGACAAGCCAAAAGCAGTCGATCGCATGGCATTTCAAAATGCCGGGCACCGGGGCGAGACATGCGTCGATGATTTGCTATCATGCACGCATGGTGCTGAGAACTTTCCTGGGCGCGGGGGTTTTGGCGTTGTCGGTGGGAATGGGGATCGTCGGATGCGATCTCGCCCCGCCGGATGTTTTTGACCCGCAACTGCTGCAACAGGACGAGCGCACTCACGCGCCGGAGGTCAAACCCGCGGCGCTGCGCCCGTTGCCGACCACGCGCGAAGGCGCTTTCGCCGACATCGGGCCGCAGGGACAAACCGAGATTAACGGCCGTCCCGTGCGCCCATCGACCGGGCCGGATTTGGATAGTGATCCGATCATCCGCATGAGCCTGCACGAGATTATCCATCGGGCGATGGCCAACAATCACGACGTGAAGGTCGCCGCCTATCAGCCGGCCATCGAAGGTGCCCGGGTGATCGAGGCTTCCGCCAATTTCGATCCAGCCTTTTTCGCCAATATTCAATATCAGAACAAAAACGACGCCACCGGTGGGAGCATCTTCAACAGCTTCAACGGCGGGATCCCGTTCGTCTCGCTCGCCACTCAGACCGAACAGAACACGTTTCAGACCGGACTTCAACAGAACCTTGGCAGCGGCGGACAGGTTCAACTGCAATATCAAAACACGTACAACTGGTTCAGTCCCCAGCAGACACTTTATAATCCGTTTTATCAGAGCAACCTGAGCCTGTCGCTGAATCAGCCGTTGCTGAAAAACTTCGGCTATGACGTGAACCACGCGCAGATCACGATCAATCGTCTCAATCAGAAAGTCGATCTGCTGGAATTCCGCAAGGCCGTCGAGCAGAACGCCTCGGATATCGAGAAAGCCTACTGGCAACTCGTTCAGACGGAACGCGACATCCGGATTCAGCAGCAACTCGTCGCCCAGACCGAATCAACCTACAACATTCTGTACAAGCGTTTGCAGCAGCGCATCGACGTGAGCCCGCTGCAAGTGGCGCAGGCCCAGACTCAGCTTGAACTGCGGCGAAGCCAGTTGATTTCGTTCAAATCGCAGGCCCGCGATCTGTCGGACCAGCTCAAGGCGCTGATGAGCGATCCGGAATTTCCGGTCACGTCGAACATCGTGATTCTCCCGGCCGACCCTCCGCTGGAGGATCGCGTCGAATTCGATCTTCAGGATGAGATCGACACCGCGATGGAAAACCGCCTGGAGCTGGGAGAGCAGCAATTGAAAGTCGATGCGGCGACGGTCACCGTGGGCGTCGCGAAAAATAATCTGCTTCCTGAATTGGATTTCATCGGCTCGCTCGGCCCGGAAGGCGCCGGCGGCGATTTGGGCTCCTCAATCACCAGCAATTCCGAAATGAACCACTGGGAATTCGCCGCCGGGTTCAAATTGCAGGTTCCCCTGGGCAATCGCGCCGCCCGCGCGATCTGGAAGCGGGCGCTGCTGCAGCGCATGCAGGCCATCGAGCAGTACCGGTCCTACGTCGAGCAAATTGCCGTGGACGTGAAGACGAGCGCCCGGGCGGTGTATACCACGTGGGAGATCATCCGCTCCAGCCGTCGATCGCGTTTTGCGGCCGAGGACGCCCTGACGCGCATCAACACCCGCGAGCGCAGCGGCGAGCCGCTGACTCCCGAATTCGTTCAGACCAAGCTTCAGCTTCAGGATGCCCTGGCCGAGTCGCTGGAGAACGAGGCCGAAGCGATCGCGAACTACAACATTGCCCTGGCCGATCTTGAGAAGGCCAAGGGAACGCTGTTGCGTTACAACAACGTCGTTCTGCAGGAAGAGCCGATCAAGATGGAGAGCAACGGGCTGATGCGATAGCGCGCCCCGCCACCGTCGCGCGGCCTGCCGACGTCACTCGGCGGGAGCATCGATTCAAAACCCGCAATGAAATTTCAAATCCTCGGCCAGAATCGCGACACCGGTGCTCGGATGACCTTGGAATTCCAGGCCGAGAGCAAAGCCGCCGCCGAGCGCAAGGCCACGGGCCAGGGAATGTCCGTTCATCGCGTCATCGATATCACCGACGGCTACCCGCCCTTGGCCCACGCCCCCAACCCCCGAGCAGGCAACGCGCATCGATCCCGCGGCGGAAAGATCAAAGCGATTTTGCTTCTGCTGATTCTTCTGGCTGTCGCCTGGTATTTTCGCGGCTGGATTATGCAGCGGCTTTGATAGGGGGAATGTTTAGCGCGAATCGCCGGCGACGACTTTTTGATGGGCGTCTTTCAGCAACTCGTCGATGTCGCTGGGCCAGTGATCGTGGGGAAGCTGTTCGACCTGCTGATAGTAATATTCGGCGGCGACAAAATCCTGGCGATGCTCGGCATCCAGCCCATTACCGCGAAGTTCCATCGCAAGCGTGTCGAGATCGCCGCCGGCGGATTGGCGAAGCTTGTCGGCGGCCGCGGCAGCCGCGGCGGTGCTGGCGTCAATGGGGGAACGAACAACGATGTTGGTGGCCACCGATGCGGACGCGGGCGGCGGCTCATGAACAGGCTGGGCAACCGGCGGAAGCGTTGCCGGAGCCGGCTTGATTGCCGCGGGCTTGGGCGTGGCGACCACTGGCGTCGGCGTGTCGGCGAACTGTTTTTGCGGCGTCGGAAGCGGAGTTGATGTGGTGATCGGGGGCGAATCCACCGGCGGAGGCATCATCCACGTGGGTGTTTGCGCCTGCAACGACTTGGGCTGAGGCGAATCGACAGGGGGAACATCCGTCGATGTGCTGGCCGATGGAGACGCATCCTGCACCCATGCGACGACGCGCTGACGAAGCGACGGACTGAAGCCAAATATCGCGGCGGTCCCGCCAACGATCGCGATCATGGCGGCGATACCGATGAGGCGTTTGCCGATCCCGCTGCCGCTTCGACGGCGGCGCGAGCCGGATACATCCATGGTTGGGTCGTATTGGAGACTGAAAGCGGCCGCGAGTTCCCGGGCACTGAGAACGCCTTCCTGCGGCCGCTGCCGCGGCCGGGATTGCTGCTCCGGCGGCGCCTTGTGAGGCGACGGCATTTCGGCCAGTTCCGCCATGGTCTCGGCCGCGGAGGGAATTTGCGTCGCCGATCGGGCGGTGCGAATCGGATCCGATTCAGCCGACGCCGGACGCGCCGGCTCGTTGGTGGAAGCGGCGGATGCAGGCCGCTGGCCCAATGTCGGAGCCGAGGGACGCTGCGATTGCACATCCCGAAAAACAGTTTTGGCGGGCTGAACTTCGTTCTCCAGCAGGGCATCGGGATTGGGCGGAAGCTCCTGCGAGCGCGAGCATCGGGCACAGAACGTGGATGTCCTCTGAACTTCCCCGCCGCAGGAATAGCACAGACCGAATTCACGGCTGATGCCCTTGACGCGGGCGGCGAATCGCCAGAGCTGAAACGTCGTCGGTCCGCGAATGACGGAACGGGGCGTGACCTGACCCTTTCGGATCAGGGCCAGGAGCGTGCTGCATTTCATCCCCGGCGCCGAGGGGTTGCGGGCCTGCATGACATACCACGGCCCGACTCGCGCCCGAGTGGCCTGGCGAGTCAGCGCAGTATTGTCCATCTTGCAGCGGGGACATGGCCCGTCGTTTTTCTCGGAGATGGCCCCGCAAAACGGGCAGACCGACATGACCGGCGCCGGCGGCTGCTTGCCGACCTCGGCTGACCGATCCACGTCGTTCGGAATGGTGTCAAAAGACCGTGTCATCAGGTCTACACTAGCCCCCACGGGCCAATATGGCGAACGGCGCAAAACTTACGCAACGCGGAGCGGCGGCTTCCGCGCGAACGTTGGTTGTACCCAGATTAGCCTATTGGGGGCTGGGCGTCCACCCTATTGCCGAGCCGCAAATCAAAATTCTAGCTCCGGGGTTCATCATAAGGCCCTGCGATCCAGGGGGGTTGGGAACATTCAGGCGATGTCCACCGGAACTTTTGGAAAATCCACCTCAGTCTGATTGACGTGGTTGAAATAGTTGGTGAAGAGGGTCAGCACGACGTTGGCGACGACCTCAGCGATCTCGCCATCGTCGAGCCCGGCAGTACGAGCGGCACTGGCGTCAGAATCGGAAATGTTCCCCTTGGATGAAAGGACCTTCTGGGCAAGCGCGACAGCGGCCCCGGTTTTGCGGTCAGATGAGCGGCCCAGACGGGCATCGTGAACGGCCTTATCATCCAAACCCGCTCCCTTGCCAATGACGGTATGGGCGGCCAGGCAATAATCGCAGCGGTTGGCCTGGGAAATCACCAGAGCGATGGCTTCACGGGTCTTGCCGTCGAGCTTGCCTTCCTTCAGCGCGCCGCTGAATTTCAAATAGGCATCCAGCACGGCCGGGCTGTTGGCCATCCCGCGAAAAATGTTCAGCAGCAGTTTCTTTGATTCCAGGTCGGCCATCATCTCCTGGGACTTGGGGCTCCCCTGGGATTTGTCCAGTTTTTTAAGGCGGGGCATCGCAGACTCCTTTGTAATACCAGGCGCGAAACCTAACCCATTTGAACCGATAATGGAATCCCTCAAAAGGAACTCACGCAGAGCGGCGCCCGTTATCGCGGCCACAGCCGAGCTTCCGGCGACCGATGTCCCAAATTGTCTCAATAGCCCCCGGATTTCGATGAGGGCCGTGGGACTCCTATCGTCAGCGCGATTTGGAAGCGGGATGAGAGTCGAAGTCGGTGGTCACAAGTGCCTCTTTGCCGATCGCCGGCGCCGAAGGGGATTGATGGTCCTCTATATCTATTGCGCGGAGGTGAAAGATTTGGACGTGTTTTTTGGGGAATCGGTGAGGAATTATTTTGGAGGGTCGATTTTTATGGCTGAATCCACAGGAGGTCGGGGGTTCGGATCAGGGGCTCGTTATGTTACTCGTCGCATTGTGAAAGGGGCGTTTTTGGGCTGTTTTCGACGGGCGGCGTGTAGTGCCCGTGCATGCCTTACTCAAAAACGAACGCTGATTCCGACCAGTACCTCAACATTGTTCGACGCTTTATTCGGTCCAAAATTGCCTCCGGCGTCGAGCACGATGTTGTCTGAGAGCGGATACCTTTTGGGGGCATTGAATGCCAGGTCAAGCAGCAGTTGTGTTAGCCGGGAATTGGGTCGAAAATATCCGCATGAGCATAACCAGTAGCGAAGATCGAGTACCGATTCCTCAGCCCGTTCTTGCGCCACTAACCAGCGCCGCGATATTCCTGATTGCTTGCATTAAGCCGGACCGCTAGAGCTACGCAACCGTGAGATCATTCTGCGCTGATCTGCCGGGGATTTTTCGCGCGGTCGATTTCCGCCGCATAGAAGCGGGGCTATCGTGCGTCGCGGGATTCGGATCGGAGGTGTGGGACAAGATTTTCGGAAATCCCCGGCCGGCTGAACTTCATCCGTTTCGAGAGATTCGGTCGGGGGATCGCCATGCCGTTTCGACGCCTGCCGATGTGTTGTTTCATATTCGCGCCAAGAGAATGGATCTGTGCTTCGAATTGGTTACGCACATCATGGAGCGGATTGGCGGAGTTGTTTCTGCCGTCGATGAAACGCACGGCTTCCGCTATTTCGACGAGCGCGATCTGCTGGGGTTTGTGGATGGCACGGAAAATCCGCGTGGCGAAGTCGCTCTCGATGCCGCGCTGGTCGCCGGAGAAGACCCGCATTTTGCAGGCGGCAGCTACGTCATTATTCAAAAATATCTGCACGACATGAATCGGTGGAACGCGCTTCCAATTGAGGAGCAGGAGCGGGTTATTGGCCGCAAAAAGCTGTCTGATATTGAATTGAGCGATGCGGTGAAGCCGCCTTCAGCGCACAATGCGCTGGTGAGCATTGACGAGAATGGAAAAGAGGTCAAGATTCTGAGGGACAACATGCCCTTCGGCAACGCCGGCCAGGGAGAATTTGGAACCTACTTCATCAGCTATTGCCGATCCCCGCGGATCACTGAGCAGATGCTTGAGAACATGTTCATCGGCCGGCCGCCGGGCAACTATGACCGGCTGTTGGATTTCAGCCGGGCTGTCACGGGAAGCCTGTTTTTCGCCCCATCAGCGACTTTTCTCGAAAACCTTTCATGAGCGATTGGTATCACCGACGACATCGATCACACGGCATCTCCATATCGCCGATTCAAAAGCGGCTGCTGGCGCTCTGGCCGCAAGTCCCGCTGGCGATCGCAATCTCGCTGGTGGGCTTGCTAAACCTGCTGGACGGCCTGCGCGTCCCTCTGACCCTTCTGCCCAACATTCGCACTCTCAACGGATTGGCTGAATCGCTCTCGGTGCTGGGAGGAACAACCCAGGCGATTCTTGGTCTGATGCTGGTGGTGGCTGGCGTTGGTTTGTTGCGCAGATTGAGCTTTGCCTGGACGTTGGCGGTGCTGCTACTGGTCATAGCGCTGGGTGTCAACGCGGCGCAGAGACATTGGAGCGTCGCCTGGTTGCCCGAGGCGGTGATGCTGGGCCTACTCATTCTGACCAGGCGTCAGTTCACCCGCCGCACAGTTATGGCAAGTCTTTTGCTTTCGCTGAGCAGCATCTTTGCCATTATGGCTTACGGCGTCTTCGGCAGCTTTCTCCTGGGCAGCGGATTTCGTCCGCAGATTCAGGATCTGAACACTGCCGCCTATTTTACGATCGTGACTCTTTCCACCGTTGGATACGGTGATATCGTGCCCGTAACGGCAGAGACACGTTGGTTCGTGATCTCGCTTCTGGTCGTCGGGCTGGGGGTTTTTGCCAGCGCAATCGCCTCTGCCCTGGGACCAAGAATTTCTGAGGAGTTAACCCGCCTGTTCAACCCGAGGACAACAGCCATGACGCCAAAAGATCACGTTATCCTTGTCGGTGAAGGCTCGATTGCGCAAAACATGGCCAAGGAACTCAAACAGCGCGGCGTGAGCGTGGTTCGGATCGTAGCCACGAAATCGGACGCGGACGCGTCCGATCCATTGGTCATTGAGGGCGATGCGACCAATGATGAAGTCTTGCGGCAAGCCGGCATAGAACAAGCCCGCCTGGTTATCGCCGCGCGCGATGACGACCGCGCACCCCCGCCGAAGTCCTCGGCCCGGCGTTGCGCCTCTAAATTAAATTCGCCGCCTTCCGCCGGCTCAATTGCCGGCCGCGATCGCGGAGCGTGCTTTGCAGATCGTGTCGCGCGGCGATGCCGTGGACCCAGGTATCGCTACCCGGCGGCCTGCCTCGTTTGACGGAGGTTTGGATCGCTTCCCATTCAGCTTCGCTCAGTTAATTCAGGTCGAGGATTCGATCGCCATCGCGATTCAATCAAAGGATCTCACGCAGAGGCGCAAAGGCGCAGAGAAAGAAAGTGAAATTCGAATCGTTTTGCATTTCTCCGCGCCTTTGCGCCTCTGCGTGAGATCATCCTTGAATACGGCAAAATGATTTGTCGAAATATAAGATTTTGTCGCGAAAATAGGTCCAAAACCTTCACCTCCCGGACTCATTAATAGAGGGCGCGTGTATTCCATCGCCGCTCAACGACGCCGATCATCGGCAGGGAAGCATTTATGTCCGCCAAACTCGTTTCTCATCCCGCCTCCGAACTCTTCGCTGCCGAGCGGAGTCCCAACGATCTCGTCAAAATCAGGGGGCTTTTGAGACGATTTGGGACGTTCAGAACCATTTCAGGCTCATCGAACCGCAGCCGTCTAACTTCCCCGCGGCTTGATCTTCGACCATTTGGGGCTGGGCGGAATGTGAACGCTATCGAACGGATCGGGATGGGCCGGATCGAATGGCTTCCAATCATCCACGATAAACTTCGTCAGGCCGAGCTTGTCCTGCTGAATTCCCAGGATCACGCACTTGGCGATCTCGTAGCTGCCGTACGCATCCTGATGGGTGCCGTCCACGAACGCCTCGGACAGGTTTTTCGGGCCGATCGCTTCATACAGCGTTTTGGTCAAACGGTTCAGATCGATCAGCGGAACGTTGTCCTCGGCGGCCAGTTCGCGCACGGCCGCCGGATAATCGCCCAGCGAATTGCGGATATGGCCGGTCGCGTCCATCGTTTTGCGATTGATGGATGTCAGCAGGACTGGTATCGCGCCCTTGGCCCGCGCGCCGTCCACGAATTGTTTCAGATTCGTCTTGTACGATGTAAACGCCCCGATCCCCGGCCCTTTTTCCTTCATGTCGTTATGCCCAAACTCGATGAAAAGATAATCGCCCGATCTCATCGTGCTCAGCACTTTGTCCAGGCGATGGGCACGCAGCGAGCTGTCGGCCGTCTCCCCGGATTCCGCCTGGTTCGACACCGCCACGCCCGGCTTGAAGAACCGGGTGATCATCTGCCCCCAGCTATTCCACGGCTCCTCGGGCTGATCGCACACCGTGGAATCGCCAAGGATATACATCGTCGGCACGTCCGCCGGGGTAATCTCCATCGCATCCAAGCACGGCCGAGACCCGTTGAATTCCAGCGTCAGCTTGTCGTCCCACGCCCATATTTCGGTGGTCGCCTCGCGCGGGGCTTTCAAATGCACTTCCCCACCGGTTGAAATCGCCGGCGTTCGGATATTGACGGTGATCGTGCGCGTCACGAGCTTGCCGAAATCGCTGTGGACGTTCTGGAGCATCAACCGGCGTAATTCCGCTTTGACGGTAGTCGTCGATTCCCCTGCCGGATCGCCCAGCGTCAGCATCACATTGCAATTCCCCTCCGGCAACGCGACGGAAAAATAAAACGGCCGATCGCTGGTGACAAACCCGCCGTCGCCGCGATCCACGGCGACGACATCCGCGCCCGGCTCGAACCCGTATCCGCGCTCTTTGCCGTAAATCTCCGACGGCAAGACGCGCACAAATCCGCGGGGAACTTCGCCGGGAGCGAAGCTGAATTTTAAATCGGAGGCGGCGCAGAACCGCCAAGATACCAAGAGCGCGAAGACCAGCGCGAAGAATAACCCGGTCGTCTTCGGTGCGTATTGCTTCGCGTTTGTACGTCTGTGCAGTTGCATTCGTCACCGCTGGGCCGGGTTCGCCGGCATTTGCTCCGGCGCCAGTTGCAACAGCTCGATCACATTCAGGCACCACTGCGATGTCGCGTTGGTCGAGATGTTTTTGATTTCATCGATCGCCTCGGGAACCGCGGCGCCCGTCACTCGATGCGAATCAAACCGCATCGGAAAGCTCAGGAGTTGTCGCCACGCCCGGTCGCCTTCGTTCGGGTTCTTGGTGATGTACGCGGCGTACGCCGTCAGCCGCGCATTGTCCGGCTCTCTGCGGGCGCCCTTCTCGCAATACGCCAGCCAGGCCGCCGCCCACGCCGGATCGTTCATCACGGGAATGATCTCGGTATTCAGCTCCGGTCCGCCGAACAGCGGCAGCAGCGACGGAGTTCTCTGGTCATTCGTCAATTGATGCAGCGTTCGCGTCTTGGGGTCGTATCCAAAATTCTCACCCGAGACGATCTTGTTCGGCATGGCCGTGATGCTGTTCATCCCGGCCAGAATCCGGTCCCGATATTTTACGTCGCCGGTCCGTTCCCACGCGGTATACCAATCGCTCACCAGCGCAAGCCAGTCCGGCCCGATTCGGACATGCGTCGGATATTTATGCTCCTGCGAAATCCCCGGCAATTCCCGCAGCGGATCGACCACGAGCAGCGCTTTGCCCGCGTCGTTCTCTTCAGTCATCAGATCGCCGGTGCGCTCGTCGGTCGTGAGATAATAATAAAACCGCTTGAACAGCGATTGGCTGATCCGCAATTCCTTCGCCCCGTCGCCCCAGTGCCGCACGTTGTGCCGCGATCCCAGTCCCTTCCACGGCCCGATATGATAGACGTCCACTTCCTGACTTTGGCGCGTCATGGCTTCAGCCATGCGATAAATGTCCGCCCTTCCCGTGCGCAAAAAGCTGTACCAGAGCCACAAATTCGACGCCAGTTCCGTGTTGTCCCACGCAAATCCGCCGATGTCATATCTCCATTCATGGCGGGCCGTGTCGTACGTGTGCATCACGTCGCCGAAATCCCAGAATCCGTACCATTGCCGCTGCTGCACCTGCCCCTGATAAAACGCGATGGCCTTGTCGAGCTGGTCCTCCAGCCATTGCCGCCCCGCCGTCGAACGGTCCGGAAGACTCCACAATCCGAAAATAGGAATCGCGTGATAATACTGCGGCGAGCAGACCAACAATGCCCCCTGTTGATCGGCTTGCGCCTGTTGCCACAGGTCTTCGTCGCTCGGCACGTTGGGGTATGGATGCAATGTCAACTCGCTCGTCCTTGCAACGCCGTAGGCGCTGCTGAATCCCGGCTGAACGTCCTCGTACGACGCCTCGAGTCCATGCGCAACGGTGTCGTAATGCCGCATATCCATCGCCGGCGCATCGGGCGACCAGAGCCAGACCGTCACCTCCGCCGCATTTTTCCCCGCGTTGTTGATCTCGAGTTCCGTCGGATACAGCCGCCAGAAATTTTTCAAATCGATCGCCAAACCGCCGGACACGTCCCCCACGAATGCCAGTCCCGCCGATTGTTTCCCGCCGGTCGCGTTGATCCATGCGCTGGCCGGGTTCGTGCGCTTCTGGATCGCGAATCCGTCTGGCGAGAGTTGCGTCAGCTTGTAATCGTTCCACACCGCCATTTGCCGCACGTTGTCGGCCATCGGCAACTGATCCAAATTCGGAATCCTCTTGCCCGCGACCTGCTGCTCATACATCTCCGGATTCGGATTTCGTCTCCCAACGATCACCTGAATCGGCTCGGCAAACAGACCCTGGTCCCCCGCCAGACGCACGTGCCGATTTTGGAATTCCTCCCGCATCGGCACTTCAAAGCGAATTCCCAGGCCGCGGATAAAATCCTTCTCCTGATCGCCGTCGAAAATGAATGTATGGACCATGCGCACCGATTGGCTTCCGGAATAAAAATAAAGCCGCACGATAAACGGCAGCCACGCGCGATCGCCTTGGGTGAACCGATGCTTCCCTTCGATTTTCACCACCACCCGCACCGGCCCCGATTGTTCGACCACCGCCGAAGCGATGTCGCTTTCAAAACCCTCCACACTCGGCGTCTGCTTTGCATCCGATCCCGACCGCTCCTCGACTTCTCCCACAAGCTTGCCGTTCCGCGCGACCACCTGGTTATTCAGCGAAATCGCCTCCACAAGATTCGTCCCCTTGCGCCCGATGCGCCACAGCGACGGGCCGTTGGTGATCTCAATGGCGTCAGTCGTCTGCTTAACAGTGATGGCCGATTGCGGCGCAACCGGCTTTCCGCCGGGCAACACTTCGAGCGTGTTTCCCAAATCCCCCCCAGCCGTCGCCGCGAAGCCGGTCCATTTGATCGACCCATCCGGCCAATACGCCAGCGGCCACGTCTGGACGGCAACGTCGTTCCCGTGCGCATCCTTGAATCCAAACTTCGTATCTTTCTGAATCTTCCCCTGCGCCCACGGCACGCCCCAGCTTACACCCTGCGTGACCGCCGGCGCCGATCCATCCAGCCAATGCACCTCCACGCCGCGCGAGTCCTGGGCCATTGCCGGCAAAGCACACCCGGCAACCGCGATCGTCCACGCCAACGCTTGATGTTTGATGTTCATGACTGCCATCCGATATGTAAAACACCCCAAAGAACAAGCAGAATCGCGCCGGCGATCAGCCAGCATCCAAAAAATCCCAGGAAATCATTCAACGTCCATTTCGCAAACTGCCAATTCGATCGCGGCAGAAGTTTTTGTCGATCGAACCGATGCGGCTGTTGATAACTCAATTCCACCTCTCGCGCATCCAACTCCGGCGTTGGCGCGATCGGCGTGCGCATCTTCGCGAAAAATCGATCCGCCCGATCCAACTCCCGCGGCTTGGATACAAAGCTCAGCACGATCAGCAGCAAAAACGGAAACAATCCATCAAACCCCCACCGCACCGTCGTCATTTGCGCCTGGGAAAATCGATGCACCGGCACGCCTAGCAGATACAGCGCATAATCCTCGACGTTGAACCGACCGATTCCCTCCATCGGCGAACGCGGGTCGCTGGGATCCACCCGCGCGACCTGATCGAAGAACACCCCTGACGGCGGAACGGTCGCCGGCGTCTGAAGCAGGAGTGCCGGAATCCGCCGAAATCCCGCAGCTTCCGGCAGTGCCCGCGGCACGATTCCCATGACGACAATCCAGATCCCCAGCCCCCACAGGATTGAGGCGGCCGTGAGCCGCCGCCAGAACAGGATCAGAAAAATCGCCGCCCCGAAAAACGTGTTGAACGTCACCAGATCGGTGTAGGCGGACACGACATCCGACATGCCCAGCGCGAAAATCACCGCGACGATCAGCACGCCGGCGATCGCCCACTGGCCCGCGCGCAGGTAATGCTTCTCCGATTTCCCCTTCACCAGCGGCTCATAAATATTCCGCGTCGCCAGCCCCGCCACCGAAACCGCGTACACCCCCACCAGCGGCATGTGACCCAGCAACATTCCCGACAGCATCAATCCGAAAAGTCCCGGCCCAAGCAACTCGTGCGACAGCGCACCCCAGGCGTTGTCCGCATCCGCCAGCCGCAGCTTTCCCTGCAACACGGCGATTCCGATGAGCCCGCACAACATCCACGCGATCAGCACCAGCCGCTTGGTGAATCCGCCGGAGATCATTCCGAATCGGGCGGTGTTTTCGTTCGTCGCCGAGCCGGCCGTGGACATGTTGTGCAACAGCCCGACGATCTGCACGAGGCTGGCGAAGGCGATCGCCACCACCGCGTACCAGGTCAGATCGCTGGTGATGTGAAACATTTGCTCCGGCACAATGGCATGAAGGCCGGCGAATCCACCGATCCGGTGCAGGCCCATCGGGATCAGCAGAATCGACATCACGAGAATGAGCAGCCCCTGCACCGCATCAGTGATTGCCGCGGCCCGCAGGCCGCCGAGCACGATGTAAATTCCCACGATCGAAGAGTACGCCAGATAAAACGGCAGCGGCTTCACATACGAAACGAACGACTGCAATTCCGCGTGCTTGCTCAGGCTGTCCAGATATTTGAACCGCTCGGTGTTGCTCAGCGCCGTCTGGCCGTTTTCGATCCGGGATTTCAGGCCGCGATACTCGTTGTATTCCGAGATCATCCGGCGATCGGCCTGCGTGTAGTCCGACGCCGGCTTGAGAATCATCGCCTGCGCCACCTTGAAGGAATAGAAGTTGCCCATTCCGATGGTGAACAGCGCCATGAAGATGTTGAACGCCGCGTAGGCGCTGGCCAGTGTTTTGCTGTCGAACCGATCGACGAACAGATCGCCCATCGTGATCAGCCGCGCCCGCCGCCACCACGGCTGCGTGAACCAGAAAAACGGCGTGATGAACAGCGTCTGAAATCCAAACCAGATTCCCCCAGCGCCGTCCCGATACACCGCCGTGGAAACCGTCACCGCCCCCGTGGAATCGGTGGAGTTCCCGAAATTCAAAAAGAACTGAAGCGCCCGTCCCAGCCGCCGGCCGCCGAGATAAAAATCGGACTCCTTCTTAACGCTGTGCGAAACGTAAAAGCCGATCCCCAGAATCGCCACTAGAAAGATCGCAATGACCGCCGCATCCCAAAGGTTCAATCCCCAAATCATCATCGCCATCGGGATCATGCTGGTTGCCGTTCTTCCGCGCTTCCAGCTTGGTTTGCTGGAAATTTCCTTTACTTCGATTTTGGCGATTCTACAGAGAAATAAACCAAAACTGCAACCTTTGGCGGCAGACTTGATTCGCACAATTTCCACGGGATAATTCACCAGTGATGGGAATTACCACACGGATGCTGGCGTTCGTTCTGGCCATGACCGCCATCGCGCAGGCTGCGCCCGATCCCAGCGACGGCAAGCCGCACCAATTCCTGGCCGCCAACGGCCAATTTACCATCGACGCTCAACCCATCGAAATCATTGCCGGCGAAATCCATCCGTCCCGCGTTCCCTATCAGTTCTGGGAAGACCGCATCAAAAAAGCCCGGGCCATGGGCCTGAATACGATAAGCGTCTACATCTTCTGGAACCAACTTGAGCCGGCCGAGGGCCAATTCAATTTCCAAGACAACAACGACATCCGCCGATTCGTGAAACTGTGCCAGGCCAACGGTCTTTGGGTCGTCCTCCGCCCCGGCCCGTACGTCTGTGCCGAAACCGAATTCGGCGGATATCCCGCCTGGCTTCTGAAACATCACGACATCAAAGTTCGTACGGATGATCCCCAGTTCATGAACTACTGCCGTGATTACATGAAAGCACTGCACGAGCAGATCGGCGACCTGCAAGTCACCCACGGCGGTCCAATTCTCATGGTCCAAATCGAAAACGAATACGGCAAAATCGACAACTACCTTGCCGATCTTCGCCAGATGTTCATCGACGTGGGCTTCGACACCCAGCTTTACACCTGCGACCACAGTGGACCCGTCTGGAAACAAATCGACGGCTTGCCGGGAATCCTCCGTGCAACAAACGGCTTGCCCAACGCAACAAAACTCGACCTGGCCCAGCACGTCGCCGGCGGATATCCCGTCTACGGCTCGGAGGTCTACACGTCCTGGTTTTCCGTCTGGGGTGATCGCGTCGGCGGACCCAAAGGAAAAGCCAAGCCAATCCCCGTCCAAATCAAGGACACCGACTGGCTGCTCGATCGCCATCTTTCGTTCTGCTACTACATGTTCGACGGCGGAACGAATTTTGGATTCTCCAACGGCTCCAACGGCTGGCAGCCCGTCCAGACCACCTACGATTACGACGCCCCAATCGACGAAATGGGCCGCGTCACGCCGAAATTCAAAGCCCTGCGCGATTTATTCATCCAGCGATTGCACGTCGATCCGCCGCCGATCCCGCCCGATCCGCACATCATTGGAATCCCCCCGTTCAAGGTCACGACCTGCCGTCCCCTCTTGGACTGCCTGCCCAAACCCACGCTCGAATCCGATGATGTCGTGACGATGGAAGACCTCAACCAATCCTACGGCCTGATCCTGTACCGCAAGACATTCCCCGCCGGCATCAAAGGCAAGCTCGATCTGAAAAAAGCATTGGACTACACGATCGTCATGCTCAACGGCCAAGTCGTCGGCCAGGCCTTCCACGCCTATGGCCCGGACAGTTTTCAAATGACCCTTGACCACAAGGGCCCATGCACGCTGGACATTCTGGTCTACAACCTCGGCCGCAACAGCGTCGGCATCAACCAATCCATCAGCCGCAAGGGCCTGAACGAAAACCCCACCCTCGACGGCCAAGACTTAAAAGGCTGGCAAATCTTTTCCCTCCCGATGACCGACCCCGCCACTGTTCCCGTCCCGCACACGGTTGCTTCCGATCCCCCATCCCAAGCCCCCGCAATCTACACCGGCTCATTCAACCTGACCGACATCGGCGAAACCTATCTCGACATGCGCAACTGGCACTTGGGCGTCGTCTGGGTGAACGGCCACAACCTCGGCCGCTACTGGGACGTCGGCGCCGACCGCGGCCTGTACCTCCCCAGCGTCTGGCAAACCAAAGGCGAGAACCAGATCACGATCCTCGAACTCGCCGGCCCGCCGAAAGATGCGGAGATTCAAGGCGTTACGAACCTGATCCAGGAACCGGCCCAAGCCTTCCGACCCTATCCCCACTACTGATGGCCGGCTACCCGGTGATATTCGCCGCCGATACTTTCAAATGCGGCCATCTCATAACGTCAACTTTTCCAGATGATTACGCCCTAAGTAAATGCCATTCGTTACCGTCCTCTTTAGTTCTCCCCACGCGCACGGTTTCGAAGGAATCTGCGGAGGCAATCCGCGACTTTTCTGCGGTTAACGGTCTGGCATTCCCATACGGTCAGCACATCCCAACCCGCATTGATGAGCTTCGCCAGATTGTCGGCGTCGCGCTTCACGTTGCCGCGGAACTTCTTTCTCCAAAGTGAAACGTTCTTCCGAGGCATCGTGGATCGCTGGCACTTTTTGTGCCGATGCCAGAAGCAGCCGTGGATAAAGATCACTTTCCGCCGAGAAATGAACGCGATGTCGGGCCGGCCAGGAAGATCGCGCCTGTGCAATCGATAACGATAACGCATCCACTGGCCAAACGAGATCACGCGGCAAACTTTCGAATGCTCTTTAAACCTTTCGCCGTGCGCTGGGCGCGCCACAGATCGTAATTCTTCTGCAAGTTGAGCCAAAGCCGCGGAGTCGTGTTGAAAGCGATGGAAAGACGCAACGCCATTTCCGGGGTGATCGTTCCACGTTCGTTGACCAACTTCGATATCGTCTTCCGCGACACGCCGATGGCTTTGGCCAAAGCGACGGTCGAAAGGTTCAGCGGCTGGAGGTACAGCCTCTTGAGAATACCGCCGGGATGTGTGGGCGTTCGATGTTCTTTCATGTGGGGCTTCCTTATTGCCATCGCTCGCTTCTTCTTTCCCCTCGCCCCGGACTTCGACGAGCTCAGTCGAGCCGTCCGCCGGGGAGAGGGTGAGGGGAAAATCGGCATCGTTTTTCAAAAATCAAACTGATCGATATTACTCTTATCGAACGTGAACGGCACGCCGAGCAGGACGTTGTCGCCGCGGACCTCGATCTTGCCGAGGCGGCCGGCGTTCAGCGATGTGTCGCCGCGGCGCAATGTGCCGTTCTTCACGGCCTGGGCGGTGTAGACCGTCAGGTATCCCAAATCCATCGTGTTCCATAGCACCACGGCGGTGGTGATGCCGTCGTGAACGTATTGCTTGTTCTCGTTCGGCAAGCCGAGGCCGACGACTTTGACGTCCGTGCGGCCGGACTGTTTCACGGCCTCGGCGGCGCCGGGGACGGCGGGGGAACAGATGGCCATGATGAGTTTCACGTTCGGGTCGGCGTTCAGCACGGATTGAGTCTCGTCGAACGCTTTGTTCTGCATGTCCTCGCAGGGGCGTACCGTCGTCAGTTTGATGTCGGGGTACTTCGCCGCCTGGCGGGCCTTGATGCATTTCAGCCATTCGTTTTCGTTCGCGGCCGTCAGCGATGAGGTGATGATCGCGAATTCGCCTTTGTTGCCCATCGTTTTGGCCGCGTCGTCCATCAGGATATTTCCAATTCCCTCGGGCGTGGCCTGGTTGACGAAAAAGTCGCGGGCGTCGCTCTCGGCGTCGGCGTCGAACGTCACCACCTTGATGCCGGCCTGGCGGGCTTTGCGAAGGACGGTGGAGAGACCCTCTTTGTTTTCGCAGGAGACGGCGATCACGTCTACCCCGCGAGTGATCCAGGTTTCGACGATTTCATTTTGCTTGGCCGGGTCGGGATCGGTCGGGCCGTCCCAGATCAGGTTAATGTTCAATTCCTTGGCCGCCTCCTCGGCGCCCTTGCGGCAGGCGATGAAATAGGCGTTGCCCTTGCTCTTGGGCATCATCGCGACGGTGAGCGTTTTAGCCGGAGCGATATGCGGGGAGGCCGCTCCAGCAGGAAGATTCCGCACGAGCAGGAAATTTCCGCCGGCGACGATCAGCGCAGCGAGCAGGATCACGACGCACAACACGACAAGCTGCGAGTTTCTCATTTCAGGTTCCTTCGCGCCGATTGGGGGCCGCGCTTTTGGGGAAGTTTGCCGCCAATCGGCGCCGATGGCCAGCAACAATAATACACCGGTGAGAATTCCCGCCAATTCCGGCGGCAAAACCGCGAGCCGAAGTCCGTTTTGCAGAATCGCGATCGCGAACAATCCCAGCAGCGTTCCGCCGATGCTGCCGACGCCGCCGAAGATGGAGGTTCCGCCCAGGACCACCGCCGTGATTGCGGACAATTCATAGCCGGTTCCGGCGTCGGCCTGGGCCTGTCCGAATCGCGCGACGTAAATCACCGCCGCCACGCCCGCCGCCAGGCCGGATAATATGTAGACCAGGGCGACGCGACGCTCGACGGGGATGCCGGCATGGCGCGCGCCTTCGGGGGAATATCCGATGGCCGACAGCGATCGGCCGATAGCGCTGCGGTGCAAAAGGATCCAGAACCCCACCGCTGCGGCCAGAAAAATCGGCGCCTGCACCGGGATCCAATGCCAGAAATAGCCCTGGCCAAGGTAGACAAAATCCGCGGGAAAATTGGTGAAATTATCCACGCCGCGCGTGATTCCCTCGGCCAATCCGCGGAAGAGCGAATAGGAACCGAGGGTGACGATCAGGGCCGGGATTCGGAGGCGAGTGATCAGCAGCGCATTCAGGCCGCCGGCGACGGCGCCGATCGCCACGGCCGCGGCGGCGGCGGACCACGGGTCCAGCCCGGCGTCGCGCCACAATTTTCCGAACATCACCGCGCACAACCCCAGCAGCGATCCGACGGACAAGTCGATGCCGCCGGTGACGATCACGGGCGTGGCGGCCAGGGCGATCAGGCCCAGTTCCGTGCTGATTCGCAGGTTCAGGAAGAGATTTTCCCAACTGAAGAAATTTTTCCCGATGATGGAGAAGATCAGGATTTCCGCGATCAGCAGGGCGGCGAGCATCGCCTGTTGCGGCAGTGCGGCGCGCGCCGGCGCGGCGTGATCCATGTTCGCCGTCGCCGTCACGCACGCCTCCCTCGCCGGGAAAATCCGTCCGACGCCACCGCCGCGAGAATGATGGCGCCCTCGATGGCCTTGTCCCATTGGGCCTGGCGGGTGAGGAACACCATGGCCGCACCGATGGTTCCGAGCAGCACCACGCCGATAAGGCTGCCGAACATCGTTCCGCGTCCGCCGGTGATGGCCGTGCCCCCGACGACCACGGCGGCGATGACTTGCAGTTCCAATCCCTCGCCGGCGTTGGGATCGACTTCTGCGAACCGCACGCTTTGCAGCAGGGCCGCGATGCCCACCAGCGCCCCCATCAGCACGAAGACGCCGAAGACCAAACGCCGGGGCCTGATGCCGGCAAGCCGGGCCGCTTCCTGATCCGAGCCGACGGCGTACACCTCCCGCCCGGCCGCCAGCCATCGCGACGCCCATGCGAACACAGCGAATATGGCAATTGCGATAATAACGATCAACCCCTGGCCGGTGGCCTGCGATTGTCCGAACCATTGGAATCCGGCCGGCAAATTGGCCACCCACTCGCCCTGGCGGACCCACGAGAGCGATTTGCCGAAGATCACCATGGTCGCCAGGGTCACGACGATCGAGGGCAATCCCATCCCGGCGACCAGGACGCCGTTGAGCGCCCCCATCGCCGCCCCGGCGGCCACGGTCGCGCCGATCACCACGGGGGTCGGCATCCCGGCCTTGGCGAGCAGCCCGGCGGCGACCGCGCAGACCGAAAATTGCGATCCCACGGAAATGTCGATGTGCCTCGCGACGATCACGAGCGTCGCGCCGATGGCCATGACCAGCATGGGGGCCGCGTTCACCCACGTATCATGAAACTCCGCGTCGTAAAACCTCGGCGCCGCCACCGCCAAGACCAGCAGCAGCGCCAGGTAGGCCGCCGCCACCGATATTTCTCGCTTGTATTTTGCGAACTCGAAGCTCATGCAAGGGCCCCCGAATCGGCGCGGCCCAGCGCCATTTCCAGCACCTTCTCCTGCGTTGCCTCGGCCCGATTCAATTCGCCGACAATTGTCCCACCGTGCATGACCGCGACCCGATCGCTCATGCCCAGGACTTCGGGCAATTCGGACGAGATCATCAGAATGGCCAGCCCGCGCCCGGCCAATTCGCTCATGAGCCGATGAATCTCGGCCTTGGCGCCAACGTCCACGCCCTGGGTGGGTTCGTCGAGAATGATGATCGCCGGCTCGGTCGCCAGCCAGCGGGCCAGGGCCACTTTCTGCTGATTTCCGCCGGATAGTTGGCCGACTGGTGTATCCACCGACGGGGTTTTGGTTGCCAATTGCTTGACCAATGCGCCGGCGATCCGGCGCTCGCGCGCAAAGTCCAGCATTCCCATTCGCGAGATTCGCCGAAGGATCGCCAGCGTGGTGTTGGCAGCCACGGGCATTTCCAGAATCACGCCGTATCGCCGGCGATCTTCCGGAACGTAGGCGATTCCCAGTCGGACCGCCTTGGCCGGCGAATTGATCCGGACTGGTTTGTCGTTGACAAAAATTTCACCCGAATCCGCGGGGGTCAAGCCGAACAGAACGCGGGCCAATTCCGATCTTCCGGCTCCGACCAGCCCGGCCAATCCGAGGATTTCACCGGCTCGCAATTCGAGATTGATTTCATGAATACCGGTTTCGGCACAGTTCAAATCCTTCGTCCGCAACACCACGTTGCCCACCGGCACGGCCGTCTTGGGAAACACCGCCGACAGTTCGCGGCCGACCATCATTCGAATCAGCTCGGCCTTGCCGGCCTGCGCCATCGCCAGCGTTGCGACACATTTGCCATCCCGCAGAACGGTCACGCGATCGGCGATCTGAGGCAGCTCTTCCATCCGATGGGAGATAAAGATCATTCCAACGCCCTGCTGCTTGAGTTGCCGGATCACCCGGAAGAGGTTGTTCACTTCGCGCCCGGTCAGGGCGGATGTCGGCTCGTCGAGGATCAGAATCTTCGCGTGCGCCCCGAGGGCGGCGGCGATCTCTACAAGTTGCTGTTGCGGCATGGTCAGATCGCGGATGAAGGATTCACAGGAAATGTCAGCCCCGATTTGTTCGAACAGTCCCCGCGCCACGGAACGCCGCCGGCCCCAATGAATCACTCGCCATGCCCCGCCGGCTTCAAGACGCAAAGCGATGTTTTCGGCGACGGTCAGGTCTGGAAACAGCGCCGGCTGTTGATAAACTGCGGAGATACCAAGCCTTCGTGACAGGCTCGGATCGTTGTGTTCGAGGAAATGGCCGGCGACTTGAATGGACCCGGCATCGGGCTGTACAGCGCCGGTGATGATCTTGATCAGTGTTGATTTTCCAGCCCCGTTTTCGCCCACCAATGCGTGGACCTCTCCCGCTTCCAGAGCAAGGGAAACGCCGTCCAGCGCGCGGACCCCTCCAAAATGCTTGGAAATGGAGGTTAGTTGGAGCACCGCTCCGGCCGCCTGAGCCATTGGGTGAAAATCGATGAAAAAGCTGGACGACCAATTTACTCGCCGAGGGTCAGAGCGGCAATATCGCATGAACTGGCCAAATAACGGTTTGTCTGCGGCGGCCGCGCACGGAGACTGGTTGAAATCAGTGATTTACGTTGCAATTCCCATCATTTTCGTGGCAATTACTGGGAGTTTTCGGTATAATCAATATTTGTATTTCGCGACATCTGAAAGGCTTTATGGCGCGTTTGATTGTTAGATTGGAGTTGGCGTGATCGACGGTGTTCCATCCATAGCGCTGGTTGGGTTGGGGGGCTACGGACATACATACGTCAAGGCGCTGCTCGGCGATGAATCGGCGGGTAAACTCAAATTCGTCGCGGGTGTGGATCCGGCGCCGGATGGATGCACCCAACTTCCGGAAATCCGCGAGCGCGGAATTCCCGTGTTCCAATCGCTCGACGAATTTTTCCGCGCGGGCCGGGCCGATTTGGTGATTCTTTCCACGCCTCTGCAATTGCACTGCGAGCAGACCTGTCGTGCGCTGGATACCGGTTCGCATGTCCTTTGCGAGAAGCCGCTGGGGGCGCATCCCGAGCAGGTTGGGTTGATGGTCGAGGCGCGGGACCGCAATCGACGGATATTGGCGATCGGTTATCAATGGTCGTTTTCGCCGGCGATTCTACAGTTGAAGCAGGACATCGCTGCGGGCCGGTTTGGCAAGCCCAAGCGTCTGCGCACGCGCGTGTATTGGCCTCGCGACGAAAAATATTACACCCGAAGCCCCTGGGCCGGCCGCCAGCGCGACGCCGAGGGCCGCCTGGTTCTGGACAGCCCGGCGAACAACGCCTGCGCCCATTACCTGCACAATATGTTTTACATCCTCGGCGACGCCGTTGACCGGAGCGATTGGCCCGCCACCGTCACGGCCGAGCTTTACCGCGCCAATCCGATTCAGAACTACGACACCGCCGTCATCCGCTGCCGCACGGAGCACGGGGCGGAGGTGCTGTTCATCGCCAGTCACGCCACGAAAAATTCCATCAATCCGGTCTTCTGTTATGAATTTGAAGAAGCGACCGTGCATTACGGGAAATTCGGCGACGCGATCGTCGCGGAAAAGCGCGACGGCACGCGGGTCAATTACGGATCGCCGGTCTCGTCCGAATGGCCGGCCAAGCTGTTCAGCTTCCTTGAAACGATTCAAAGTGGGCAGCCCGTTGCCTGCGGCCCGGAGGCCGCCGGCGCGCAAACCGCCTGCATCTACGCCGCCCAGCAGTCCATGCCGGAAATCGCCGATTTCCCCCGCGATCTGGTTATCGTCGAAGGATCGCCCGGCGAACGACGCACCTATGTCAAGGATCTGGATAAGACGCTGGACCGCTGCTACGAGCAGATGAGTCTTCCCAGCGAATCCGGCGTTTCCTGGTCCGTGCGAGGTTTGGAAATCGCGCCGGGCGCTGCATTCTCTACCGGCCGACCTGTTCCCCACGCTCAGGGACAAAAACGAGCAACACAGTGTCGCGTCTGATCACTTCGATTCTCCTGATATTTTCATTCACCTGCGGCATGCCAATCGCCGCGTGGGCAGACCAAATCGCCAATGGCGCGCCGGTGACTCTCAGCCGGGAGGGGCGTTACTTTCGGCTTTCCAACGGATACGCCACCGCCGAAATCGACGCGCAAACGGGCGATTTGTGGTCCTTGAAATATCGAGGCCTGGAAACGATGGGTTACGTTTCCGGCCATCATGCCGGCTATTGGGAACAATCGCCCAGCCCCGGCACGCCGTCGGTGACGATCGATCCGAAATCCAACGGCGGCCAGCGGGCCGAAGTCTCCGTGAAAGGCCCCATTCGCGGCTTCACTCTGGAAATCCGCTACACGATGGGCCGTGGCGACCACGGCCTGTACACCTACGCGATTTTTTCCCACGACTCCAACGCGGGCGCAGCCCAGTTGGGTGAAAGCAGGTTCGGGGCCAAGCTCAATGGCGGAGTTTTCGACTGGCTTTCCATCGACGCGAATCGAAATCGGAAAATGCCGACCGGTTACGATTGGGATCACGGCACGCGTCTGAATATGAAAGAAGCCCGGCGGTTGACCACCGGCATCTATGCCGGACAGGTCGAACACAAATACGATTACTCCGCTCTCCAGTTCGATATTCCGGCCTTCGGCTGGTCGAGCACCCGCGATCACGTCGGGCTCTATTTCATCAATCCTTCCATGGAGTACCTCAGCGGCGGCGCAACCAAGTTTGAATTGACCGGCCACCTCGACGACGGCGCCGGCGGCGATCCGACGTTGCTGAATTACTGGCGCGGAACGCATTACGGCGGCAGCATCTGCCGTGTGGACGACGACGAGCAATGGGAAAAAGTTGTCGGCCCGATGATGATCTATCTGAATTCCGGCCGGACGCCGGATGATATGTTCAAGGATGCACTGGCCCAGGCCGCGAAGGAGGCCCACGCGTGGCCTTACAATTGGGTCCGGGGCGTTGATTATCCGCTGGAATCCCAGCGCGGCGCCGTGCGCGGGCGATTCATCGTCAACGATCCGCTCGCGCCCGTGCCGATGGGCAAATTCAGCAATCTTCTGGTCGGTCTGGCCTATCCCGATTCCTCCTCCGGTCCTCCCGTCAATTGGCAGAACGACGCGAAGCATTACGAATTCTGGGTCCGCGGGGGCAATGATGGGTCGTTCACGATTCCCAAAGTTCGCCCCGGCATTTACGAGCTGCACGCCATCACCGACGGAATTCTGGGCGAATACGCCAAGTCCGATGTGACCGTCGAGCCGGGAAAGACCATCAATCTCGGCCGGCTGGAATGGAAACCCGTGCGTTTCGGCCGGCAACTCTGGGACATCGGAATTCCCAATCGGGCCGGCTCGGAGTTCTTCAAAGGCGACGACTACTTCCACTGGGGAATGTATCTGCAATACGCCAAGCTGTTCCCGCAGGATGTGAACTACACGATCGGCCGAAGCGATTTCCGGAAAGACTGGTATTTCGAACAGGTGCCGCACGTCGTTCACGATGACGGCGCCGGCCGAAGCCAGGGACGCGCCACGACCTGGACGATCCACTTCACGCTTCCCGATTCACCGCATGGAACGGCGACATTGCGCCTGGCGATTTGCGGTGTGGCGGCACGCAGCATCGATGTCGGCCTCGACAAACATCCGCTCGGAACAATCTCCGGCCTGATGTACAACGCCACGATCAACCGCGACGGCATTGGCGGTTATTGGGTTGAAAAGGATCTGACTTTCGACGCATCGAAAATGAGCGCCGGCGAGAACACGATGACATTAACCATCCCCGCCGGCGGCCTGACCTCCGGCATTATCTACGACTACATCCGGTTGGAACTGAAGTAGAACGTTCGTGTTCTCAAAGTAATCCCCGCAGCCCTTCGGATCGCACTGCCCATTTCCCATCTTGGGGAAACGCCGCCGCGCTGGCCATCATCGCCGCGGCCGCCAGCAGGCCGCCGTTGGCGGGTAGATAGGCCGTCAAATCCGGCCGCTGATACACGTGCCCATTCGGCAAATACCGATTCTTCGGCGAATCGATCATCAGCGCACGGATGGCCAATTCCGGCTCGCGCAGTTTCGCCGCCGTCATCGCCGCCATCGGAAAATCCCAACCTCAGCAGCGGTCCCATTGCCAGACATCCAGCACCTTTTTCAGCGATCGCCGCATCGTGTCGGCATCCACGCCGTCGCCGCTCTGCATTCCATACGCCCCGAGCAATGACGGATGCTCCCAATTCCATTTTGTGTATGTGTCCGACATTCCTTCCATCATGAGATACCGCCCGTCCTCGCGCGGCGGCGGCGACAATCGATCCAGAACATCCGCCCATTTCGCATCGGGATTCATCCCCAATCGCCGGCGCCATGTCTGCGCAACGCTCAGCGCGAATCTCCAATATGCCAGCTCGAACGTCGGATTCCTGGTGAGTGTCGCATCGGTATTTTCCGGCACGGACTTCACCGGCGGGCCAAGCACGTAGCGGTTCCCCTCCAAGGCCGCGAAGCTCGCGAGGAAATTCGCGGTCTCAAAGACGATCTTCGACCATTTTTCCAGCGTTTCTTTGCCGGGCTTGCGGCGATAGCAAAGCTCCGCGTAATAAATTGGATGCGGCTGCTGCCAGATCAGCAGCGGACCCACCGGCGACGGCGAATCGCGGCCGTTGGGCCCCACCATCTTCGGCCAGCGGACTCCGTCATAACCCTGCCGCACGGCAATCTGTTTCGCCGCCGGCAAAATCCGCTGATAGAAATCGAGACTTCGCTCCAGGAGTTCGAATCGGTTCCACGCGGCGAAATGCACGCCGTGCCACCAGTGCATTTCCAGGTGCGATTTGCCGTACCAGGAATTGAACAGCAGCCCCGTTTCCGGCGGCGGCATCGGTCCGGCGCAGTGCAGGGCCGTGTTGTATTGCGAGAGAACAATCCGCCGCTCCAATTCCCCGGCTCGTTCGTCGCTGCTGCCCGACAAATCAATCGCCGCCCCCTGTGTCCAGAATTGTTCCCAGCACTGAGCGCTGGCCTGGGCGATTTGCCGGACCGAAAATAGATCGCCTGCATTGTCATATTCGCCCGGTCTGAAGCGGATCACGAATTCCAACACGCCGCCCGATCCATTCGAAACTGAAAATTCGTGCGGGCCAACCTGCTCGAATTTCCCAGTGGACCAGCTTACGCAGGCGCAATAATGGTCATTGTCCAACGTGCGATGGATGACCGCGTGGCCATTGGTCTTTTCGCAGCGCGTTTGGTGCTTCTGGGGCGAATTCCAATCCGCCATATCCCGCTGGGGCGAGGCGTAGGGAAACGCGAGCAGTATCCCAAGCTTTCCCATGCCGATCAGCGGGGACGCGATCCGCACCGCCAGCGCATCGAATTTTGGATGACCCGCCGTCGTCTCAACCCGCACAGCTTGGCCGGCAAACTGGAATTCGCTGGCAATCGTTCCGGTCCACAAATCCAGCGTCTGGCCCATCAGCGATACATCCGCCGGCGCCGCTTGCGAGCCATCGGCCCGATTCAAAATCAACCCCACTCGCCCCAGGTGCATTCGATGCGGATTTTCCCGCAGCCAATCGAAAAGAACTTCCTGTCCCTTTCGCTGCGTCGCGTATCCGACGGATCGGCCGTGTGAATCGTACTGCTTGTACTTCAAATCTTCCGGCCGAACACCGGCCGGGCGCGGCGATGTGTGCCATGCCCAGTGGGCACACGTACACAGCGGAAAATCATTGCGATATTCATCAATAAAAGTCTGCAACCCCGTCGCGTCGGCGGTGAAGGCGAAATTTCCGTTGCCGACGCTCAGAGCGGAAAACGGATCGAATTGCCGAACCCGGGGATTGTGCCGGCGCACCAGCGCTCGGCGATCGATGCCGGATTCCCCCAGTGCTCGCGGCCCCGCCGACGCCGAGGCGAGCCATCTCCATCCGAGCAACCCCCCGGCCCCAGCGGCGAGAAATAATCTGCGAGTGATCGGCATTTTGAGTCATGGAACCGCGGGGCGGGCCGCCGGGGGAGCAAGCTCCCCCGCTTTCATGGGGTAATCGGCGCAAATATCTTTCCGCGAAACCATACGGCGGCGCCTTCTGTTCGGTGATCTGAAATATACCGCGCCGCGGCCAGTTGATGTTGACGATTGGCGATGGGTTGGCATTTCCCGCCGGCCGCCCATCGTCCGCCGATCGGGCATTGGCCCGATTCCTTGGCGAAGTGGGCAGATTCCTTTTTCGCGAGGCCGATCCAATGGTCGGCCCGTCGATCCAAGAAACGCGCCAAAATATGGAAGTGAACGGACCCCACGCACGCAATCACGACGTCGATCTTCCGCCGCATCAGCGATTCGACCAGCAGCCGGACGACCAGCGATCGCTGATCGGGCTTCAAATACACCGCCGGCCGGGTCATCAGCGATTTTGAATATTGGTGCAAACCCTCATGCTTCCCTTTCGGTGGCGGAGATTTGTAATCCCCATCGACGTGCCGCCGATGATTCCGCGTCCGAAACCCGCGCGGATCGCCAGGGAGCCAGGTCCCAAAGGTGTGCCCCGTGCAGTGATACCAGGAATTCCAAGGCTGCTGGAGATTCGGTTCCGGCGATGCCACGCCGGCAAATTTCCCCGCCCTTTCCCTCAAAATCAATCCCCATCAAAGCCGCGGTGCTTGCACCGCGGGGCCGCACCCCCGCTCAATCCCAACTCACCGACCCGCCGTAATACGCCGTGCCGCCCCCTTTTTCGCTCGGATAGTTATAGCAGCGTGCAGAAAATGGAAGGGTTCTTGATTGTGGGCCATATCCAAGCAGTGCCATGCTCTTGCCCGGATTCCTGTTGTCCGCTTCCGTTTCGAGGATGTCCAACGCATCGTCAAAACGGACGATATCCGTAAATCCGGTATTTATAGGCCGATTAACCATAAAGGTTGCCATGTTGGCTTCGTCGGTAACCGTGGCGACATGGCCGTCCCTAAAGAGAAGATTCCAGTACGAAGTACCACTCGGCGAAGTCGCGGACCCGGGGAAACCTGGACCGGGGTGCGGAGCGGCAAATCCGTTTGTAAAATTGCTGCCTTGTTCCTGATAAGGCATTTCTGTGAGCATCGCTAATGTTTGTGGATAATCGGTAATCTTCAGAAACCAAGATGTCGCACAAACTGGGGGCTGTCCCGCAGGTTCCTTGAAAGTACTATACGACCAGTGGGGGTTCATATAATAAGACGTGCCAAACCCGATATACACGGAAGCGATGCCTTCGACGAGCTGGGCGGGACAAAAACGAAACGCGGCGACAGTTGGATCGGAGAGTTGTTTGCTCAGGCCAGCCGCATTGGTGGGATCAAACTTAACACCACTGCCGAGGTACCCCAGCGCCATCAGCCGTCCCATGTTTGCGTATTGATCCGCCACCGGAGGGCCGCCGCCCGGAGCAGCCAAATTGCCGATTGCCGGACCATTCTGAAAAAGATACGCGAACACTTCCATCCCGCCGCCTGATGGGGCGGGATTGGCCTGAGCCCCCATCATGCCCGCTCCATTTGTCGGTGCATAGGGCGCATCCATGAAAGCGCGCTCGGGAAGATATCCCCGATTGTCCGCCGCATACTCCATCATCGCTTGGCCGATCATGCGCTCGTTTGCGGCGCAGCGCACGAGGTTCGCCTGCGCTCTCGCTTTGCTCAGCGCCGGCAGAAGAATCCCAACTAAAATTGCGATGATCCCAATCACCACCAAAAGCTCTACCAACGTAAAAGCTCTTCGCCGATTCATCGCGACTCTCCTCGCCAGAGAAAAATGAGCGTGGCTGACGGACATGCCGGGCTCTCCTCAATGCGCCTTTGCCTCCGCGCGACCGGATTGGCGACTTGCGACGCACACCGAATCGAAAGATGGGGTGATTATACCGACCGACCGACCACTATTGCAAGATAATTGACAGAAATATCCGCAAATTTATTCCACAACAATTACCACGCCACGACTATGCTATCCAATCCATTAACTAATGTAGATAATAAAGTTACAATCTCATGATTCCATCGCGTCGATAATTACCACAACATTATGCGTGCCATAATTCACACATATTTCCTGCAATTACCAAATATATACCAACGACCCCGCAACCACGGGTTTTTTGGAAAGTTGGACGAGGTTCAAGGCGTGATCAGCGACGGTTCGACCAGTTTCCGAATGCGCTCGGGAACGGTGGAATGTCCCAGTCGCCATAGCAGTTGCTCGACGCTGCGGCGGCCGATGCTTTCGGCACGGATGTCCAGCGTGGCCGGCGGTGGGTTCAAGCGGTCCAGATAGGGCAACTCGTTATTGCAGGAGACGAGCCACACATCCCCGCCGGCGCCGAGAGAAATTCCCGCGGCGCTCAGCGCGGAATAAATGGTCGGAACATGACGGTCTTCGGCAACGAACAGACCTTGCGGCCTGGGACGAAGCTGAACGAACCGCTCGGCCAGCGCTCGCGCGGCCGAGCCGTCAAACTGCCAGAAATCAGCCGGTGATTCCAAGGCCGTCCGAAGCACGTTCACTTCCCCGCCCATGTCCCCCATGTATTGGCAAAACGCCAGCTCCCGAACCTGCAATCCCCACGACGGCGGCGCCGCGCTCAAATACGAAACCAATTTGCAGCCACGTTCGTGCAGGTATTCCGCGGCAAGCCGGCCGATTGAGGAATTGTCCGGCATCACCTGATCGCCCCAGCGCGGCGGGAAACGATTGGCCATTAGCCAGACTGTTGGAAAGCCGCGAAGCTTGGCTTCGACCTCTTTGCCGGGTTGCTCGCCATGGATCAGCAAGCCGCCGACTCGCTGATCGAGAACGCGCTGCGGCAACTCATCGGGGCTGGAAAAAAAGCTCACGAACAAATCGAGATGATGTTCCCTCGCCGCGATTGAGACTCCGCGCAGGAGGTGCGTGAACGCCGGGGCCGCCTGCTCGCCGCTGGTGCCGAAGACCAGAAATCCGATCGTCTTTGCCGGTTCGTTTTGGCCGTTGGATGCTTTGCGGGAACGGCGCCGCGTGGCGGGGACGAAAGAAATCTTCCGCATGGCCCGGCGAACCGCGTCGGCCGTCTGGGGCGCTACCCCATCCTGATCGTTCATGACACGCGAAACCGTGGATGCGGAAACGCCTGCGATTGCGGCTACTTTCATCAGCGACATGATGACTGCTCCGGCTTGCCGCCACCAGTATGGCAATTTTCCAGCGCAATTTCCACAATATTTCAGATAAATCGGTGGAGACTGTAAAAATTGTCTGCGATATGCCGATTCCGGCTGACTAAACCGGGCTTGGAGCGTCAAAATCCACAACCTGTGGCTCGACCGCACAGATCAAACGCTCTGGAAGGTATAGGTGCGCCATTCTCCAGAGCAGTTGTTCGACGCCGCGGCGGCCGATGGATTCGACCCGAATGTCTATTGCCGCCGGCTTGGGCGACAACCCGACGCGGAATGGTCCTTCGTTGTTGCATGAAATGATCTGAGTCTGGCCCGGTCCGATCTGGATGCCCTGCGACTGCAATGCCGGCTGAATGGCCGCCACCTGCATGTCGTCGGCCACAAAAATGCCGGTCGGACGCGGCGAAAGAGCCAAAAACCGTCCTATCAGCTCGGAAACAACCCGTTGACCATGCCGGTGCCAATAGTCGGGGAAATCTTCCAAAGGTTGCTCAACCGGAACAACCGGGATTCCCTTATCTCCCGCGGCGGATGTGAAGCTTTGGCAATAGAGCCGGAATGGCCAGAACCCCGCATCAAGATTGAGAAACGCCAGTTGGCGATGTCCATGGGAGATGAGGTATTCAGCCGCGAGGTGGCCGATTTCATAACTGTCGGGCATGACCTGGTCGCCCCAGTCCGGCCGGCGGCGATTTCCCATGAGCCAGACCGTCGGAATTTTGCGGAGCCGTCTTTCGATTTCGCTGTTGGGTCGGGTGCCGTGCAGGAGCAATCCATCAATGCGCTGGTCCAGAATCCATGCGGAAATTTCGTTGGGATCGGGCACGAAATGGAATGCGATATCCATTCCATTATCCGCTCCTCCAAGCGAGACTCCCCGCAGCAAGCCGGCGAACGCCGGCGTAGCCTGTTGGCTCGACGCGCCCAGCACCAGGAAGGCCGCTTTCTTTTTCTCTGCTTTGATCCGCCCCGCCGACTTCGGACCCGGTCGCCGTTCCGATGGCGTATAACCCAGTTCCTGCATTGCCTTGCGAACCGATCGCTCCGTCTCGGGCGCAACGCGCGGATGATTATTTATCACCCGCGAGACCGTGGATGTTGAAACCCCAGCGAGCTTAGCAACCGTGTTGATTGACATGCATCATCCTTCCTTGCCCAAAAACCCACCGAGGACTGCTGCCCGCAATTATAACAGATGAAAACAAGATTTTCATCAATTGCCACCTTATATTGTGGCTGCGATGGCCTTCAAATTTAACCCAATTCGGCGGTGAAAATGAAAATTCCCACCTGCTGGGCAGCATTGCTGCTAGGGATTATCCAACTTGCCTATGCGGCGCCCGCAGTGGCGCTACACGCGATCCGTATTACCGCCGCTGGTGATGGCAAAACGAATGTCACGGCCGAATTCCAACAGGCTCTCGACGAGTGCACATCCCCCGGCGGACGAGTCCTGGTTCCCCGCGGAAATTATCTCATCGGAAGCATTCAAATCGGCAGCAACACAACGCTCTATCTGGAAAAGGGGGCAGTCCTCACCGGAAGTCCCGATCCCAACGATTATCCACTCATCCCCGTGCGCTACGAAGGCGCAACCGTTCAGGGCCATCGCGCACTGATCTACGCCGAAAATGCCGACAACATCGCGATCGACGGCCCCGGCACATTGGCCGGCAACCGCGACATCGGCAAGCTCCGCAACCCGCGCGGGCCGCTCATGGTGGAGCTGGTTCACTGCACCCATGTCCGTCTGGAAAATTTCACCGACCGTTACCGGCGTCTGTGGTCCATTCACCTGCTCTATTGCCGAGATGTCCTCGTGCGGAATCTGACGATCCGCAGCACGCTGTCCAACGGCGACGGCATCGACGTGGATTCCTCTTCGCACGTCCGCATCGAAAACTGCGACATCGACACCGGCGACGACTGCATCGCTCTGAAATCCGGCCGGGGCGCGGCGGCGGCGAAACTCGCGCTGCCGACGCAAGACATCACCATCAGCAACTGCTCGCTCGGCAGTGATTTCGCCGGCGTCGCCGTCGGATCGGAAATGTCCGGCGGAATCCGCGATGTGAGCATTTCAAATTGCAATTTCACCAGGGGCGCCAACGCGATCTACGTTAAAGGCCGAACCGGCCGCGGCGGATTCGTGCAAAACATCTCCGCCCAGAATCTCAAGGCGTCCACCCGGATCTTTCTGAGCATCAATCCGCGCGATTCCGGCATTGTCGGCGCCGATCCGCTCGTCGGCGACGATTCGATTCCGCGGGTATCGAATATCAACATCCTCGACGTCTCCTTGAACTGCGGAACGCTGCTCGACGCGTCGCGCGCCCTGCCGCAAAGGCCGATCGACGGCCTTTCCATGTCCCATATCACCGGACGATGCCGGCGAGGAATTCTGCTGGCCAACGCGAAGAACGTGCATCTGGCGAATATCCAAATCGCCGGATTTTCCGGGCCATTTTTGCAAACGCGCAACGTCACCGGTACGGGTTTGGAAAAAGCGGTTGCGCTGCCGGTGCGGCTGATGGATGATCCGGATCGCTTGCAGCAAGTCTTCAGCCAACCGCCGGATGACACGCGGCCCATGGTTCGATGGTGGTGGTTCGGCCCCGCGGTCACTCAGCCGCGGCTTCTGCACGAAATGGAACTGATGAAGGAGGCTGGCTTCGGCGGGTTTGAAGTTCAGCCGACGTATCCGCTGGCCCTGGACGGCGAAATTCCGGGCCTGGTTAATCTGAGATTTCTCTCTCCCGAGTTCCTCAATGCGTTGAAATTCGTCGCGGCCAAGGCGAAGGATCTGGGACTGCGCATGGATCTGACGATGGGTAGCGGCTGGCCGTATGGCGGGTCTATGATTTCCGTCGCGGACGCCGCCGGCTGTCTACGGGTGCAGCGGGCCACGATCGCACCGGGTGGGCCAACGCCGGCGCCGAAGCTTCGCGACGGCGACACGCTGCTGTACACCGAATCGTCGCCCACGCAGGTTACATTCTTCATCGCCAGCCATACGGGGATGAAAGTGAAACGTCCGGCTCTGGGCGCGGATGGATTGGTGGTCGATCACCAGACCGCTTCATCGGTGCGGAAGTTCATCGATTCCGTCGCCGAGCCGGAAGTGGCCGCTTGCGCTCCCAACACACCTTACGCCATTTTCTGCGACAGCCTGGAAAGCAAAGGCGAAGATTGGACGACGCATTTCCTCGACGAATTCCAAAAACGCCGGGGCTACGACTTGCGCCCGCTGCTTCCGGCGCTGGCGGGCGATTTCGGGCCGAAAACGCTGGAAATCCGCCATGATTGGGGCAAAACCCTCACGGAACTCTTCAACGATTATTTCGTCAAGCAAATGCGCCGCTTCGCCCAAACGCACGGCACGCGCTTCCGCATCCAGGCGTATGGCACCCCTTCGGCGGGACTCTACAGCTACGCTTTTGCCGACCTTCCCGAAGGCGAAGGATTCCAGTGGCATAACTACCGGGCCACGCGATACGCGAGTTCGGCCTGTCATCTGCTGGGCATACCGGTTTGTTCATCGGAGACTTTTACCTGGATTCATTCGCCGGTTTTTCGCGCCACGCCGCTGGATATCAAGGCGGAGGCCGATCTGCATTTTCTTCAGGGCGTCAATCAGATCATCTGCCACGGCTGGCCGTATACGGCCCAGGGCGTGGGTTTTCCCGGCTGGAGCTTTTATGCCGCCGGCGTCTTCGACGATCAGAATCCCTGGTCAATCGTCATGCCCGATGTCACGCGATATTTGCAGAGAGTCAGCTTCATCATGCGGCAGGGAACGCCCGCCAACGACGTGGCGCTTTACCTGGCCAACGACGATGCGTGGGCGAATTTCACGCCCGGACGAGTGAGCCTCAGCGATGAAGTCGGCCGGCTCCTGGGCAATCAGATCGTCGGGAAAATTCTCGATGCGGGATACAACCTCGACTTTTTCGACGATGGCATGCTTGATATCCACGGCCACGTCGAGGGCGGGGCGCTGGTCTTCGGCGAGAATCGCTATCGCATCATCGTTCTCGCCGGCGTCGAGCGGATTCCGCTTTCCACGATGCGAAAGCTCGAGGATTTCGCGCTGCGCGGCGGTTTGCTGATCGCCACGCGCCGGTTGCCGTCAATCGTGCCGGGCTACCAAGCGACGGATGAAGATCAAATGTCGCTTCATGCGATCGTGCAACGGCTGTTCGAGGGGCCCAGCGCGCCGGGTTTGTTCGTTCAGGACGAGAACCAGCTTGCCGATGCTCTGGCGGCAAGACGGGCACGTCCCGACGTCAGATTTTCGCCCGCTTGCCCTGAAATCGGTTTCGTTCGCCGGCACACCGATGGGGGCGAAATCTTCTTCCTCGCCAACACCAGCAACCAATCCAAAACCGTCACGGCCGACTTCCGCACCGAATCCGTCTGCGCCGAGCGTCTGGATCCGATGACCGGCGAGATCACTCCCGTGCGGATTCTTGAACATCCCGAGGGGTACACGCGCGTCGGCCTCGATCTGCCGCCGTATGGATCGACGATCCTGCTTTTCAGCAACCGTCTTAGCCCAACCGAGTTCGCGACCGACACGCCGCTATCTGTTGTCGATCTCCGCTCCGGATGGAGCGTTCAATTCGGGCCCGATTCCGATCCCACGCCAGTTGAGAATCTGCATTCCTGGACCGATGACCCGGCGACGAGATATTTCTCCGGCATCGCCAGCTATACGAATCATTTTGACGTTTCCGCCGATATGCTTTTTGAAGGCTCGCATCTGGCCCTCGATTTTGGCGATCCCACCCCGTCGGCCCTGCGGCCGCAAGGCGGCCCGCAGAGCTTCCGCGCCGATTTGAGCGCACCCGTGCGGGACGCCGCCGTTGTGTACATCAATGAAAAGTTGGCCGGGTCGGTTTGGTGCGCCCCATATCGCCTCGACGTGACGAAGCTGCTCAAGCCCGGCGACAACACCATTCGCGTGGACGTGGCCAACACCGCGGTGAACTATCTGGCCAGCCACGGGTTTCCCAATTACGACTATCCGGCGCTCGTGAAGGCGTTTGGCGCTCGCTTCGTGCCGCCGACGGCGGCCCAGTTTCAGCCAATTCCCAGCGGCCTGCTCGGGCCGATCAGACTCCTGATGAAATCCCGCTAACCGTGCGCCCAACGGGTGAGAATTTGACTCCCGTCGCGTTTTGTCTCCAAAAAACTTGTCAATTCAACCATTTTATCCGGACTGAATCGCCCAATTACGGGCGTCCATCGCTGAGATATCCATACTAATCAAAACTCGTAACATCATTATTTAAAATGTATTATGAATAACATAATAAAACAATTATCATGATTTTCCGTTTAACTACCTCCAGAAACTTGATAATTGTGACAAAAGTACACAAATCGGTGACATCAATTTCTTTTCCTTGGCTGAAATTGAGGTATTTTCTGCCATGGTAGTTGGTGGGCAGAAAGCCCGTACGGCGCCGAGGAGGCATTTCACACTTCATCATCAAATAACTGCGGCGTTTATTGAGATGCCGCCGGCTTTGGAGGGTTTGCGATGACCGTTATTCGCCCCACGCGGAAATATCGAGTTGGTCCGTCGTCCATTTCCACGCATTCGCGAGCGATCGCCGCGATTTCGGCGGCAACCGGCCTGGTCGCCTGGGCTGCTGTTTCCCGCGCCGACACCTTCGGCGCCAATGGAAGTTCCACAGTCCTGAATGTCTCCAGCGCCTGGACCGAAGAAACCGTCGGCGGCGCGGACTCGCCCCCTCCTGGCGTCAACGACATCGGCCAGTTTGATTCCCTCGCCGGATCGACCACCTCATTCACGCTTGGCGCGTCGATGTCTTGGCTTGGCCTGTCCGTTGTGAACCCCGGCGGGGCGATCACGATTGGAAACGACGGCAACACCCTGACCCTCGGCGGCGACGGCATCAACATGTCCTCCGCCAGCCAGAACCTCACGATGATGGACGCTCTGAATTTGGAGCAAAACCTCAGCTTTGACGTCAACGCCGGCCAAACGCTCACGGTCGACGGCGCTGTCGGAATGAACACCTCCACGCTCAATTTCGATGGAGGAGGCACTCAGATCATCAACGGCGTCTTGAGTGATGGAGGCGCGGGAGGAGCGATCGCACAAACCGGCGCCGGAACGGTCATTCTCACCGCATCAAACAGTTACACCGGCGCCACAACGGTGGACAGCGGCGTTCTGGAGCTCAACTTCGCGGCGGCGGGCGCTCCCTCCACGAACATCGCCCCATCCGGATCGGTGCTGAGACTCGGCGGCGGAACCCTGCTGGTCAACGGCGGATCCGCCGGCGGCACGCAGACCTTCGCCAGCACCGACTTAACGCCCTCGCAAGGATTGACCGTCGTCCGTTTGAATTCCAACGGAACGAATCCCACGCTGAACATGGGAACGATCAACGTGGACAGCGCCAGCACCAACGCGGGCGGATTAATCGAGTTCATCGGCCCGGCCACTTCATCGGATGGCCTGAACGCTTCGCCGGTCGCCGCCACGGGCACGATCACGGTCGGTAGCACAAACAGCCTCGCGGGCACCGGCGGAATCCTCGTTGATAACCCCGGCTCCGTTCCCTTTGCGGTCGTTGGGCAAGCCAACGGCCAGGTCACCGACTTTGCCGCCGTTTCCGGGGGCGTTGTCGTTGGTGGGTCCACGATCGCCGGCTTTTACACCGCCCTGCCGAGTTCCACCACCGGTTCGTTCAACATGGCCGTGAACGCGGACGTGTCCAACACGGGGGAAATCCGCTACAGCGGAAACAGCAGCATGACCACCCTCCGTTTCAACAGCCCCACCGGGGGCTTGTATAACGACGGCGTCAACAACATGGATCAGATCCTGATGAAGAGCGGCAACGTGCTGCAGCCGGGGGCGATTCTTGTTACTCCCAATGTTGGCGCCAACAATATCCTGCTGCAAGACCAAGGCGGCCCCAGCCAAGCGATACTCGGTGGCGAAGGAAACAACGTTGACGTGACCATCTTCCAGTACAACACGCTGGGGGCGCTGATTATCGACGGCGGAATTCGCGCGGCCGGCGGCCACGCCGGCGGTTACGCCCAGGGCGGGCCCGGCACCGTCGAGCTTAACGGCGATGCGTCGTCCACCTACAGTCTGGCATCGAATCTCTACGGCGGACTGACCGTTATCGGCAACTTCGCCCAGGGGGCGGCACTCGGAACCGGCGCCATCAATCTCAACGGCGGCAACGTTGACATCGATTACACGGGCACCCTGGACAACGGCAGCGCCAGGGCAATCACCGTCGGCGCCGGCGGCGGCGGCATTTCGGCCACCGCTGGAAACACATTGACCGTTGACGGCGCGATTACCGGGTCGGGCCCGCTGAATATTGGTTATGGCGCCCTTACCACCAACGAGGAAAACAGCACCTCGTTCGTCGTCACCGCCGCAAGCAACGCGGGAAGCGGTATGGTTGTCCTTAGCGGCGCGGCCGCCAACACCTATTCCGGCGGCACGAACGTCAACTTTGGAAACCTTCGCCTTGACACCGCCAGCGCGGGCGCCGGCAACGTCAACGTCAACAGCGGTGGAATTCTGTCCGGCACGGGAACGATCACCAATACCGTCGTCGTCAATTCCGGCGGACAAATCCAGCCCGGCGACGGCAGCATCGGCACGTTCGGCGCCGGCGGATTAACGTTGAACAACGGCTCGATCCTTGATTTGGAATTCAACGGCCTCACCAACGATTTGCTGAATATCTCCAATACCCACGGGCTGTCTCTCAGCGGCACCGACGACATCAACGTCGATAACACCAGCGGCGGACAATACACCAGTGATGGAAGCTATGACATCTTCGACGTGGCCGGCGGAAACACCGCCAACCTGGCCGACCTGCACGTCCTGAATGCCAAGGCCGGGCTGACCTACACCTTCGCTGACAGCGGGAATTTCGTCACGATGACCATCGCCGGCGGAGGGGTCAACGCGTTTTGGAACACGACCAACGGCGGAGCCTGGGAGACGGCAAGCAATTGGTCGCCAGCCACCGTGCCCACCAACGCGGGCGACACCGCCAACTTCGATCCCAATCCTCCCGGCCTTTCTTCCAGCAGCACCATCACCATCGCCGGCAATCACACCCTGGGGACGATGAACTTTCAGAATTCCAACGCCTACACCATCGCCGAGACGACCGGCGGCACCTTTGCGCTGACGATCGACAACAAGGGCAGCGGCGGTGCGATCAACGACAACCTGGGCAGCCACTTCATCGATGTTCCGCTCGTGCTCAGCGACTCCAGCGGCGCGACCGACGTTGCCGTGGCGAACGCCCCCGACACCCTGACCATCAACGGCGCGGTGTCCGGCAACGATGGGTTGTCCATGAGCGGAAACGGAACCCTGCTGCTCGCCGCCAACAACAGCTACGCCGGCGCAACCGCAATCGACAGCGGAACGGTACAGGTTGGAACCGGCGGCGCCGCCGGATCTCTCGGCACCAGCGCTGCAAACATCACCCTCGGCGGGACCCTCATTTACGATGTCTCCGGAAACGTCAATCTGACCAACAGTCTCGTGCCCAACGGCAGCACCATGGGCAATCTGGTCCAGGCCGGCACCGGCATACTGACCCTTTCCGGAGCCGACACCATCGGCGCGCTGAGCATCAATTCCGGAACCGTCGTGCTGAACAATGCGGCGGCGCTCGTGGCCAGCGGCACCCTCACCATGGGCAGTTCCGCGAAACTCGACCTCAACGGCAACAACGCCACCGTCGGCGCCATCTCCGGCGCCGGCTCGATCACCGATTCGGCAAGCACCACGACTCCCACGCTGACCTTTGGCAGCGCCGCCGCCGCCGCCTTCAGCGGGGTTATTCAGGATGGCGCCGGCACGATAACACTCGTCAAGACCGGGGCCGGCGTCGAGACCTTCTCCTCCGCCAACAACTATAGCGGCGGCACCACGATCAACGGCGGCGCGATACTTGCCGGAAACAGCGGGTCGTTTGGCTCCGGCACCATCACTATCAACTCCACCCAGGGCCTTCAATTGGGCGACGGGGTCAACATTGCCAACGCCATTACCATCAGCGGCGTCGGCAGCAGCGAATTTGAAGATGTCCCCGGCGTAAGCACGTCGGCAACCATCTCGGGCGATATTACCGTCACCGGCGGAGGCGCCACCCAGTTCCGCGTCGGGACCAGCGCCGGCGGCACGAGCCCGTCGTCCACCCTTACTCTTACCGGAGCGACTGCTGCTGGAACTTCCGAACTCGTCGCCACCCGAGGCAACGTCGTCTTCGCCGAAAACGCTTCAGTTGTCACCACCAGCACCGCCGCAATGCTCATCGGCCGATTTGGGCCGACTTACACCCTCAACCTGACCCTGCAGGACAACGCGTCCATCACCGGGGTCGGCATCAATCTCGGCGGCAACACTTCAAGCTCCGACAATCTCAACACCAGCGTCATCCTCAACGACAATGCCTCGCTCAACGGCGGCACCGGCGCGCTGAATCTCGATGCCTCCGAGGTCACGAACAATACCACGACGCTCGCCCTCAACGGGAATTCCAACCTCTCCATCGGAAGCATCACCACGACCCCCAATGACGTTGGAACCGCGGCCAGCGCAACCATGATGTTCAACGGCGGCGGAATCACCGCCACCGCCGCCGATGCCGACTTTGCCTCGGGAACATATTTCCTGCCCAACCTTTCCGTGATCGACGTCGTCAACGTCGGCCCGATAGGAGTCCCGGTCAGCTTCTCCGTCGCCTCCGGCGGCGGGTTCATCAATAATGGCGGCTTCTCCATCACCCTCGCCCAGTCATTCTCCGATGGCGGCGGCGGTGGATTGAGCTTCCTCGGCGCGGGTGGGACAACCATTCTCGCTAATTACAACTCTTTCAGCGGCAACGCGACGCTCTCGAGTGGAACATTGGTGGCCGCCAACGGCTCCGGCTCCGCCACGGGTTCGGGAAGCCTCATCCTCAACGGCGGAATCCTCGCCAGCGCTTCTGCATCACAAATTTCCTCGCTGGCGATCAATCTGGGCGCAACCGCGGCCGGCAACACTTCCGGCGCTGGCTTTATCACCGGAACTGTCCTCGCAGGGTCCGGCGCTCACACCATCGCCCCGGGCGGAATCGGCGCCATCGGCACCATCACCCTCGGCGCCCTCACCACCAACAGCAACACTACCTTGGATTTTGACCTGGGCTCCCCCGTCTCCGCCGGCAGCTACACCGGCGATCTGATCGATCTCACGAGTGGGCCGCTCACCGTCGGCAGCGGCACCGACATCATCTTCGGAACCAATCCCACATCGAACGGCGATTATCGCCTCTTCGAAGGCAGCTTTGGAAGCCCCACTCTTGCCAACTTCGTTCTTCCTTCTCAAGCGGGCGAGATCTATAGCCTCAGCACAAGCGCCGATTCCGGCTATCTCGATCTTGTTGTCGCGGCCGGCGGCCCGGCCAGTCTCTCCTGGGACAATCTCGGCGGCAGCGGCAACGGCACCACCTGGGATACCGTTCAGCAGAATTGGAATAACGGCACCGCCCCGGCCCTCTACAGCGACGGCGCCAACGTCACTTTCAACGACACCAACAATGGCCACTACGCCGTCACCCTGAACGGCACCGTCTCCCCCAACTCGGTGCTCGTCAACAACAGCAACGGCAACTACACCATCAGCGGCACCGGCGGCATCGCCGGCGCCGGC
>DATAWP010000033.1:0-37263 GCA_036267155.1 Tepidisphaeraceae bacterium
TTTCGGACCGCAGGAACTGCACTTCCTGCGTGCGTTGCTCATAGAGTTTTAACTCCCGGCCTTCCATGGCCCATGCAAATTACCACGACTGACAAAATCGCGCGCCTGGTAAAATGCCGCTGCACGGTAAACAGTTACAAAAAAAAGCCCAGCGGAAGTGCCGGGCTTTTTTGAATTTACCAACCTGCCATAAGAATTCAGGCTCGTGCCCGGCGTCGCCGGCGAGCAAGTACGCCGATAAGGCCGACGGCTACCAAGCTCGTGGTCGCCGGCTCGGGGACATCGGCCATCAGACCATTGGCCGCAGCGAAGGCGTCGAGCGCCGCCCAATCGGACGTAGTTATCACGTCGGCATTGCTCCCGACCGATTTGCCGAAGTTGCCGGCCAACAATCCGAAGTCGATGCTGTTCACCGTGCCGTCGTAATTGAAATCGCCCTGGTCCCAGACCTTGCCCGATTTGCCGAAGTTGGCGGCCATGTCGCCGAAGTCGATGCTGTTGACCGAGCCGTCGAGATTGGCGTCGCCGTAGAGGGTGTACTTCACTTCGAGTTGGCCGGAGGTGATGCCGCTGATCCCGCCGTCGGCGCCGTCGGCATAACCGATGCCATACTTTGTGCCGGTCGGGGAGGAAGTGTTGATGGCTCCGCCGGTGGCGCTGGTGCCATTCCAATTGCCGTTGTTGTAACCGGCGGACAGATAGGCGCGGATCGTGGAATCAATGCTGCCGCTCGGATCGCTGAGAACGATGTGATTGTTGCCGATGTTCAGAACCGAGCCGGCGAAGATGGTGAGACTGCCTTGCGTCGCCCCACCGCTGCCGACGGCCAACTGCACCGTGGCGGGAGTCGTGGGTGTGCCAATGTTCAAAGCACCTGCTCCGCTAAGAGCGCTGACGCCGTTGGCGCCTAAAGTCTCATTGCCCTCAATGTCGGTGGTGCCGTTGTTGACCAAACCTTCACCGTTGGGCAACGCCCCGGACACGGATGCGACCAGCGTACCGGTGTTGACGGTGGTCCCGCCCGTGTACGTGTTGACGTTGGACAACGTCCAGGTGCCGGTGCCGGATTCGAGGATCGCCACCTTACCGCCGCCCGACCCGTCGCTGATCGAGCCGGAAATGGCGTCGTTGGTCGATGAGCCCTCAAGATCCAACGTGGCCGTTCCGGTGGTGGCGGTCCCGATGACCGGAATAGGCACAACGACGGAGCCGCCCGTGTTGTCGGTGATAGTGCTGCTGGACTGGATGTACAGCGGATCGAGCACGGCGGTAATGGAGGGTGCGACGACCGTCGCGAGGGCGTCGGGGTTTAGGATCGAATACGCGGCGGCCGTGGGGGCCGATGTGTATCCGCTGCCCGCCAGAAGCGCTTCAGTGGCGACCACGGTAAAGTCATCTTGATTGGCGGTGACGGTTGCGGCCGTGGAATCGCCGCCGCCGGACAGGCTAACGCTGGGCGTACCCCAATAGCCGATGCCAGGGTTGGTGACGGTGATGCCAGTGACCGCGCCGCCGGAAATGGTGGCGACCGCCGTCGCGCCCGTGCCGCCGCCGCCGGAGAGGGTGACGGTCGGGGCCGAAGTATAACCCACCCCGCCGTTGCCGCTGGCGATGGTAAAGCTTGCGTCGGTGAGGCCCAGTAAGAATTTGAAAGCCGCGCCGGTCCCGCCGCCGCCGGTGACCGAGGTCAGGTCTGCGGAGATTCCGGCTCCGCCGGAGTTCAGGACATATCCGGCCACGCCGGTGGAAAAGCTGCCGATCCCGGAGCTGCTGGTCAGCGTGCCGCCGTTGAGAGTGACCGTTTTGGTGAGTGTCTGCCCATTGAGGTCGAGCGTACCGCCGCCGTTAACGGTTGCGCCAGCCACAGTGGTGGTGACCACTCCGCCAAAGCCCAAGGCATTGGAATTGCCGACCTGCAGAGTGCCGGCATTGATGGTCGTGGCTCCGGTATAAGTATTGGAGCCGGACAACGACACGGTGCTGCCGGAACCGGATTGGGAAATCGTGCCGGTGCCGGAAATGTTGCCGGCGACTGAAATCGAGCCGCCGGTCGAGTTGAACGCGAGAGCGCCGTTGTTGGTGACGCCTCCGGCGCCCAGCCCTCCGCCGGTGCCGATTTGCAGAGTGCCGGCTCCGATCGTGGTCGAGCCTTGGGATGTATTGCCGCCGGTGAGGGTAAGTGTTCCGCTGCCAACTTTGCTCAAACCACCGACTCCGCCGATCGCCGAGGCGATTGTCACCGAATTGGCCTGGGTGTCGATCGTTCCGCCGCCGGCATCCAGGGTGATTGCCCGCGAGGAAGACGGATTGAAAGCCGCTCCGAATTGCAGCGTGCCGCCGCCGAAGGTAATGCCGTTGCCGGTGGCGGAACCCAGATTGGCGTCGCGGGAAACATCGAGCACGCCCTGATTGATGGTTAGACCGTCAGAGAAGGAATTGGTTCCGGTGAGGGCCAAGGTGCCCGGACCGAATGTGGTAACTCCGCCGGCGCCTGTGATGTTGGCGGAGATCAAGGCATTGGCGGCACTGGTGTAGATGGTTGCCTCATCGGCGGCGAAGGCGAGGGTGCCGCTGGTGATGCTGCCGCCGTTCATGATAACACCCGCCTGATTGCCGGAGGTGTTGTCGCCGACGGTTAGCGTGAATCCGCCGAGGTTGATCGCCTGGCCGCCGGTGGTGGTGTTGCCGGTACTCAAAGCATACAGAGAAGCATTGGCACTCAGCGTGTTGCCGGATGTGGCGGTAGCCTGAAATATGGCCGTGGGCCCGGCGGTGATCGTGTTGGTGTATCCCGCATACGTCACCAGCCCGGTGGTTGCGCCGCCCCAGGCGACGAAGTCGCCGGATTCGTTTGTATCGCTGTTTTCGGTAACGATCGAGGGATTCACGATGCCGTTGATGACGGTGGGGGCGACCGTCGGGATGACCAAATCGGTTACGCCGAGATTGGCGTTGCTACTGGTTGGAGCGATCACGAGAGTGCCGCGATCGGCTCCGCGAACGATCCCATTGCCTCCGATCGACAATTCAACGCTGGTCTGTCCGCCTATTTTCAGTGTGAGGGTGGCGCCGCCGTCATAGGTAAATTGCGTACCGCTGTTCGTTGCGATTTGATCGATGATCGCCGAGGCAACGCCGCCGTTATTCACGTTGGGAGACAGAAGAAGGTTGCCGCCGTTCATGGTGATCGAGCCGGTGCCGAACGGCGTGCCCGTGTAAACCGGGCTGGCCGTGCTGGTCCCCAGGTTGCCGTCGGTGGCTTCGAATGTGCCTGCGTTGATCGTTGTCCCGCCGCTATAGGTATTGACGACCGCCATGATCGCCGTGCCCGCGCCGTTGCTGACGACGGCCGACGGCGATGTGTCGTCGGTCATCGTGTTGTTCATGGTGAACGAGGCGCCGCCGGCGACGTTGAACGTATAGCTCGGAGCGATGATGTCCGTCGAAAGCGCGCCGGAGGACAGGACAGTGGAGCCACTGGTAAAGGTCGCGGCGCCAAATGTGGCGATGGCCCCATTCAGATTGAGCTGGCCGCCGTCCACGAGCAATACATTGGTACCAACCAGGGAATTGGGCAGGTTGCTGCCGATCAACTTGAGTTGTCCTTCTTGTATTTCAATTGAGCCGGTAAAACCTTCGGGCGTGTCTTCGCCTGCGTTTTCGAACTTCACGGTGCCGGCGCCGTTTAAGATAATGCCGCCGCTGCCTGTGAGATTCTGAAGTTGAATATCGGTCGAATTTGTGGACGACCCGCGCGTGACGTAGATGTCCCGGTTGACGGTGCCCAGGCTAAAACTCTTTTCGTCCTCGGTCAGGGTAGTCATGCCCGTGCTGTTCGTGAACAGGATACCACCCGTTCCTGATGGTCCGGTCCCGATTAAATCGAAGACGCTATCGTACTTCATTTCTGAAGTGTAACCCTGGGCATTTAAGATGAGCGCGGGACCCGTGTTGTTATCGATATTTAGAACATCATTGCCGTTGGCCGCAATGAACCCAGCGGTAGTCGTGCCGGGAGCGCCGGTGCTGCTGTCATCTGTCACGGTATGAACCACTGGGAAAGGCCCGGTTGCGACGTTGTTCATAAACGTGCCCGTCCCGGCGATGATCACGTCCGTGGTAGACGGAAGTGCGTCGGCCGTCCCGATCATCAACGTACCGCTATTGATCGTCGTGGTGCCCGTATACGTGCTCTGAGTTGTGCTGGCGAGTTCCCATACACTGCTACCGGACACTCCACTCACGACCAGGTTCAGCGAAGAAGAAGCGCCGTTCGAAATGCTGCCGACGATCTGGCTGTTGGTCAAAGATGAACTTAGCTCGTTGGCTCCCTGAAGGGTTAACGTCGTGGGCCCCGAATTCCCGCCCGAAATGTTCCCGTTGATCACCAGGCCGGTCTCGTCCGGACCGTCGGCGTCGGCCTCAATCGCATAACTGGTTCCTTCAAGGATCAGCGGAGCGTTGATGGTCTGGGCGGCAGCCGAATTGACCGCTGCGGTTTCCAGTATCTTGCCGCCGTTGGAGAGCAACAAAGGATTGCCGGCGTTGGCCGTGGCGCCAATCGTGAAGTTGGTCGCATTGCCGGTGTCGAAAGTAATATTGAGGATATTGCGATTGGGGTCCACCGTGACAATATTTGAAGCGGGAGTGTTATTGAATACCGCCGTATCCTGATTGTTTGTTCCGGCGGTCGCGCCGGGGATGGCGCCGGCCCAATTCAGGGGATCCGACCAAAGTTGGTTGCTGGCGGTATCATTGCCCGACCACGTCGTCACGACTTGGCCATAGGCTTTGCTCAAACCAAAAGACGAGGCCGCGGCCGATAAAATCAGCAGTCCTGCTCGAGTTCGATTTGCTTTTTGAGACTGGCTCATTCGGTGGGAATGCACCTTCTTCATAATAACCCTCCGCCGTGTAAAAATACCTGGAACTCCTAGGGGGCGATTATACAACGGTTTGTACCGGCGCTTGGTACAAAGCTTTGTACAATCGGTGCGATTAGTTTATATTTTTTAGCCCCAATGGCGCGACTACAGCGACTAGGCCGTTCATGCGAACGGCAATCCGATACCAACGAGAGAAGAACGGCTCCCCACGATTTGCTTTTGCCGCAAGTCTTTATCTTAAAAGCGAGCGCGACGGGACTCGAACCCGCAACCACCGGATCGACAGTCCGGTACTCTAACCAATTGAGCTACGCGCCCGTCCGCTTCGGGACTGCCCCGAATTCTGTCGAAACTTAATCTATTTGGACCCTCTGGATTGTCAAGTCAGTATAATCCGCCCGCATGATCGTCGCGGGAATCGATGAGGCAGGATATGGGCCGCTGCTCGGGCCGTTGGTCGTCGGATGTTGTGCGTTCGATCTGGGTCCCGCCTTCAATGGGCAAGCCGTCCCGTGCCTCTGGAAACGGCTCTCAAAGCTCGTCAGCAAAAATCGCCTGACATCCGGACGCAAACTGCACATCAATGACAGCAAGCTTGTCTATTCGCCCGCCCATGGATTGAAGGAACTGGAGCGGTCGGTGCTGGCGGTTCTAAGCGCCAGCGGCGACATGCCGCAAGACCTGTCCGAATTGCTCGAGCGCGTCGCAGACCACGTGTTGGCCGAATTGCCCGCTTATCCCTGGTATCAGCGGGCCCAAAGCGAAACCTTTCCCCTGGAACAACCGTCTCTTTCGATTCGGATTTTCTCCAACGCCCTCCGCGCGGAAATGGGCCGCACGCAAACGCAATGCGTTCATCTTGCCGCCAGAATCGTCCTGGAACGCCGGCTTAATCAGCTCATCCAGGCCACGCGCAACAAGGCATCGACACTCTTTTCAATCACGGCTATACATCTCGACCATCTGCTGAGAACCTTCGGCGGCCAGCCGATGACCATCTTCTGCGACCGCCAGGGCGGGCGCGATCATTATGCCTCGCTTCTTCGGCTCATGTTCGATGAATGGTCCCTGGAGGTGCTCCAGGAACGGGACGGACAGAGCGACTATCGCCTGCACCGCGGCGATGACACCGTTCGGATCACTTTCCGCGAAAAAGCCGAGACGCAATGCCTGGCCGTCGCCCTGGCATCGATGCTGAGCAAATATCTTCGCGAGGCGCTGATGCGGCGATTCAATATGTTCTGGGCCGGGCACATGCCGGAGGTGATTCCCACCGCCGGATATTACAACGACGGAACACGGTTCCTGCGCGATATCGAGCAGAAGCGGCGGGAATTGGGGATCGCCGATGACGAATTGATCCGCAGCCGATAGATCACGTGAATTGCGATGCGACGCTGACGTAGCGCATGCGCGTTTCGTACAACGCGGTATCAAGCATCTGTTTTTCTTCGTCGCTGAGATTGCCGCGGGTTTTTTCCTCGAGGATGCCGAGGATATCGATCTGATGCTTGGCCATATCTAGATTCACGCTCGGCTCGCCGCCGCGCGAGGTCAGATCGCCGAGATAATAAAGAATCTGAGTGAGAATGGATTGAACAAGCGTCGGGAAATTGGCCGGCGGCAATTCCGGACGTCCGCGGCCCGCCGGCGCCGCTCCAGGACGTGACGATCCAGGTCCTGCTCCCGGCATCGGCGACACCGCGACCGGTGCGGCCTCCTTCGCTTTGCGGGCTTCCTCCTCGGCCAATCGCTTTTTTTCTTCCTGAGCTTGTTTCTTCCAATCCGTATCAATGTGCAACGACGGCTTCTCTTCGGCCATGGGGACTCCTGATCCGTCTAACTTAGGCGATAGCCACCGTGTTTAGCAATGGCAACTCGCACCATGGGCTGGAGTTTGCCGGCGGAGAGCACTAAAGAGATGAGGCGCGTCGGCGGCGGGCAAGTAATCCAAGCGAACCAACGGCGAGTAATCCCAGCGAAGCAGGCTCGGGAACATCGGCTGTAAGACCATTTGCCGCGGCGAACGCGTCCAAGGCCCCCCAGTCGGCCGCCGTTGCAGAGGGTGACCCGGTGCTGCCATCCGATTTGCCGAACTGTTCGGCGAGTAAACCAAATTCGGTGCTGCTAACGGTACCGTTGTAATTGAAATCGCCTTGATCCCAAACTAGGCCTGCCGTGCCAAAGTCCGCCAAATCGCCAAAGCCCACGGAATTGATCCCGCCGTCGAGACCCGCGTCTCCGTAGAGGGTGTATTTCACCGCATCATCAGACTGTGCGTGAACGGGCGTAGCGGACAGTGCTGAAACGCAAAACCAACCACCCACTGCCAGCAGGACCACTGACCACGAGGCTCTATTCCCCTTTTTCATTCGAAAATTCCTCTTTCAGATTCCCGCAGATCCGCTCATATAAGCCGCGCCCGGCGATTTTACATTCCGCTTTCGTTCACGGCAACGCCGTGCGCCTTGAGCGTGTTGATCTGAACCACTTTCGCCAATTCAGTGTCTTTCACATTGTCGCTGTGGCAGGCGGCTTTTTGGCCTTTGTGGGCCAGCGCCATAATTTGTTCCTGCGTGAGGTTGCCGCGTTGCTTGAGGATTTCCACGCCGGCGCCGCTCACGCCGGGGGATTTTGACGCCCGTTTTTGCGGTTGGGCGGATTCATCCTTGCCGGAATAGAACTCGTTGATTTCCTTGCTGATGCGGACGCTGCACCAATCGTGCCCGCACATCGCGCAGAAATCGGTGTCCACTTCCAAGTCCTCATCGTGGTAGGCGCGAGCAAGCTCAGGATCGAAACTCAGATCGAAATGCCGCTGCCAGTTCAGGGCGGCGCGAGCTTTGGTCAGTTCGTCATCCCGGTCACGTGAGCCGGGGATGCCGAGCGCAACATCCGCGGCGTGGGCGGCGATTTTGTAGGCAACGCAGCCTTGTTTCACGTCATCCTTCTTGGGCAAGCCAAGATGTTCTTTCGGCGTAACGTAGCAAAGCATGGCCGCGCCGTGGTAACCGGCAGCCGTGGCGCCGATGCAGCTTGTGATGTGGTCGTAGCCGGGGAAAATATCGGTCACCAGCGGGCCGAGCACATAAAACGGCGCGCCATGGCAAAGCTTGCGCTGAAGCTTCATGTTGTATTCGATCTGGTCGAACGGAACGTGGCCGGGGCCTTCGACCATCACCTGAACGCCCTTGGCCCAGGCGCGCTCGGTCAATTCACCGAGCGTGGCCAGTTCGCGAAGCTGGGCCTGGTCGGTGGCATCAGCCAGGCCGCCGGGACGCAGGCCGTCGCCGAGGCTGAAGCTGACATCATATTCCCGCATGATGTCGCAGATGTCCTCGAAGATTTCGTACATCGGGTTCTGTTTGTTGTGGTGCAGCATCCACTTGGCCAGGATGCTTCCGCCCCGGCTGACAATGCCGATCAGCCGCTTGCGCACGAACGGCAAATGCTCGCGCAGAACGCCGGCGTGGATCGTGAAATAATCGACCCCCTGCTTCGCCTGATTTTCCAATTCCTTCAGAATCACGTCGTAGCTCAGGTCTTCGATTTGCCGGCCGATGATCATCGAGTAAATCGGCACCGTTCCGATCGGAACGGTGCTGTTTTGAATAATGGCCTGGCGGCAGGCGTTCAAATCCCCGCCCGTGGAAAGATCCATCACGGTGTCGGCCCCCCAACGCTCGGCCCATTTCAGCTTTTCGACTTCCTCGTCGGTCCCGCTGGAAACCGGCGATGCGCCCATGTTCGCGTTGATCTTGGTCAGCGACGCACGGCCGATGCACATCGGCTCGAGCTTGTGCTTCAGGTGAACCTTGTTGGCCGGAATGATCATCCGCCCGGCGGCAACCTCGGCGCGGATTTGCTCAGGCGAGAGATGCGGCTCGCGCAGCGCAACCCGTTTGGTTTCCGGCGAGACGATGCCGCTGCGGGCTTGCTCAAGCTGGGTTCGGCTATGGCGGTCGTCAGAGGTGGCGAAATCCATAGCCGTCACTTCCGAGACGCCCGGCATTCCAGGAGTGTCCGGCGAGCTGAACATATACGGCGTTCCGACTCGACCCGCGGCCGCGAACGAGCCGGGACTGGTCCCCTGCCGGTCGCTGGATGGATTGTCCCCCAGCGGCGGAAGTGCATACGAACGATCCACGGCTTGGTTGGATTGCGGCATGTTCAATTCTCCTTATGCGGGGAAAGCGGCGGACGTGAGATCGATGGACTTGTCCATTCGCTTCCCTACGCCGGCATCATCCGGATCAGGTCCTAAGGGTTTGCTCTCAGATCGCCACTGGCGATCACCCCTAGCGAATCTCGGACAAGTGTAGGACGCGATAACACTGCTCGCAAGTGGACCGGCTAAAAAACGCGCGGCTCATTTGGAAGAGAGCGCCACCAAAAATTGCTTGATCGCCCGGCTTACTTGATGGGGCTGCTCCATCGGCGACATGTGGCCGGCGCCGGTGATGACAGTCAGCGTTGAGCCGCGAATGGCTTGGTGCATTTCCTCAGCGGCGGCCGGCGGAGTGATGACGTCGGAATCGCCGACGAGGATCAGCGTCGGGGCGGCGATGCGAGCTAACGAGGGGCGGGCATCGGGCCGGTCGCGCATGGCGGCCAGCGCGTGCTGGATGGTCTGGGCGGGGCAGGCGTGCATCATGGAATTCAGTTCTGCTGCAACATGAGGATGCGACTCGGCAGTACCGGGCGCGAGCATTTTCGGCATCATTTTTTCCGCGACGGCGGAGGAACCCTGTGTACGCGCCAGTTCGATCATGGCATCGCGGCCGGCGCGGGCGTCGGGCTCGTCGGCGGCGGCGCGGGTGTCGATCAGCATCAGGCCACGGAGCGTCGAGGAATATTGCCGCGCATACGCCAGCGCGACGTAGCCGCCCATGGACAGCCCGCCCAGCATGCACGGCAGCGCGTGAATTTGCGAGAGCAACACGTAAAGATCATCGGCCAGGGACTGGATCGTAAAACTTCCGCCGTCGGCGGAATGACCGAATCCGCGCAAGTCCGGCGTGATGACCCGGCTGACGGCGGCAAGGTCGTGAGTCTGCGCATGCCAGATGCGGTGATCCAAGGGAAAGCCGTGAACGAGCACGACGGGCAGTCCGTGCCCGGCTTCGTGATATGAGAGGTTGGTTCCATTAACCGATTGAGTGGGCATGCGTTTCTCCAAAGTGTTTGTGGATTCTCTCGCGGCGGCGATGGATTGTCACTCTTGGCGGGCGGTTTTCAACACGGGGCGGAGCGTCTACAATCTCGCCGCCACCTACGGATGGGAGGCCACGGAGTATCGATGCCTGCCTTTGACCCGGATCACCTCAACTTAACGGATTTCATGGATCTGCCCACGTTGCAGGAGATCCAGGACAGTTTCGCGGCCGTGGCGAACGTGAAGGCGACGATCACGGATGCCGAAGGACGGCTCCTGACGCAGCCGACCCCGACGGCGGAATTCCTCAAGCGTCAGGATGCGATCGCGGCGGCGGCGGAAGCACACGATGGACCGCAACGCGAAGGCACGGAGTACGTCGCGCCAATCATGGTGAAGAACCAGCGGCTGGGGACGATCCGCATGTCCCCGGCGGGGAACGTTCCCCGGCCGGATGATGCGAAGGTGGCGGCACTGGCCGAAAAGCTGGGCGTCGATCACAAGCAATTGAAGCACGCGGTCGCTCAACTCACGCGCGCTCCCGGCGCCAAGCCGGCGGCGATTCAGTTCCTTTTTCTTCTGGCCAACGCGATTGCCCGGCTTTGTTACCAGGAGTTCCAGCTTCGCCAGCGCATCAACGAACTGACCGCGGTTTACAACGTCACGATGATGCTGTCCGAAGCGCGCGACCTGGAAAATGTGTTGCAGAGAACCGTCAAAGTGGTCTGTGAAGTGATGGAAACCAGGGCGTGTTCGCTGCGGCTGATCGACGACCAGCGGGATGAGCTGATCATTAAGGCGGTGTACAACCTTTCCGCGGAATATCTCAGCAAGGGGCCGATCCGGCTCAGCCGTGCGCAAATCGACCACCAGGCGCTGGGGCCCAAGGGTTACGAATTTGTCCGGAACATGGCGACGGACCCGCGGGTGCAATATCCCCACGAAGCGCAGCGGGAAGGCGTTGTTTCGATGTTGTCGGTCGGTCTGCGGTACAAGGGAAAAGCCATCGGCGTGCTGCGCGTGTATACCGCGCAGGAGCAGACCTTCAGCCAATTCCAGATCGACCTGATGAAGGCGGTGGCGGCGCAGGCCGCGGCCGCAATCGAAAACGCGCGACTGTTTGAGGAATCGCTTCAGGCGCAGGCGCTGGAGCGGCAGGTGCAGATGGCGGCGCAGGTGCAGCAGCGCATGGTTCCGGGCAAACCGCCGACCACCGAGGGGGTCGACCTCGCTTCAGTTTATGTCCCCTGTTACGAACTCGGGGGTGATCTTTACGATTTTATCGAGTTTCCGTACGACAACCTCGGGCTCGTCATCGCGGATGTCAGCGGCAAGGGAGTTCCCGCAAGTCTCACCATGGCCGCGGTGCGGGCGGCGCTGCGGGCGCAGGTGGATAATGTCTATTACCTGAACGAAGCGGTGCGGCGGGTCAACCTGATGCTCTGCCGCGACAGCAGCCCCGGTGAATTCGTAACGCTGTTTTACGGAGTGCTGGATCGGCGAAATCGGCGCTTCACATACTGCAACGCCGGGCATCCGCCGGGCCTTGTTCTGCGGGAGGGGAAAATCATCGAACTGAACAGCGACAACATGGTTCTGGGCGTCGATCCGGCGGAAAAGTATGTGCAATCGCTGATCGATCTGCGATCCGGCGACACGCTGCTTCTGTACACTGACGGCCTGACCGATGCCGCGAACTTTGAAAATGAGCGGTTTGGCAAACAACGGATCATCGACGCGTTCTCACCCGGCGGGCCAACCGCCGAAGCGGTCGCGCAGGGAATCCTCTGGTCGCTTCGGCGATTCACCGGGTTGGCCAAACCAATCGACGACGTGACGATGATCGTCGCGAAAGTGAATTGAGCATTGGGACCCACACCGCCGCAGCCTGATGAGAACACTTCCCTCGGCCCATATTGGCGGGCTCTGAGTATCTGCCTGGTTCTGCTCGCGGTCTACATCGCCGCGATTTTGACGCTGCATACCGAGACGGCCACTCGATCCACGGCTCCGCCGTGGTACGCGTGGGTTAGATTCCCGAAGGTTCACACGCGCCCGGAAACGGTTTTTCTGGTTTTTCCCGCCATTGTCTATGCCGTCTGGCTGGGCGTGATTCGGCGCATGCGCTCAAAACCGCTGAGCGACGCGATATTTCTGCCGCTGGCATGCGTGGCGGTTTTTGCGATGAACGTCACCACCGCTTTGACGGATGGATCCGTTGATGCAATCTCCAAACCCTTTAACTGGGGCGGCAGCGAGTATTTCAGCGACGTTGGGGCCGTGCGCGGCGTCGCGACATTCCTTCACGGATATGTCGCCAATCTCTATCACTACAGCATCCATACCCGCACACATCCGCCGGGCGCGGTGCTGTTTTTGTATTTCGTCGCCCGGATCATCCAACCCGGTGTACGGACTGCGGCGTGGTCGGCCGTCGCGGTGACGGCGACGGGTGTCGTTCCGTTTTTCCTCCTGGGGCGGCGGATCGCGGGCGAGAAGATCGCGGCGATCGCAACGGCGCTGTACGTCGTGACGCCGAGTCTTGTCATTTACGGCGCGACCTCGATGGACGGGGTTTTTCTGGTATCCCTGCTCTGGTCGATGTATTTTCTGTATCGGGCGGTCGAGGAGCGGGGGATCGGAATCGCAATCGTTGCGGGAATACTTCTGGCCATCAGCTTCAGCCTCAGCTATGTGGCGGTTTGCATCGTAGCGCTGATATTTGTCTGCAGTGTGCTGGAAGTGGCGAAGGATCGCGGGGAATTCTGGCCGGCGGTACGGGCGTTTGTCCTTTGCGGATCGGTGGTCCTCGCCTGGTTCGCGGCGGCCTATGCCCTGAGCGGCTTCAACTATTTCGCGTGCCTGCGCGCGTCACGATATTACGATCGCTATAGCATGCGCACTTCCACCATGTCCTTTGGCCGGTATCTCGACATCAGCGTTTGCAACCTCATCGCGTTCCTTATCGGCGTGGGATTTGCCGCGATCGTGCTCTGGTGGAAGCAAACGTCCGGTTCGCTGAAATCGCCGCGAAACTGGAGCAAGGCTGATCGCTTCAATGCGGCAACCGTGATCTGCGTAATAGGTTTCAGCTTCGCCAAGCTATTTACGCACGAAACGGAGCGAATCTGGCTGTTTTTTATTCCGCCGGCGCTGCTCGGGGCAGCGGCGTGGATCGCCCGCACACGCGGAGGATCGCAACGGTTGCTCGAATGGGCGATGCACCTGATGTTTGTGCAAACGTGGGTGTTCCAATTGCTGCTGTTTACGATTTGGTGAGAACACCCCGCCCCCTTGCGGGGCGAAATCCTGCCGATTGAAGTCGGCAGGCCGCGAAAAGATCAGCCCATCCGCATCCAACGCGTGTAGCGACGGATGGCGCGGTCGACGCGCTTTTTCGTTTGCAGAATCCGCAGGCGAAATTCCAGACGCTGCAGGGCAACATCGGATACGTCACGCTTGCGGGCCTTACGCACCCAATCCAAAGCGGTTTCGTATCGCCCCAGCCGCTCGTGAGCCAAGCCAAGGTTGTACATGGCCATGACATTTGCCGGCTCTTTTGCCAGGACGGTCATGCAGCTTTTGATCCCCTCGCTGAAATGGCCGCGGGTGAATTGGGCGACGGAAAGATTCAGCCAACCGCTGACATCGCGCGGATTCATCGCCACGAGCCATTTGAGGCACGCCATGGCAGCCCGGCTTTCGCCGGTGTCCATCAGCAGATTGGACAGTTCAAGCAGGAGCTTGGGTTCATCCGGGCGAAGCTGCAATTCGGCGCGGAATCGGTTTCTCGCGGCGGCGAGTTCGCCCCGGCGGCAGTTGATTCGTCCCAATCCCATGTGTGCGCCGGGAAACGTCGGATCCAGATGCAGGACCATGGAAAAAGCTTTGATCGCATCGTCTTCCCGTCCCATCCGCAGCAAAAGCCGGCCTTGATGGTAGTAACCGCCGGGTTCGCCCGGGGCCAATTCGATCGCGCGGCGGAACTTTTCGTCGGCTTCCTGCAGCCGGCCCATGGAAACGAGCAGCTCGCCCAAATCCAGCAGCGTCTGGGTTCGGCCGGGATTGAGGCGAAGGTCCGTCAGCAGATGCCGACGTGCATGCTCTAAATCACCCTTCTTGCGGTATGCGTGGCCAATGCGAACGTGGACATCCCCCTGCGTAGCCTGGAGGTCCAGGCATTTCATCCAGCAGTAGATGGCCTTGTCGAACAACCCCCGCGCATCGAGGCTGCACCCCATGTTGTAGTAGCAGGTGGGGCAATTCTCTTTGTAGAGGCGGGCGGTGTAGAACATCTCCTCGGCAAGGTCATGCTCGCCGCGCTGGGCGTAGGCCATGATTCGATTGCAATAGGACGGTTCGAAGGAAGCATCAATGCTTTCGATCTGGACAAAGGTATCGATTGCCTTGTCCAATCTGCCCGTGCGGTGGAGGTCAACACCCAGATGGTAAAGGGTTTGTATCTCGTTTGGTTCGATGCTGTCAGCCTGGCGATAGGCTTCGAGCGCTTCCTCGAAGCGGCCCATCTCGTCGAGAATCAGGCCCATATTGAAGAACCAGGAGGGATTATAGGGATTGATACTGGTAGCCAGACGGATCTCGCGCAGCGCTTCGGACCACTTGCGCTGCTCGAAGAACTGTTGGGCTCTCTCTACCCGACGCTCGGCATCGCTCCAGTCGTTCATGACCCGCCACACCCTAGAACAGGAAGAATTCTGCCGGTTCTGAGTAATTTAGCAATCAGTTTCACCTGATAGCAAGACACGTTCGCGCTATTTTGGTCGAATTTTTTCGGGAATATGGTCCGGCCCGGCGGCTTTTCGGGCCGACGCAAATACGGTAACTTCGCGGGGATCGACGATAAAAGGCTAGAGTGACTCTTCAGCGATGGATAAGGGTGACTTTTTTACCGGCGGCGATGGCGGCGCTGATTCCTTGCATTGCAAGCGCGCAAACCTTGCCCACCGCCGCCGATTCCACCGCTGAATCACCCTCCCAGGACCCCGCCTCCATCCTCCGAAACGACGACCCCGCCATTCCGCAGAACGTTCGTGATCTGGCAGCCCTGCGGCTGGTCAGTCGGCAAAGTCCGGACGCCCATGCGGCGATTGTCGATCTACTAACCAGGGGTACGCCTGCCGCCCGATTGGCGGTCGCCCGAGCGCTGGCGTCCTTGGCGTGGCCGGATGCGGACTTCATCGCCCCGCTGACGACCCTGCTGCGTGGCCGGGATCAGGCCTCCGTCGCCGCCGCCGCCCAGGCGCTGGCTCAATACAAGGACAACGGGGACATCCTGCAGGAATTGATCAGCCAGGCAAGATCGGATCGCCCTTTGAACATCCGCCTGCCGGTCATCCGGGCACTCGGGGCCTTCAGTCAGAAACCGGCGGCACAAATCCTGATCGACTTGCAGCAGCACGATGAAGACTACCAGGTCGAGGCCGCCGCCGGCGATGCACTGATGGAAATGACCGGTCTGTCGAGCTTCGATCACGATCCGGAGCGCTGGGCGCAGTGGTGGCAGCAAAACCAGGGGCTGTCGGACACGGATTTCCGCGTCGGCATCATCCGCGGTCGCGGCGAGGCATTCCAGACCCAGGTCCAGCAGCACAAAACCCTGCAAAACGCGGCCGACCAATTGCTCACCGATAACTTCTGGCATGCCCCGGCCGCCGACCGGACCGAGATTCTGCTTTCGTACCTTCGATCGCCGGCCCCGGAGATTCGTTCGCTCGGGGCAGACTTGGTTTATTCCAGCGCCACCGCCAACGGGGCTCCTCCCGGAACGATCCGACAGACGAGATTGCTTCTGTCGGATCCCTCGCCGGATGTGCGTGCGGCGGCGGCAACGGCGCTGTCCGCCGATGTCGATTCGGCGGCCGACCTCGTGGCACAATTGGCGAGGGAACAGGATGACGTGGTCCGGGTCCGCCTCATCAATTCGCTGGCGCCCTTCCAAAATCTCCGGGCCATCGAGCAGATGCTGAAGCTGGTCGCCATCGGGCCGTCCGCGTCGGTCCGGATCGCGGCGGCGGATGGCATTCGCCAAGGCGCTGACATCATCGACAAGGATCCCCCGCTGCAGGCGAAGGCGATTGACGTCCTCAAAGCCGCTCTGCACGACACGGACGTCCCGGGACAGCAGAACCTGCGCGAAGCCGTCGTCGGCGCCTTGGCGGCGATGCGGGACAGTTCGCTGTCCAATATTTTTCGCCAGCTTCTTGCGCCCAACGAGGCGCTGGGCGTGCGAGGCAAAGCGTTGATCGGCCTTGGCAGCCTGCCGGACCCATCTCCCTATGCCGCCGAAATCGCCAGGAACCTTGATGATGAAGAGCCGGATATGCGACTGGCAGTCATAGAGGCCCTGGGCTTGGCGCCAAAACCCATGGCGCTTCCTTACATCAACAAGCTGCTGGATCGGGTGGTCCAGGACGGCAACGATCAGGTCCGCGCCGCGGCATGGGAGGTGCTGCAGAACTGGGCGCAGTCGCCGGCTATCGACGAATCGAGCCTGGCGGCGATGGCGGATGGATTGGCACACGATCCCAACAAGGCGCTATTCGTTCGGGAAAAGCTGCGAGATCGGCTGGCCCAGGATGCCCAGAGCGCGCCGGATGAAGCCAAGCGCCGCTCCGCCGCCCAGGATTGCGCATTGCAGGAGCAGGACATCGGAGACCTCTTGATGGACCCCGCGATCAATCATCCCGCCCAGGCGGCTGACCAATATCGGGCGGCTCTGGATTACTGGAAAGCGAATAACGGCGCGGTGGATGTCGTCAACCGGCTCTGCCGGGCGGTCGTGCGGTCGTTGCTGGCTGCGAAACACTGGGACGACGCGGCGAGTTTCGCATCCACCGTCATCAAGGATTGGGGGAATGATCCTAACTTGAAGGTTACCTCGCAGACCGTGGCCCGCGAGTTTGTCGCGGCGGCTGGAAATCTGGCCGAGTCTGACGACCCCAACGCCTATGGAGATGCGACGGAACTATTCGAAGCCGTGGCCAAAATGAACCCCCCGCTTTCAAGCGACGCCACCGACGAGTTGGCCAGCGAGCACAGCGCAATAGAAGCAAAGCATGCCGCTTCGTCGAAACCATCGCCATGATCAGGTCAAACGGGCGTCGCTAACTCCCCTGCTTCTGCTGCGGAACGATCAGCGGTTCAATCCTTGCCAATTCCGATCGGGCCCATTGGATCTCGCGCTCGGTGTGCAGACGGGCCAGGGCACGCAGCAAAAGCTGTCGGGCCCGGTCATATTGCTGAAGATAGCGGGCATAAATCACCCCCAGCATCAGTTCCACCTGCTCGATCTGCTCGAAATTCGGATAGTGCGACAAGAACTGCTCGTACGCCTCCGCGGCTTCGGCGAAAAGCTGTTGGCTGGCCAATTGATTGGCCACGTCCAGTTGCGCCTGCCGGGACAAGACCTGCGTTGGATCGAGCTTTTTCAGCTCAAGGAACAGGTACGCCGCGTGGGGAAGGTTGTGATGCGCGATGGCTTCGCTGACCTCGGCGCGCATTTCCAACATGCGCACGGTGCGCGGGTCCAGTTGCTGGCCGCGAACGTCAACCGGCTGCGGGGGAACGTAGCCGAAGGGGTTATATCCCTTGCTGACCATGCCGCGGTATTGCCGCCGGCGATTCCACCGCGCCACCAGCGCCAACATATCAAACTGGTCGCGCGGCAGGAGACGCATCAACAGCAGCGTCAGGCACAACACCGCCCCAAAGACGGTTCCGGTGATGTGAGCCATGTGCGCGACGGATTCTTTCCCCCCCAACTTTTCGCCCAGCACATCCTGCAGGAAATTGAACAGAACGAACCAAAGACTGGAGATTTCGAACGGATAAACCCAGAAGAAGAAAAACAGCAGCGTGATGTTGGATCGCGGCAGAAGGATGAGGTATGCGCCGGTGACGGCCGAAACCGCCCCACTGGCGCCGATGACTGGAGCCGTGTCGAACGTCGCGTGCCCCACCCCGGCCATGACGCCGCCGGCGAGATAAAAACCGAGATACCCCAGGTGCCCCATGCGGTCGTTAATGTTGTTGCCGAAGATGTACAGGAACAGCATGTTCCCCAGCACGTGCAACCAGTTTTCGTGCAGGAATTGATACGTGAAATACTGCCACAGCACGGGGTTCTGCGGATCGAGGGCGAACACGTCCCGGACCGGCTGGCCGTGATACAGCGCCAACGGACCGTGCGAGCCGTCCTGCGAAACCCGGGTCAGGACGTAAATCAGGATGTTGAGGGCGATCAGCCCCCAATTCACCCATGGCATGCGACGCAGCGGACAATCAGTGCGTAAGGGAATCAGCATGTCGTGGCATAATTGTAACAGAGACGCGGCATCTCGCCCCAGTTCGGTACACTGAAGCGAATCAACCCCTTGGAATCAACCCCTTGGAATCAAGCTCGGCTCGTTGCGCTTGACCATTCGCAGCCGGCGGCCGCCGTGCGTCCATTTCACTTCGTCCATGTATGCCTCAATCAACAGAATCCCCCTGCCGCTGCATTTCTCAAGGTTCTTGGGAAGCGTGGGATCGGGAACCGAGGAACGATGAAAGCCCGGCCCTTCATCCTCAATTTCGATCCGGGCTTCATCGGCCGTGATCGTCGCTTCGATATGAACCTTCTTTTTCTTATGGTGCCGATTGCCATGTTTGATCGCGTTGATCATCGCCTCGTCCAGCGCCACCCGGATGGCGAAGAGTGATTGCTCGTGAAATCCCCGCCGCTCAACGTCGCCAATGATCTTCATCTGAACTTCGTGCGAGGCGGCATGATCGGAAGGAATGGTAAACACGAAATGGGACTGGCCCGTCGGCCCCGAGCGGAGCGAGCCCGACTTTCCGCCCCGCGACCGACGTTTCGACCCCGCCTTGTCCATAATGATTGCTTGGACCGCTCTCGCTACTCGTCAAAGCTGTTCAGCGCGTCGGAACGCGTCGGCTTAATCTTGAATAATTTGTTGAGCTTCGTAATCACAAATACTTCAAATATCTGCGGCTTAATATTCGTGAGCCGAAGCTTCCCGTCTTTTTTCTTGACCTCATTGTTCGCGTTGATCAGCATTCCCAGGGCCGCCGAGGAAAGGTGATCGACATTCGCAAAATCCAGAAGAAGTTTGGGAGGGCTTCCCTCCTCGATCAGGGCCTTGAGAGTCGCTCCGATGTCCGTGATGTTGCCTTCATCCAAAATCTTGTTGTTGGTGAATTCGACGATTCGGATGTCTTTCTGAGTGGTCACGGAGATCGGAGGGGTTGACTCGGCCATACGGCCTAAACCCTAAGGGCGGGCGAAATAGCTGTCAAGATTGGAACGTTTTGCGCCGGCCTGATTTGGATGCCGGCCACGTCGCGGCCGAAAAAACGATTAGCGCCGTCGCGATCAGAAGCATCGCCCCGGTCAACGAGGCGTTTGCGCCAGCGGCGGCGCGCAGACTTCGCAACCTCGAACGCCAATCGCTCATCCGCGGAATCGGGATCGGCGGCGCCGACGCGTTCACCGCATCGAGCGCGCCGTCGCCGGAGGCGTATAACCCCGGCACCAGCGCGATATCGTCGGCCGGCAAGGACAGTCCCACCGGCTGCTGCAAATGCCAATTCCCCGTCAGCAGGCCAACGGGTTGGGAAACGTAATCCGGCGCTCCGCCGCCAAGCCAATCGAATATCGCGCTCCAAAAGACCACGAAATCGGCCCGGCGAGCAAATTGATCGGCGCGGAAGCCGATCCATACCCGCTTCACCGGCGCATCTGTGGTGGCCACAATGACCGAACTCCCCGCCGATACCATGGGCCGCCAATTCCCCGGCGGCGGCGCTGACGCGGTTGCCCCGGCGAGAACGTCGGCCCAATCGACGGACTGAATCTTCGGAGAACCATCTCTCACAATCAGCGGTTGAACTCCCGACACTTTTTTCTCCTCCGCCGCCGCGTCCGGAAGAATCGCGGCCGGCATATCAGAGGGAATCGGATCCGAAGCCCTCTCCACGACGATGTGCTGCGAGGATTCGGTTGCCGGCCGATGACGCGAATATACTTCGATCATTCGCGTCAGCGCCGGCGGCAGAGAACTTCTGGCCTCAACGATGGGCCACGCCGCGCGGCGAATCACCCAAGCCCGGTGGTTGATCTTGACCGAATCGTCGCAATCCACCTCCGCCTCCACAATGTTCGGCGCAGCCGGGAGGTCCACGAAATAATCTCGCTTGTTCCCAGCTTTCGGCAAAGACACCTGCCGAGACTGCACGATGTTCCCATCAGCCCAGACAGTCAGCCGAGCCGAGGCAAGGCCGCTTTGGTTGAAGACCCGCACCATCGCCTGCGTCGCCGGGCCGGACCGGACCGAAAACAAATCGATCCCGACGTTGGTGATCGCATCCGACGATGCGATCTGGATCAATCGCGGATCGTTCAATTCGATGGATCGATTGCTGAGAAGCAATACCGGCCCGGATGTTTCTCGAAGCGCTTGCCGGCAGGCCAGCAATAACGCGCCGGAATCTTCAGCGGCGGTTGGCTCGAGGGAGGAAACGCGGCCGAGCCAGTCCCCCCCGGTCGTGGATTTCGCAGGAGGCACGATGCGAAGAGCGACTTTCGCATCCGGAATACTCTGGCGAAGAATCGCATTCAAATCTGCGGCTGATTTGGCAAACGGGCTGTATATTCCGCGATCGACGATCACGGTGATCGCGGATGATTTGCCCCCGCTGATAACCGGCCCGGCGGCGGCGATAATGCCCAGCAACATTGCCGCCAGCAATGCCGCAAGAGCAATCGGCAGTTTTTCCCAGGCTCGTTTTGGTTTGGGGTGCTGCGGGGCGTCGGCTTGCCAGAGATTCAGAAACGGAACGCCCGCTTTTTCCCGCCGGCCTGACAGCAGCCACACAACCAGCCCCGCCCACGGCGCCAGCGCGATGAACCATAGGGGCGACGCGAAAATCATTGTGCCGTTAGAACTGCCGATCCGACTCGGCCATCACCACGACTTTTTGCAGCAGAATATAATTCCGGCCACGATATTCGGTGATCATTCCAGTCACGCGAAAGCGCGCGGTGGGGTCGCCTGAGGCGCCTTCCAGGGACATCAGCTTCAGATTCGGCAACACGATCAACGGGGGATCCTGCAACGCCGTGCCGTCTGATTCCAGTGTCAGCTCTTCGTGCATCCCGTCGGCACTGCGCGAGAGCCGACAGACCCGATCGAAAATCTGCGACCGCTCGGGCAGCACCATTACCGCCGGAGCTTTGGGCGGCAGCGCGCCGGAACCGCTGGCCAGGTCGGTCTGCGGAGCCGCCATTTGCGGCGGCGATCCCGGCGACTGGCTGTCCGCGGAGAGCATTTCGCTGAGCATCTGGTCGGCGGAGACCGGACCACGCGAGGTCTCCGTCAGATTCGGCTGCGACATTTGCCGGCTCACTTCCTCGGGTCCGGGCTCCAGCAGAATGTAATTCTTTCCCTTGTATTCGGTCACCACGCCCGAAACCGTGAACGTCCGGTTCTCCTTCGTCTCCGACGCCGCGTCCTCCATGGACATGAGCTGGAGATTCGGCAACACCAGCATCGGCGCAAGATTCGATCCGGAGGGACCGCCGGTGAAAACCAGTTGCGGATACGGGCTGTCCGCCAGTTTTTTCAGATAGCCGTGGCGGGTGATCACATCCGAGCCTTCGCGCAGCAATTGGGGACCGGGATGCGGCGAAGTGTAACCTTCGGGGCGCATCGTCTGAAATTCCGACGGCTTGGTGGCAGGCCCCGCCGCGGCGGGCGCAGGTTGCAACATGTCGTTGAGCATCTTTTCCGCGGGCGTCAGCGCAGACTTGGAATCGGAGGGCATCGTCTGTGCACCAACAGGCACAGCCAACGAAATAACTGCCGCAACCACCATCCACCCAAAACGCATCACGAAACTCCCTGGCTCGAACATTCTAGCGCAACCGTCCGCGCAAGACCAAACGCCGATTCCCCCAGCGGAGTATCGGCCCTTGGGGCAGTCCATCCACAAGGACGTACCGGCACCAGCGGATCAATTCGATATGAAAGTGCGGTTATTGGACCTCGGCGGCCCAACAGCCCGCTCATTTGGAATAGTCAGGATCACTTTCTTTGAATCAGGGCCGGGGACTGTTGTAGGCCGGATTGGCCGCCCAATTCAGCTTCGCCGCAAGGGTGTGCCATTCCCGGGATTGTGGATTTTCCACGAGCAGGACGGGTTGTTCGCTTTTGCGGATCACCACACGCTCGCCGGCCATCAGACGGGTACTTTCCTGGCCATCGCAGAAAATGGTGGTTCCTTCGTTGACCAGAACGGCCGTGACCAGCAGAGTCGAGTTGGAAGAAACCACGACCGGACGGAATGAAAGGCTGTGCGGACAGACTGGCGTGACGCACATGGCATCGACGTTGGGGCTGATGATCGGGCCGCCGGCGGAAACGTTATATGCCGTGCTGCCGCTGGCCGTCGAGACGATCACGCCGTCGCCGAAATACCGAATCCCGGCCCACGCACCGTTGGGGTCGGCGCCGTTGGCGGCGATTTCCAATTCAATCATGTGAAACGGCGGCCCGGCGGTGATGACCGCGTCGTTGAGAGCGGTCGAAACAAACCGCCGCCGCCCCGCAACATGAGTTGCGTCGCCAAACCGGCATTCGATGTCCGCCGCCAATACGGAGGTTTCCAGCGCCGACCGAGCGGTAATTGGAAGCTTGCCGGCAATGAACCCGTCGAAATGCTCGTCGAATTGCCTGGGCGTGAAGCTGGCGAGAAATCCCAGACGGCCAAAATTGACGCCCAAGAGGGGAATCTGCCGGCCTCGCAGCCGCCGTGCTGCCGACAGCAACGTGCCGTCGCCGCCGAGAACAAGGATCGCATCGGCCTGAGCACCGATCTCAGCGGTCTGATCCTGTTGATCGATGCCAACGAGGTGACCGTGCTCTTCAATGCGCGGCACGATCTTCTCCAATGCCGTCGCGACCCCTGACTTGCTCTTGTTGGCAACGATTAAAATCCGCATTGGCCCAGCATCGTACCCGCGCCAGCGCCTCAAAAAAAACTTTCAAGGAGAAAAGCCGAACGACCCGAATGCGAAGGAAAAAAGCGACATTCGCCGTTAACGTAATCGATGGCATAATTTGCGACATAAATTAGTTTTTTTTGTTGATTTGTGCTAACCACGCGTTTAGAGTGCGCTTTGCCGATTCAAAAAAAGCGGCGGGCCTCTCTCGGGAAAAGCGGAAATTTTTACGTTGGATTCAGGCAGCGTGGGTGGGCAGGGCTTTAGCGCGTCACCTCCTGGAGTAGAGCATATTTGGAACCGTCCCTTGCAAGAGGACGGATGTGGTCATTCATGGCGCACATGGACTCGCAATTTGACGTGTATGCCCGGCCCCCGGAAGGGGCAGAACCGCTGGTGGGTGATTCATCGGCGATGACTTGGCTGAAAGCCGTCGGCGCCCGCGCTGCAAAGCGGCCTTCCACCGTGATGATTCTCGGCGAGACCGGCAGCGGCAAGGAGATGCTGGCCAAGTACATTCACCAGCGATCCCCACGGGCTGACAAACCTTTCGTCCCGGTCGATTGCACGGGATTTTCCGAAACGCTGTTCGAAAGCCAACTGTTTGGACATCTCCGCGGCGCGTTCACGGGAGCCGTGCGGGACACGCTGGGATTCGTGCGCGCTGCCGACGGCGGGACACTCTTCCTCGACGAGATCGGAGAATTAGCCCCGGCGCTTCAGGCCAAGCTGCTGCGGGTTTTGCAGGATCGGCGAGTGGTGCCGGTCGGCGCCAGCCGATCTTATCCGGTGGACATCCGCGTCATCAGCGCGACGCATCGCGACTTGGATGCCATGGTCGCCGCCGGCCAGTTTCGCCAGGATTTGCTGTTTCGGCTACAAGTCATCACGATCAGTGTGCCGCCGTTACGGCAGAGGCGGGAGGACATCCGATCTCTGGCGGAAGATTTTCTTATTCGTCAGGCCCGGGACAACAGCGAAGCTGTAAAGCCGCTGTCCCCGGAGGCGCAAACCGCGTTGGAGCACTACCGATGGCCGGGCAATGTCCGTGAACTATTCAATGTCCTCGAGCAGGCAAGCGTGCTGGCCGATGGCCCGGACATCGGTTTAAGCGACTTGCCGCTGCCGGTTCGAGCGGCAATCAAGCGGGCCACCGTTTCGGACCTGAATCTCGACGAAATGATCCGTCACCAAATCACCGAAGCGCTGATGCGAAGCCGATTCCGCCGCACATACGCCGCAACCTTGCTGGGAATCGAACGGCGACGGCTCAACCGCTACATCGCCAAGTTCGGAATTCCCATCACTCGCCACAACAGTCGAGCTTGATTCCTTCCAAACCAGCCCTGCGACTTTCCGTCATCCGCTGAATATCGTGCGATTCATTTCCCGCGCAACGGCGGAGTTCGGTTGCGCGCCATGAAATGGACCATAATGGTCGCAAATGTGGCCAGAATGGTCGCTGCGAGCGCAACGCCCGCGCGACATGACCTTTAGGAAGCGATGTGCAAGGAATTCGTGGACCATAGTGGTCGCGCAGCCGATTTTGCGGATTTAATGGCAATGCTCGCAATTCCATCAAGGTGCGCCGCTTGCGAACAATGCGCGCGTCGTGAAGGGGATGGCATCCCGTTCGTTCTAGAGCGGGCATGATCCGACCGTTTCCAACAACTACCTCCGCGAAAACCTGCGGGCGTTCGGTTGCGGTGGCGCTGCTGGTGGGTCTTCCCCCATCAGCGGTGAGAGCGCTGGACTCCGATTTGTTCAGTTGTACCGAAAGCGGCCGCGACGCGCTGGCGCGGCTCAAGGTTCTGCGTTTTCGCTGGCTGCTTGCGAACCTGGACGTGCCAGACATGCGGCCGTGGGAGTTGTTCTCCCGAGCGCGGAGCGTGCAAGCCCGACTTCAGTGCGTCCTGGTGGATGACCGAATGACGGCCGAGGACGAGCGGAAAATCCGGCATTCGGGCGCTACCGCGTTCGGCTCGAACGATCCGGACCTGTGCGCGGTGATCGCGCAGTCTTCACGCGTCACCGTGCGGGCCGGACCCGCCCGGGCGCCGCCTTAGCGATCGACGGGGGCGGGCAGTCCGGCCGCCGTTCAAACGCCTGGCATTGTGGTTCATTCGAATCAATCAGTGGAACTTTTCTTTAGGAGAGAGTCATGAGCAAGCAACAAGCCATATTGGAAACCCTTCTGGGAGCGGCGGAGCTGAACGGCAACAAAACGCTCGCCAACAGGATTCGCAGCGACATTCAGAACATCGGCAATCGGCGGCAGGCCGCGGGTTACCAGCGTCTTGCCCTCGCCGCTGGCGAAGGCAAGCGCGAACACCGCAAAGCGGCGTGACCGAAAAAACACCCGGCGGCCGTACGTGCGGCCGCCGTCGCAATCATCGTGCGGCCGACACGCGTCTGTCGGAGGAACCAGGAGCCATCCTCAAATGCGCTCCGGGAAAGGTCGTCTTATGCCCCACGGAGGTCGTGTGCCATCAGTGCGCTTTACCTGACCAGACATCTGAAACTCCAGGCGTTTATCGCCTGAAGCCTGCCGACTGAAGTCGGCAGGCCGCGTCAGAATTCCGAAAGTTTTCGAATTGCGATTTGAACTAAATTGCAACTTTTCAGCCAAAAGGAGAAATACCATGAAAAATAAGAATCATCATCTTCATCTTGTCGCGGCTTCGCTAGGACTCACGACGCCGCTATGGCTCCTGTCGAGCGTGGCCAATGCCGAGGACTTCAGTAATAACACGGTCAACAACTATTGGGCCGAGGCTTATACCGACAGCAGCGGCAACTACATCTCTCCGGACCAGAATACCACCGTCAGCGGCGGCATGTTGAGCGCCCCTATTCCCACCGATGCAAATCAGTTGTCTCCTGACGACGATGTGGTCAATTATGTCCGCGTGTACGGCGATTCACTGGCCGGCGCGGCCAGTTATTACAACGGCACTCTTCTGGGTGACCTCAGCGGCAAGACCGCTGTGACTGCCACATTCAATGTGACCAACAGCACGCTTACCCCGGGCGATCAGTTCCTAGCGTCTGAATTCGTTGGAGAGGGTACCCCTGTCGCGATCGTCCCGCCTGCAACGCCCTCGGTTCGTCTGTTTTTCTACAGTTCGACGGCGGAGACCGCCAATGGCGACGGTAGTCCCAACGAATGGTGGGCTGACGCCAGCGCCGCAACTCTCACGAGCATGAACGATGGACAGGATGTGACGCTGACCGTGAACTTCAACCCAACCGATTGGAGCAACTACGACGGCCATGTCGGCGACGCAAGTTCCGCATATACCACGGATTTCGACAATGCGCTGTCCAATGTGACGCGCATAGGCCTGTCCTTTGGAAGCGGTGACTTTTTTTCCGATGGCTGGGCTTTCAACACCGGCGGTACGGCCTCGCTGAATCTTGAATCGATCAATACCACCGTTCCCGAACCGGCCAGCTTCAGTCTTCTGGGCATCGGCGCATTAGCGCTGCTGCGTCGCCGGCGGCGGAAGCCATCTCTCGTGTGAGAGAACAGGCTCAGCCGGACTCGTGGCTCATGTAACCAAATTCCCGGCCTTTTTGGCCGAAAAATAGGAGAATTCTATGAACACTTCCAAGTATTATCATCGCCTCGCGGCAGCTGCGGCATTGACGGCCATTTCAGGAGTGGCAGGTATTTCCAGAGCCAACACCGTTGTTGTCAGTCCAACGAACATGAACGGTTGGACGCTTAATTCGTTTGATGACAACGGAACTATCGTCAACAGCGGACCGTATTACGGTACAGCCGCAATGGTGACCGGCCCCGCCACCCCGCCGCTTGGGGTCGGCAGTGCGGAATTGGCAACCCCCGTCGGCCACGGCGATGGAGCTGCGGCAATCGCCACCGAAGGCTACGACGGAACACTCCTCAGTTCCGTCACCGCTCTAAGCTATTCGACCTACGATGTCACCAACAACGGTTCGCAATTCCCCTACCTTACAATATCCATTGCCCAAAACGACGGCTCCGGTAATACCGATACGCTGTTCTTCGAACCTCCGTATCAGCAGCCAGCGACCGGCAACCCCGCCCTGCCCGACCAGGGCGCCCCGGTTCAGAATCAGTGGCAGACATGGAATGCCTTCGTTGGGGGATATTGGGATAACAATGGAATCGGCAATCCGGGTACGCCCGAAGGTTTGAGCCCCGGCGTGGAACCCCTCGCCGCTTTTGAGGCGGCATACCCTTTGGCAACCATCGCTAACGGCGGCTATACCGGCCTCGGTGGCATCGCGATGCAGGTCGGCTTTGCCAGTGGTACTGCCGAAGGATACGTAGACGCCTTCACCATCGGCGTTGCCGGTGTGAACACCACTTACAACTTCGAACCCGCCGCAGTCCCAGAGCCAGCTTCTTTCAGCATTCTTGGCCTGGGCGCATTGGCACTGCTTCGCCGCCGACGGAGGGCTTGAACCAATCCCCCAATCTATCTCGCATGGACCACCCGGACCCAGACCCCGGGTGGTCCATTTTTTTTAAAAACACCGCCCCGCAAAGCGGCCGGGGGGACGACGGCACAGAGCCGGTACCACTTAGGGCTGCTTCCTCTCGGACCTGACCCGGTTCGCGGCCGACCCTTGCATCGGACCCGGCCGCTTTGCGGGGCGGCAACCGAATCGTTCTACTCGATCAATGAAGATTTGTCATTTGCGAACTTGTCTTGAGCCGGGAACCGTCGCTAATTGCCTATTGCCTATTGAGGAAGAAACAAGCAACGACGAGCAGCAATAACACAATAGGCAATAGGCAATTGGCAATTGGCAATCCCTCAATCATCAGTTCCCATCCGACATGATCTGCGTATACGGATCATCCTTCGCCGTCACCGGCAGGACATCCACCTTCGTGATGACCTGCGGAGTTTCCGGCTTGTTGTTCGTCGGATCGGTTTTCGCCGCCGCGATCTTGTTCACCGCATCCATTCCCGAAACCACTTTGCCGAAAGCGGTGTATTTATGATCCAACTGCTGCGTCTTCGAGTAATCCAGACAGATGAAGAACTGGCTGCCGGCGCTATTGGGATCCTCCGACCGGGCCATGGACAGGACGCCTTCAAGGTGCGGCTTGTCATTGAATTCCGCGCCGACCATGTACCCGGGCCCGCCCGAACCGGCCCGAACTGGATCATCGCCCAACGGATCGCCGCCCTGGATCACGAATCCGGGGATCACCCGATGAAACAATAACCCGTCGTAATATCCACCCGATGCCAGTTGCAAAAAATTATCCACCGTATGCGGAGCCGCGTCGTAATAGAAAACCTCCTTGATCGGCCCGGCCTCGGTCTTCATCATCGCGTACTGCAACGGCACGACGTGCGTCACCACCGCCTGGTCGGGATGGTCGCCGGCCATTGTCAGCACTTCAATCACCAGCGGAGTGCCGAGAAAATCCTTCGGCAAAGACTTCGTCGCCGATCCCTTGTCCAGCGCGTACAGCACATAAGTTCCGGGATTAGCCGTTTCCGGAAAGATGCTCTTGATATCCACGCTCGCCCCGGCGGTCACGTCGGCCGAGGTCTTGGCGGCGATCACCTTGCCCGAGAAATCCGTCAGTTCCAGCGTCACGTCCTTGTCCGATTTGACCGTGACGGTCAGCGGTTGGCTGGGCGGATACCACATCCTCTGCGGCACCAGCACCGAGAACAAAATCGAAAATAACGATACAGCAGCCGATGCCATCATGATTCGCTCCTTAATGATTTCCCATGGGAGAGATGCGATACAACCCCGCCCCGTGCGACGGGATCACGGGGGCAAATTCCTCGTAAACAACGCCGACATCCTGCCGTTTCCACAGGTCGCGCACTTTGCAGGGGCAGGTGAACCCAAACTGATTCAACGACACCAAAATCGCGGTCGGGTCGCCCTCGGCGGAATTGAATACGGCCAGATATCGGTCGTCCGATCCCGGAACGTATGCCGTCCAGGCGATCAGATCATCCGTGCGAAAAATCTCCCGGCCGCCGCTGCTGTGCTGGTCCACGGCAATCACTTCATCATTCGTGAGCAGCGACAGCGTGAACGGATCCATCCGCGGCAGGTCTCCGCCATAAATCAGCGGGGACCGGCATATCGACCAGAGGGTCATCATCGTGCGCTGCTCATCGTGGGTGAAGTGAGTGCTCGGCCCGCCCTGCGGATTCCGCGGCACGAGGATCGCCCCCAGCGGCAGCATGTCCGCATCCGGATAATGCCCCCCACCGGAATACTTCGCCCAATCCGCGCATCGTTGAAACTGCTCTTTGAGCAAAGGCCACCGGTCCCACAAATCATCCGAGATTCGCCAGAGGTTGGCGTTGGCGGAGATGTCGGCGGCCTCGTCCAGCGGCGTGGGGCCGGGGGAGGTGCTGAACACCATCGGCCGGCCACTCTTGTCGATCGCTTCGCGAATGGCATGAATCTCTTTCTTATGATAAGGCCGCGACAAGTCATCGACCTTGACGAAATCAACGCCCCAGCCGGCAAGTTGGGAGTAAATCGAATCGTAATATTCCTGCGCCCCAGGCTTATTCATGTCCACACCGTACATGTCGGTGTTCCACTTGCAGACGCTGGATTTGTCCGCGATGTCGGCGGCGTGGGCCGTGGAGCCGAGAATCGGCGTGTTGGCGGCCACGGCTTGGCGAGGAATTCCCCGCAAAAGATGCACGCCAAATTTCAGGCCCTTTGAATGCACATAATCCGCCAGCGGTTTGAATCCCTTGCCGTGCGCGGCCGAGGGAAACCGATTCACCGCCGGCAACAGCCGGCCATACTGATCCATTTCCAACTTCGCGCCGGGGTGATATTCCCAGCCGTTAGCGGTCGGCTCGTACCATTGGATATCCACGACGATGTATTGCCAGCCGTGTTTTGCCAGATGCGCAGCCATGTAATCCGCGTTGGCCCTGGTTTGCTGTTCGGTAACCGCCGCGCCGTAGCAGTCCCAACTGTTCCACCCCATCGGCGGCGTCGGAGCCCAGTCGAGGAAATGGATCACATCATCCGCCTTTGCGATGCCCGCCACCAGAAATATACAGGCAATCCCATACGCCATCCGTTTGAAAGAGCCCATTGTTTGTCACCTCGCCCGTGATTCCACCCATCGCACCAGTGTTCGGACGCCCCAACCGGTCGCGCCGGGCGCATAATACGGCAGCTTTTTTTCCGTGTCTGCCACGCCGGCAATGTCCAGATGCGCCCAGGGAACCGATTCGTCTTCCGGAACAAAATAGCTCAAAAACGCCCCGCCCTGCAGTGGGTGGCCCTCCCTTCCTCCGGCATTCAGGATATCCGCACATTCCGATTTCATGAAATCGCGCTGATCCTCGCCCAGCGGCAGCCGCCAGATTTTTTCACCTTCCGCCTCGCCAGCTTCGGTCAATTCCTTCACCAGCATATCGCTGTTGCCCATGACCCCAGCCATGGTTTTACCCAGCGCCACCACCACGCCTCCGGTCAACGTCGCCAGATCGACCACGGCGCCCGGCCTGTATTTCTCAATCCCCCACGCCAGCGCATCTCCCAGCACCAGCCGCCCCTCGGCATCGGTGTTGGTGACCTCAACCGTCACCCCGTTGTACATCCGCAGAATGTCGCCCGGACGATACGCCTTGGAACTGATAACGTTCTCGGCACTGGCCAGGATTCCGACAATGTGAACCGGCACCTTCAGCTTCGCCGCCGCGTACATCAAGCCGAGGACCGCCATGCCGCCGCATTTGTCGAAGATCATTTTTCCCATCTTGTCCGCGGGCTTGATGGAGATGCCGCCGGCATCGAACGTGATCGCCTTGCCGACGACGAGAATCGTCTTGCCGCTGGGACGAGCCGGGCGGTGTTCCAGGACAATCATCCGCGGCGGGGTCTGGATGCTCCCGGCCCCGACGGCCAGAATCCCGCCCATCCCCAGCCGGGTCAACTGCCGCTCGTCCAACACCGTGCATCGCAATCCCGCTTCCCGAGCCAGCGATTGCGCCTCTTTGGCGAGACTCGGCGGGTTGATGTCGTTCCCCGGGCGCGACGCGATCGTGCGCGCGAAATTCTGACCGTCGCAAACGATCTTCGCACGCTCCACCGCCGCCTTCACCGTCGCCAACGATCTTCTGTCTGCAACCAGCGCGACAGCCGTCCGCTTCATCGGCTTTTCTTCTTTTTCCCGGGCTTTGGATGCGGCGCCCTTGTATTCCCGATAGTCGAAAGCCGCCAGGGAAATCCCGCTGGCGATTGCATCGGCGGCAACCGGGGCGGAAATCCCCTTCAGTTCCGGCAACAGAATCGCGGCGCGATCGATGCGATATTTCCGCAGCGCCCGCAGAACGGCGCCAGCAGACCGGCGGATGACCTCGGCGGAAGCTTTTTCCGGTTTTCCCAATCCCGCCACGAACACCCGCCGCGCGGCCGAGCCCTGCCCGATGATGTCGAAAGCGATCTCGCCGGCTTTCCCGCTGGCCACTTCCGCGGAAAGCAGCCGATCAACGCTCTGGGCGATCTCCTTCCCCGCGCGTTTGGCCGGTCCGGACACATCCGGAGAAGATTCCCCCTGCGCGACAAAAACGACAACGGCCCGCCAATTCGCCGGCGCTCGATCAGACACGGAAATCTCAACGTTGCAGCTCGTGACAATCATGATGGTGGAAAGTAGCCCAAAGCGCCGCCCGCTTCAATCGCCGGACATTTTCAAACGCCGCGTCACCATCGGCAAGCAAGCGCTGGCGTCGCACGCCTGATACGACAAAGCCAGTTCGAATTCCCCCGCCACCGGCGATTTCAGGCGCATCACGATCTCGAATCTTCCCCGCAATTCCCCGGCCGGATATTCGACCGATTCCACCGCCACGCCCTTGGCCGCCAGGCGAGTGGGGACCTCCACGGCATCGTGCGCGTTCAGATGAAATCGTTCTGCAACTCGGCATTTCACGCGCAAAACCACCGGAGACTCCCAGGACGTTTCGATCTCGACGACCTCCGCCGCCAATTCGCCCGGCGACGGCGCGCGATCGCGATCCGCGCCGGCCGCTGTTTCAAGCGCCCCATGATCCTTTACGAACAAATACGCCGCCTCCACCAGCGCGCTCATCCCCTGCCCGACGCTTTGCACTTGATCCGCGAACGCGGCAATCGTGTCCCGCGCCTTCTGCAATTGGCCGAGTTCGAGCAACGCCATCGCGGCAACGCCGTTGCCGCTGGGCAGCGGGCTGTCGCTGCCGATCATCTGCCGCACGATCAGATCGCTCGCCCGCTCGTCGGTATAAAAGAACCCGCCGTCGGGGCCGGATGAAAACCTCTCTTGCATAATCCGAGCCAATTGCTCCGCATCCTCGCGCCGCGAGAGGATCAATAGCGCCTGAATAAGAAACGCATAATCATCCAGAAATCCCCGGTGCTTCGCCGCCCGGCCCGTGCTGACGCGAAGCAGACCGCCTTCGGCATCGCGATGGCTCGACCACAAAAAATCCGCCGCCTTTTGAGCTGCCCGCACATATCGCTCTTCCCGCAGGACCGACCCCGCATGTGCCAAGCCGCGGATCATCAGCGCGTTCCAGCTCGTGAGAATTTTCCGGTCGAGCATCGGCTGCTTTCTCTGCCGCCGAACATTCAGCAGAATTTGCCGCAGCCGCCCCAGTTTTTCATCAAACAGAGCCGATCCATCGCCCGGCTCGGCCAGATACAAAACATTTTTATCCGGCATCCCGTTGCCGTGGTGCGGGTCGGCGAAGTTGGGGCCATCGTCCAGCCCATACACTCGCAGGAATCGCGCCGCTTCCGAATCGTCGGCCAGCGCATCGGCCGCCTCCTGGCGAGTCCAGAGATAACTGGCTCCTTCCTGGGCATCGACCTCGGCATCGAGGGCGGTGAAGAATCCGCCGCCGGGCGCCGTCATATCGCTCAACACGAAATCCGCGATGCCTCGGGCGACGGCGGCATATCGCGCCTCGCCGGTGTGGCGATGCGCCTCGGCATAACTCCACAGCAGCATCGCGTTGTCGTAGAGCATGATCTCAAAATGCGGCACGAGCCAGCGGGCATCGGTGCTGTAGCGATGAAACCCGCCGCCGAGGTGATCGCGAATTCCGCCGTAAGCCATCGCATCGAGCGATTTTTTCACGATGTCCATCAGCTTCGCATCGGAATGGTCGCGCAAATAGATCAGGATCAGTTCGAGCAATGTTTGCTGTGGAAACTTCGGCGCGGCGCCGAATCCGCCGTTCTGATCGTCGAAATCAGCCGCGGCGCGGTCGATCATTTCCCTGACGAACGGGTGGTCGATCCTGATGGCCGCTGCTCCCCGGCGCGGGCGCGACATTTGCCGCAGAATCGCCACGACCTGCTCGGCCGACGCATTCACTTCGTCGCTGCGATTTTGGTACGCCTCTTCCACGGCCGTTAAAATTCTCGCAAAGCCCGGCCTCCCGTATGAATCCTCCGGCGGGAAATACGTGCCGGCGAAAAACGGACGAAGATCCGGCGTGAGGAACACGTTCATCGGCCAGCCACCCTGCCGGGTCATGACTTGCAGCGCCGTCATGTAAAGCTGATCGATGTCCGGCCGCTCCTCCCGATCCACCTTGATGCACACGAACCGCCGATTCATTTCCGCGGCGATGTCATCGTTCTCGAAGCATTCCCGCTCCATGACGTGGCACCAGTAGCAAGTGCTGTATCCGACTGAAAGAAAAATCGGGCGGTTCTCTCGCTTGGCGCGATCGAGCGCTTCTTCGCTCCATGAATTCCAATCCACCGGATTGTGCGCGTGCTGAAGAAGATACGGCGACGTTTCTTGGGCAAGACGATTGGTATGAGTATGGGCTGGCATACTTTTTGTTCCCATGCCAATCAGCCTCGATCTTCGCCCGCCGAACGAATCACCCAATCGCGAAGCGAGGAGCTGATGTAAAAATTCAGTTCAACCTGCAGCCGGTCCATGAGCGGCTTGATCTCGGCAATAAGACGAAGACGCTTTGCGCGAACCAAAATGCTCAGTGCTCCGATGGGAGTCATGCCTGCTTTCTCGACAGCGGCACGGCCTGCCGATTCGTCGATCAACACGAAAGGCGCCTTCAGCTCGATTGCGAGCGAAATTGCTTCGATTTCAGCGGGATCCAGGTTATTACCCAGGGCACGGGCCCGGTTCGGATCGATGGGCGCGCGAACGTCAAAAAAAGAGACGCCACGTGCGTCGATCACCAAACCCTGACGCGGATGCAATAGCTCTTCCGCAACTGCCGGCGGGACATATACCACGCCGAAAATACGCTCGAGCAACCACAAAAGACCCAGATGATTTAATGCACGAATCGGAGACGTATCCGAGACGACGACAGTCACGCCTGATCCCCAAACTTCTCCAACGAGGCGATTTCCTTCTCAAGCTGCTGCGTTGTAGGGCGATAAATCGGAATTTGTCTTTTCGCCAGTTCGACTTCCATTTCCAGTCTCGTTAGACGCGCCATCCGAGCCGCGGGCCATAAATCCAGTTTACCCGCTTCAAACAGGCGGCAACTGAACTCGATCAGGGCTTCCCGCTCCGTGAGATTCGCCGCGAGTAACATATCGTCGGAAATCACCAAAGGCATAATGACCTCGCTAATCTAATCGATTATACCATGTTTCGGCGGCCATCTTCCGCCGCTTGCCCCGGGCTCCTGCTCTTTCAACTGATATTCAGTTCCGGCCCTTGATCGCCCAGATTGTGCCGACTGATCTGCCCGGCCAGATTCTCCACGATGTGCGTCAGCGCTGCGGCCAGCGCGGGACTGCCCTGAAAATTCCGGCCTGGATCGCCCGCGTCGCTGTTGACGCGCAGTTCGGTGTAAAGCGGAATCGAGCCGAGGAACGGCAGGCCGAGCCGCTTGGCAGCGGCTTCAGCGCCGCCCCGGCCGAACAAATCATGCTCCGTGCCGTCGGGCGCGACGAAATAGCTCATGTTTTCCACAATCCCCAGCACCTGCGTCTGCAACTGCTGGAACATCCGCACCGCCCGGATCGCATCGTCCAGCGCCACCTGCTGCGGCGTGGCCACGACCACCGCGCCGGTCAGCGGCAAAAGCTGGCACAGCGTCAGCGGCACGTCCCCCGTCCCCGGCGGAAGATCGACGATCAGATAATCCAATTCCGGCCACAGCGTATTTTCCACCAGCAACTGCCGAAACGCCCCGTGAGCCATCGGACCGCGCCAAATCAGCGGCTTGTCCTGCTCCACGAGCGAACCCATCGTGATCGCGTGAATCCCATGCACGAAATGCGGAATGATCTTCGACCCCGAAAGCCGCGGCGTCTGGCCCTTGATCCCCAGCATCGTGGGCATCGACGGGCCATAAATATCCCCATCCATCAGCCCCACCTCCGCACCGGCCCGCTGCAATCCCACCGCAAGATTCAGAGCCAATGTCGATTTCCCAACGCCCCCCTTGCCCGCGCCCACGGCCACGACATTTTTGATCTGCGGCAAAACGTCCTTCCGCGGCGCCGCCGGCCCGCGCGTGTTGGCCGTCAATTCCAGCGACACTTCCTTCGCCCCCGCCGCCCGCAACGCGGCCGTCACATCCTTCTCAATCCGCTCCTTGAGCGGACAAGCCGGCGTCGTCAGTTCCACCGTCACGAAAACGCTGTCGCCGTCGAGGCGAATTTCCTTGACCATGTTCAGAGTGACAATGTCCTTGAAAAGCTCCGGATCCTGCACGGTCCGCAAAGCGGTCATCACTTGTTCTCGCGTTATAGGCATTCAATTCCTTGCTGAGAGCCGAATGAGTCATTATAGCGTGTTCGGCGTGACTTACCGGCCGATCCATTCCCCGCTGAAAACTTCGGTTGCCGGGCCGGTCATGTAAACACAGTTGTCGTTTTCGCGCCAATCCAGCGAAAGATCGCCGCCCGGCAAATGCGCCAGGATTTTCCGCTGCGTCCGCCCCGTCAGGGCGCCCGCCACGCACACCGCGCATGCCCCCGTTCCGCACGCCAGCGTGATCCCGCTGCCGCGTTCCCACGTCCGCATGATAATTTCGCGCTGAGATTTGATCTGCACCCAATGAGCGTTGATGCGCTTGGGGAATGCTTCAAAGCATTCCACGAGCGGACCGACACGGGGCAAATCAACCCGGCTCACATCCTCCACGAAAACCACCACATGCGGATTGCCCATCGAGACAAACGTCGCCGGCGAAATCGTCTGCGAACCCACGTCGAATGAAAACTGGTGTGAACCTTCCATCGCCGACACCGCCCCGCCATCGACGGGGATGTCCGCAAGCTTCAGGACCGGCTCGCCCATGTTCACGGTCACCTGGCTGACCTTGCCATTGGGTATTTGCAATGCCAGCGAAAGGACGCCGCAGGCAGTCTGCACCTTCATGGGATTGTTGCGCGACAGACCGTGGTCGAAAGCGTACTTGGCGACGCAGCGGATGCCGTTGCCGCACATCTCCGCCTCGCTGCCGTCGGCGTTGAACATCCGCATCCGCACGTCCGCCGTTTCCGATGGAAGGATCAGGATCAGTCCATCAGCCCCAACGCCAAAATGCCGGTCCGAGACTTCCCGGGCAAGGCGCGCGGGATTGGCCACCGTCTCGGCAAACCCGTTGACGTAAATGTAATCGTTCCCGATGCCGTGCATCTTCGTGAACTTCATGACCGGGATATTCTAGCAGCCCACCCCAAAAGACGCGCGGCCGCCGCAGCCTCGCCGCCTCCGCCATCGGCGGCATCCGCGAAACCCATGAAATGCTCGACTTCTGCGGCAAGCACAAAGTCGTATCCGACATTGAGGTCGTCCCGATTCAGAAGGTCAACGAAGCCTACGAGCGCGTGGTGAAATGCGACGTTCGCTACCGTTTCGTGATCGACATGGCGTCGCTGAAGGGGAATTGACGCGGAAGCGGATTAGGATCAAAATCTGTATGTTGTAGGTAGTTCGGCAATATAAATTCCTAGGCGGAATTTGGTGATGCTATGTCGAATCTGCGAATTGGGATTGATGTAGGATATAGCGAGGACAGGCGAACCTGTGCGGTCGTCAGTTCAGATGTGTTGCCATCGTACGGTAGCCTGGCACAACTCCGAGGGCTGATGCGATTCTCCAGGCGGCACAGCGTCGCCGGGGAGGCCAGGGGACGCCCTGGATCAATATCGCGTTCGGTGGCCACCTGCATCAGGGGATCGACCCGCAGTCCGTGATGATCGTT